>DATECS010000417.1:0-4428 GCA_035286785.1 Thermoguttaceae bacterium | reverse complement strand
GACCGCTCCCTTACGGTCGCGGCTCGGATACATTGTGCATCCATCCTCTTGGCGATGCAAATTTACTGATTCCTGTCCCCTGACTCCTGTTTCCTAGTTCCGAACCGCGTCCCACAAAATCCCGTTGATCTCCGCGAAGATCTGGGAATTCGTGAAATGCGACCCGACAATCGCCCCCGAGGGACACGCCGCCACGCACGTCCCACAGCCCTTGCACAGGGCCCCGTTCACGTGGCTCACGTGCTTCTCGCGGTCGTACTCAATCGCGTGATACGGGCAGAGGGCCATGCACACCCGGCAACCCGAGCAGAACTCCTCCGTCACCGAGGCCGTGATCGGCTCGATCGTCACCATGCCCTTGGCGATCATGCCCTGGACCCGGGCCGCGGCGGCCGCGCCTTGCGCGACCGACGCCGGAATGTCCTTCGGTCCCTGGCACGCCCCGGCCACGAACACGCCGTCGGTCGTCGTGGCGACCGGGTCGAGCTTCGGATGCCGTTCGATGAACCAGCCCGTGTTGCCGCACGAGATGTTGCACTTGCGTCCCAGCTCGGCCGCGCCCTGTGAAGGCTCGATCGCGCCCATCAGGACGACCATGTCAACCGGCACGCGCCGCTGGCGACCCAACAACGTGTCCTCGGCCTGGACGATCAGCTTGCCGCTTTCCGCCGGCAGCCGGTCGGCCGTGTTCACCTCGGCCACCTTGCCGCGCACGAAGTGCATGCCCTCTTCGAGCAGCCGTTGATAGAACTCCTCGTAGTCCTTGCTCGGCGTGCGGATGTCGATATAGAACGAATAAACCTCGGCGTTTGTCTTTTCAAGCACCAGATGCCCGAACTTCAACGCCGCCATGCAGCAGACGTTTGAGCAGTACGGATGGTGCTTCACGTCGCGGCTGCCCACGCAGTGGATGATGGCCACCGACTTCGGCTCCGTCTTGCCGTCGGCCATGACGATCTTCCCTCCGGTCGGCCCGGCCGCGTTGACCATCCGCTCGAATTCCAGCGACGTCAAAACGTTCGGCAGCCGGCCGTAACTGTACTGCGGAATCTTCGCGCAGTCGAACATCTGCCAGCCCGTGGCCAGAATGATGTTGCCCACCTCGATCTCCTCGATCACGTCCTTCTGCTCGAAGTTGATGGCCTTCGTCGGGCAAACTTTCTCGCACACCCGGCACTTGCCCTTCTGGAAGAACGAGCACGAGTCGGCGTCGATCACCGGCGTGCGCGGCACGGCCTGGGCAAACGGCGTGTAAATCGCCTTCCGCTGGCCCATGCCCACCTCGAAACCGTTATCCACCACCTTCGTCGGGCACTTCGTCGAGCAGACGCCGCAACCGTTGCAGTCCTTCTCGTTGACGTACCGGGCCTTGTGGCGAAGCTTCACGCGGAAGTTGCCCACCGAGCCGCTCACTTCCTCCAATTCGGTGTAGGCCATTAGCGTGACGTTCTCGTGCTGCGCGGCCTCCGACATCTTCGGCGTCAAAATGCACGCCGAACAGTCCAACGTCGGAAACGTCTTGTCCAACTGGGCCATGTGCCCGCCGATGCTCGGCTCGCGCTCGACCAGATACACCGGATATCCCGCGTCGGCCAGTTCGAGCGTGGCCTGCAATCCGGCGATGCCGCCGCCCACCACCAGCGTGGCCCGATTCACCGGCACGTAAGTCGGCTCCAGCGGCTGCTGCAAGGCGACGCGCGCCGCCCCGGCCGCCACCAACGACTTGGCCTTCAACGTCGCGGCCACCTTGTCGCGATGGACCCACGCGACGTGCTCGCGCAGGTTGACCATCTGGAACAGATAGGGATTCAGCCCCGCGTTCTTGCACGCCCGGCGAAACGTCTTTTCGTGCAGGCTCGGCGAACACGCGGCGACGATGACCCGCGTAAGGCCCTTCGTCTTGATGTCCCCCTCGATCATCTGCTGACCGAGCGAGGAGCACATGAACCGGTAGTCAACGGCCACCGCCACGTCTTTAAGATTTTCGCCCGCCCACTTGGCAACGTCCTCGACGTCCACCGTCCCGGCGATGTTGCTGCCGCAATGGCAGACGTAAATTCCAATTTTTTCCGGCATGATATCCTCCGATTAGGATCGCGTATTTTCAAGAGTGGCGGGCCGCAGCTTGCTTTGGACGACCGATTCGGCTGAAACGATTTCCTTGCCGAAACCGAGTTTTTCCGCGTCAACGCCCAAGGCAAGCCCCAACATTTGCGTGAAGTACAGCACCGGCATCCGCAACGGCGTCTTGAATTCCGCCGCCACCCGGTCCTGGTAAGCGTCGAGGTTCAACTGGCACATCGGGCAGGCGCACAGAATCATGTCCGCCCCGTTGCTCGTCGCGCTCTGCAGGATTCGCCGAATCATCTCGAACGCTTGCGGCTCGCTGATCTGCGTCATGTGGCCGCCGCAGCAATGGGTCTTCACCGGGTAGTTGACCACCTCGGCCCCCAGCCACGTAAAAATCTTGTCCATCCGCGTCGGATGCTCCGTATCGTCCCCGCCGGTCAATGGGCGGACCACCTGGCACCCGTAGTAAGGCGCGATCTTCAGCCCGGTCAACGGCTGCACGACCTTCTCGCGGACGGCCGCCTCGCCGACGTCCTCGTAGATGACGTCGAGCATGTGCCGCACGCGCACGCTGCCCGGCTTGTAGTGCAGCTTGCCCGCCGCCAGCGCCTGGTTGATCTTCTCGCCCATGGCCGGATTGTCCGCCATCAGGTGATCGACTTTGATCAGGTTGCAGTAGCACGCCGCGCAGGGCGCCACGACTTGATTCACGCCTGGCTCGACCAGCGCCAGGTTCCGTGCGATGACCGCCGCGGCGGTCAGCTCGTCCTGGCTGAAATACTCGGTCGCTCCGCAGCAGTTCCAATCGTCAATCTCGGCCAGCGTCAGGCCCAGCACGTCGGCCACGTGACGCACCGAAACGTCATAGGCCAACGCATTGCATTCCAACGAACATCCGGGATAATATGCGTATTTCACGCTTCACCTCCTAACTCTCTGGCTTTCGCGATAATGGCTTGAAGCTGATCAATCTGGCGAATCTTCGTCGGCCGCAGCGACATCCGACCCCGCGTGAACATCCGCAGGCCCAACGGCCCCATCTTCAACATGCTCAACGGCTTGTTGAACAGGTAATACCGGCTGGCCAGCCCCAACTCGAAGCTCCGCCCGTACCGATCCAAAAGGCCCGTAAACGTTCGGGCCAGCGCCGGCGCGTCGGTCGTCGTGGCCTTCCCCTCGCGAAGCGAAATACGCTTCAGGGCGTACATGATGTCGGTGATCGGAATTTTCTGCGGACATCGCGTCGTGCAGGCGTAGCACGACACGCAGCACCACATCGTGTTGGACGAAAGAACCTCCTCCCGCTGACCGGCCGCGATCATCGCCAAAAGCGTCCGCGGCGTGCGGTCCATGTCGGCGCTGTTCGGACACGAGCCGCCGCAACTGCCGCACTGCATGCAGTGGACCAGCCGCTCGCCGCCCGGCGTCTCTGCGATCACTTCGCCCAAAAACGAGTCGTCTCGTTTCGCCGTCGAAGAATGAGCCATGAATCTACTCCAATGTAAACGTCCATCAGGCCACGCACCCGCGCGTCCCGCAAAACTACAAGATTACAAAACCCAAAAACTTTTGCCTCGGTAATCTAATCCCTAATCCCTAATCCCTAATCCCTCTCCAACATCTCCCCCGCCACGTGTCCCGCCAACGCCTCCACTGTCCGCTCGTCCAACCCCGTCAACCCGCCCTCCCGATCCGGCTGCACGACCAACGTCGTCGTCCGGCTCGCGTTTTCCCTCGCCGCCGAAACGTATTCCACCTCCGCGTCGCGCACCAACGACCCAGGCAGCCGGCCCATGTCGCGCGCCGTAAGCACCATCACGCGATCGTACAATCGCGCGGCGTCCAGCACAACGTCCGGCGTCACTTCCGTCTCGCCCAGATCCGTTTCCACCGGCACGTACTGCTCCATCAGCTTCTCGACGATCCGCGAGCCGAGCCCTTCGTGGCTCGACAGCAGGCCCGGCCCGGCCAGCAATTGCGTCTTGCGCCCGCCGCGATTGGTCACCCGAATCGCGTGAAGCGATTTGCCCGACCGACGCCGACCGGATCGCCCGGGCCGTTGCGGCCGAACAAAAACCGCCCTCAGCACCTCGCCGATTTCGCCGTCCGCGAACGGCGCCACGGCATAATAAAAAATACCCTCGTCCCGATAGGCCGCTTCCCAGCGATAATCGGTCGCGGCCGTCACGATAATCTTCGCCGCCCGGCCCGTCGCGTGGATTTTCCGCACCAACTCCGGTCCGCCGCCGCCCAGCGAATCCGCGTCCAACAAAAAAACGTCGTTCGTCGGCTCGGCAATCGCCGCGTTCCAGGCCGATTCCTCGTTGGCCGTCACCGCCCGGCAACCAAGCCACGCCA
>DATECS010000416.1:0-9717 GCA_035286785.1 Thermoguttaceae bacterium | reverse complement strand
TTGTGCGGGTAATGCGTGGCAACGTCGTCAGCGCAATACTCCGTTGATTTCGAGGACCAATTCCTGATAAGGGGACCATGCGTTGGGCGGCCATTGGCTCGCACGAATTCCCGCCGTGACGAGCGATTCTCGCCCATTCATCCCGCCTACCGCCTTTTGATGCCCCGTCGGGAGAAGTTGCCATGTTCACGATCAGCTCCATCCATCGCGCCGCGTGTCTGGTCATTCTGTGTCTCGCGTGCGCTCGCGCATCGGCCGGCGAACTGCCAAAGGCCGACGGCTATCGCGGGATCTGGTACATGGTCGGCCCCCAGAGGGATGAGTATCGCTACAAGTACAGCGGCGGCTTGGGAACTTATTGCGCTCACCACAGGCCGCTTGCTTTCTACTCAAAAGAAGCGGACAAGACGTTCTTCTGTTATGGCGGAACCGCGCGTAAAACGAACACGCTTCTGCACATGGTTTCCTACTACGACCACAAGACGGGCATGGTCCCACGGCCTCGGATTCTCATGGACAAGAAGACGAGGGACGCCCACGACAATCCGGTCATCTCGATGGATAACACGGGCCACCTCTGGATCTTCTCGGGTTCGCACGGAACGCAACGGCCGTCGTACATTTGGGTCGGCAAGAAGCCCTACGACATCGACGAGTTCGATCAGGTGAATGTGAATGCCTTCGCGACGAAGCGTCACGGAATGAATTATTCATATCCGCAACCGCACTACCTCCTCGAAAAGGGGTTCTGCTTCCTGATGACCCGATATACGGACGCGGTCGAGCGCATGCTCTTCGTATCGTCGAGTCCGGACGGCCGAACGTGGACGATACCGAAGCCCTTCGCGACCATTGAGATGGGCCAGTACCAGGTGAGCGAACACTTCGGGGAGAAAGTGGGAACCTGCTTCAACTTCCACCCAAGGCCGCAAGGGGCCGACTGGCGCACCAATCTTTACTACATGGAAACCAGCGACGGCGGCAAGACGTGGACCACCGTCGACGGCACGCCGCTCGAAACGCCCTTGACGTCGAAGAGTAATCCCGCGCTGGTGCATGACTACCAGGCCGAAAAACGTTTGGTTTACGTGATGGACCTCAATTATGACTCCCAGGGACGTCCCCTCTTGCTGTACCTGACCAGCCGCGGCGCGAAGTCCGGACCGGTGAACGACCCGCGAATCTGGCAGACGGCTCGCTGGACCGGCGAGAATTGGGACATCCAAGGTTCGATCCACGCGGACAACAACTACGACACCGGCTCGATCTATATTGAAAAAGATGACCTCTGGCGGTTCATCGCCCCGAGCGAGGCAGGCCCCCAACCGTACAATCCGGGCGGCGAGGTGGTAATGTGGATCAGCCGTGATCAGGGCAAGTTGTGGACCAAGGTCAAGCAATTGACGCATGGCAGCAAATTCAACCACACGTATTGCCGCCGTCCGGTGAACGCCCATCCCGACTTTTACGCTTTTTGGGCCGATGGACACGGCCGAAAACCGTCCGAGTCGCGGCTGTACTTCACCAATCGCGACGGCGACCACGTATGGCGGCTTCCCGTCAAGATGAAAGATGAAACCGCCAAACCGGAAATCGCCTGGTGAACGATTGAAAGGAACAAATTCAGAGGACGTAAGAGGCAATCTGCGAGAATAGGCATTCCTGGAATGATGGAACCACGTGAAATAGTTCGCCGCGCGATCGAGTTCGACAGGCCGCCACGCCTGCCGTTCTGGCAGCACTGGAACCACAAGATGGCAGACTTCCCGGACGACGTGCATAATATTTGGGAGATGGACCGCCAAGAGGCAGGCTGGTTTTTCGACAATCCGAACGCGGCCGACGATTGGGGTTGCGGCTGGAATTCCACGGAACATAAGACGATCGGCCAGGTCACGGAGTTTCCGTTGGCCGACTGGTCGTCGCTGGACCGTTACCAGGCGCCCGATCCGCGCAACCCGTTCTATTACGATCGGCTCGGCCCGATGATCGACGCGGCCGGCGATCGCTACGTGGCGATCACCGCCCACAGCCTGTTGTTTTCGCGTCAGCACAAGCTCCGCGGCTTCGCCAACACGATGGAGGACTTTTACTTCGAGCCGGAGCGGGTCAACCGGCTGCTGGACATGATCGTCGATTTCAAAATCGCCCAGTGCGAGGAACTGCATCGGCGGTTCGGCGATCGGATCGACGGCATGTTCGTGACGGACGACTGGGGAACGCAGGAGCGAACCTTTGTCAGTCAAAAGATCCTCAATGAGTTCTTCGTGCCGCGTTACGCAAAGATCTTCAAAGCCATTCACGACCGCGGTTGGCACGTGATCCTGCACAGTTGCGGGCGGATCAACGACTTCGTGCCCACGTTTCTCGACCTGGGCGTCGACGTGCTGAATATGCAGCAATCGCGCAGCTACGGTCTTGTCGAGTTTGGCCAGCAGTACCGCGGCCGCGTGTGTTTTTTGGCCACGGTCGATATCCAATCGACCATGCCCGCGGGACGCGAGAACGATATCCGCGAGGAAGCCCGACTCTTGGTCAACCACTGGAGCATGCCGGACGGCGGCATGATCGCCTTCGACTACGGCGATTGGCCGGCATTGAGCGTGGCCCCGGAGATGCCGCGGGTCATGTTCGACGAGTTCACAAAGTTGGCCACGTTTTGGAGCGACTCGAAGAAAGTGCCCTCGCCACACGCGAAGACTTTCGTCACCGATCAGCGGGAAGAAATTTACAAGTGATCCGACGAGGATTCGCATCCTCGCCCCGCGCGCACGGAAAATCGGTTGACCTTTGCATCAATATAGGTGAATCTTTTTCTCACTCCGATTTATAATGAACACAGTGGGGCAAGGGGAGCGAACCTCTCTGGAGAACGTCGAAAATGCGTGCCTTATTAACTACGTTGTGGATGATTCTCCTTGCCAGTGCGTTGACAACGCTCCCAGTCCGCGCCGCTATCGTGACCAACTTCAACGGCGGCAATTCAACCGGCGTCGTCGACGGCTATCAAGGCATGGTGGGCGACGGCTGGCTGGACACATGGCAAACCAATACGACGCGGGCCAGCATGGCCTCGACCATGGTGTCCGCGACCAGCCCTCTTTCCGGAGGCGGCAACTATCTCGACGTCTCGATCAACATGGACTCCGGCGTGAGCGATTCTTACACCGGCCAAGGCTGCGTCGCAAGGACGTATAACGACTACTACGGCGACTTCAGCGCGGCGCTGTCTCACACGATTCAGTTCCAAGTTCGCATTGACGATACCCTGGGAAGTTTCACCACCAGTAACGACCGTTTTTACTTTTATGACAACCCTACGTTGACCAGTGGAACCAGCGCTGACAATACTTGGTCCATCTACGCCTTCGGCGCAAACTATGGATCGGCCCTAGCCAAGAAATGGGCCTTCTACAACGGCTCCCAGGACGGCGGCGCGTTCGACCAATATAGTCTTGTCAACACGGGCATGACCATTACCTCCGGCGCCACCTATACGTTCACCATTTCCGTGGATCCGGATAACAAACTGTACAACGCTTCGGTCACGAACGGAACAACCACGAGCACGATCAACGGGCTCGGGTTCCGCACCGACATCGCGCAAGTCGGCCGCATGCTCCATTTCGGCGGCAAAGGCAATCAATCGGCTGAGAACCGCGACTTCTCCCTCGATAGCATCCTGATTCCGGACAACGGCGCCACCGAGCCGCCCGAACTGCCCACCGCCGACGGTTTTCGCGGAATCTGGTACTCCATCACGAGCCTCGGAGCGCCCTATTACTATAAGTACTCCGGCGGCTTCGCCACCTATCCCCAACAAATCAATCCCCACTCCTTCTACTCGGCGGAAGCGAATAAAACGTTTTTCGTCTACGGCGGAACCAACGCCTCCAACAGCACGATTTACCACATGATTTCGTACTACGACCACGCCACCGGCCAGGTGGCTCGTCCCAGAATCCTGCTCGACAAAGGCACCACCGACGCCCACGACAATCCTAGCCTCATTATGGACAAGGAAGGCTATATCTACGTCTTCTCCAGCGCGCACTCCGTTAATCGCCCGTCCTATATCAGCCGAAGTGTGCAACCCTATGAGATCAACCGCTTCGAGACCGTCGCCACGCTCCCGGCGGGCTATGACAACAACTTCTCCTACGCCCAACCTTTCTACATTCCAGGCCAGGGATTCCTGTTGCTCCACACGCTCTACGTGGACACGCCTGAATATAGCGTGGACGAACGTGTCCTCTGCTACAATACCAGCAGCGATGGCATTCACTGGAATTACAACTGGGAGACTCGCCCAAGACTTGCTCAAATATCCGGCGGCCAATACCAGATCAGCAACGCTCATGGCCAAAAGATAAGCACCGCCTTCAACTGGCACGAGAACGGCGACGGCAACGCGCGCACCAATCTCTATTACATGCAGACAACGAATCTGGGCGCCACGTGGACCACCGCCGGCGGCGCCTTGCTCTCCACGCCGGTGACGACCGCCGCCAACGCCGCGCTGGTGCATGATTACGCGTCCGAGAATCTGCTCGTCTATCTCAAAAATATTGAGTATGACGCCGGCGGCAATCCCATCATCTTCTACCTGACCACGGACTACTACTTGCCTGGCCCCGCGGGCGATCCGCGCATGTTCCATACGGCCCACTGGACCGGCTCCACCTGGGCCATCAAAGACGTCTTCACCACCGACCATAACTATGACTACGGTCCGCTCTATGTCGAGGACGACGGCACTTGGCGAATCATCGCCCCAACCGACGCTGGCCCGCAACCGGGTTGCACCGGCGGCGAAATGGAGATGTGGGTAAGTCACGACGAAGGAACCTCGTGGCAAAAGATCCGCGAACTGACCTACGACAGCGACTACAACCACACCTACGCCCGGCAACCGAGAAACGCCAACGACGATTTCTATTCCTTCTGGGCCGATGGCAACGCATATGCCGAGTCCGAGTCGCGACTCTACTTCACGGACCGCCTCGGCACGGGCGTCTGGAAATTGCCCGAGTACATGGAAGGCGACTTCGCCACGCCCGAATTGGCCTACTCTCCCATCGGAGCGCCAGGGCCCGGCGACGCCAACGGCGACGGCGACGTCGACCACGAGGATGCGGCGATCATCTCGGCTCACTGGATGCAGTCGGATTGGGCCACCTGGGCCGACGGTGATTTCAACCGCGACGGCGAGGTAAACGCGCTGGACGCCTCGATTCTGGCCGCCAACTGGGGCAGCCACACCGGCGCCGGCGAATCGCTATCCGTGCCGGAGCCATCGGGGATGATGCTGTTGCTCGGTTTGGTGTGCCTGCCGTTTGCACGGCGACCGCATGCTGCGTAGGAGCAACCTCGGGAAAGCCGCCGTAGATCGCATAAGATGCCGGCGCTCGCCGTGGCGCCGGAGACGCCTCGGCGGATCATGTTCGACGAGTTCCACAAGTTGGCCACGTTCTGGAGCGAGGCAAGCAAGGTGCCGCCGCCCCACGCCCGGACGTTCGCCGATCAGGCGAGCACAACGCGCGGGTGAGTGCGGCCTGCCCGGTGGGCTTGTGGCGGCGGTACTTGGGAATCCGACCAACAGAAACGGCGTTCGACATGGCAACCTTCCTTTCCCCGAAATCCGGTAGTCTACCGGTTTTCTCGGGAAGAAACGGGCTGCACTGCCGACCGCCGACAGGTATCCTAAAACTTGGATTCAGCGCGACTTACGTCAAAGCGAGGACGACGGGAATCGAACCCGCAACCACCGGATCGACAGTCCGGTACTCTAACCAATTGAGCTACGTCCCCTCGAGGGAAACGGTCTATTATACCTTGTCGCTTTCCGCTCGCAAGCGACTAGCCGGATTGGTTTTGGTCCGCGGGCGCTCGACCGGATCGAAGGACCGCAAGGTCTCGCGGTCTAACACTGTCTAACACTTTGGCGAAGCCGCCTCCTCCCTCCCTCCCTCCCTCCCTCCCAGAGGGAGAGGGGGACATCACACCGATCCGAGGATAAAAGGATAAAAGAATAAACAGCCTTTCTCTCCCCTCGAATGGTCTCTCCCGCGAGACCGGCCGTGATGGATCTGCGAGTCTTGCGGGCTGTTTAGGAAATCCATCGGGCCGAAAAGTCGGTTCTAAACGGGCCACAAACCCCTCCCAGGCCCCCTGGATTCCCGCCCGGGCCGATTTCTGAACTAAGTTTGTACTAGGGGGCCAACCGTTGCGAGAGCGGGATGCCCGGCCGGGCCGACGAATCGAATGTGCCGGTCATCGGCCGCCGGTCCGCTCTCGCCGTGTCCGCCCCGATCCAGCGGCCGACTGTTCGACAGGCAAGGGAACAGTCGGACGCGTTTGAGGAATTCACCGATGTGGCATCTGTACAAGGACTTAATGCGATTCGTCCAACACATGGGGCCCGACGAGTACCTTCTTCTGGTCGCCTTGGCCCTCGGCGTCGGGCTTGTCTGCCTACGAGGCTTCGGCTCACGTTCCAGCTATTAACCCCTCCGGGTGGTGGCCAGGCGACAAGGGCCGATTTTCGCCAACTTCGGTTGTTGTGCAAAGACGCCGTCAAGTAGGGAAAACGTACCCTATACTTCTTCATCCGTGGATCCGCGATCATCGTTCGTCGTTTGCGAGGGGTACTGATCGCGTGATCGACGGGCTGTGTGTTTTCAAAAATCCCGACCCCCTCTGTCCTCCGTCATGGCATTGAGTGAGGCTGTCCCGTGCATTGGCTTGAATCCTTCAACTGGTTTCCCGAGATCTCGACACCCGTGGCACTGTTGTTGGTCGCCACCATCGCCTATTTCTACGGCCGCCGTCAGTCCGTTGCGTTCGGTTCGGCCACCGTCCGGTCCCGACGCGAACTGCGACGTGCCCAGGCCGTCGCGCGCGAATTGGAAAACATCTCCGAATTGATCCGCAAACACGTGACGAAGCATCGGGCGACGTTGAGCCGCTTCAAACAACGTGTGAATCGGCTCGACGAAACCAATAACGACGCGGCCATGCGCGATCTGTTCCGCGAGGCCGAGGAAATCCTTCAGCCCACCATTCAGTTCGCCGGCCAAATCGCCCACGCCTATGACCAAATCCGCCAGCAGACCGACCGGCTCATGGCGTTCACCGACTCGCGGACCGACCCCTTGACCGGCGTGAGCAATCGCCGGGCGTTGGACGACACGCTCAGCGGCCAACTCGCCCTGAAAGCCCGTTACCAGACCCATTTCACCCTGGCCATGTTCGACATCGATCATTTCAAACGGGTCAACGATCGGGACGGGCATCTCGTGGGGGATCGCATCCTGCAGGACGTCGCCCAAGTGATCGAGGAGAACGCCCGCGAAACCGACACCGTCGTCCGTTACGGCGGCGAGGAGTTCGTCGTGGTCATGCCCGAAACGGACCTCGAAGGCGCCAGCTTCTTCGGCAACCGCGTGCGCGAGGCCATCCAGGAGAGACTGCCCGTCACCCTCAGCGGCGGAGTGACCCAGGCCCTCGACGGCGACTCGGTTCAGTCGATCATTGCCCGCGCCGACGCGGCTCTTTACGAGGCCAAAGCCCACGGCCGCGACACCGTCTATCGCCACGACGGCCAGTGCGTCGAATGCGTCCTGGAACAGGTTCCCGTCGAGACCGCCCAATAGCCGTAGTGGTCTGACTATTGGTTTGTGTCAGGCATTCCGTACTCATCACGCTCCGCGTGATGGCACTAGGGAATCGTGATTTCAAGCCTCACGCGGAGCGTGAGGAGTACGTGGACCTCGCCGGTTATCCGCTAAAGCACCGGCTTGCCTTCGCGTTTTTTGCGCGAGACCAGCCGTTTGGCTCGCCGCGCAACGCTTCGCCAAATCGACTTCTCGTTCACCTCGCCGCGCGAAAATTGCCGGGCGTATTCCCGCAAAAATCGGTAACGCACGCTCCGTGTCACCCACGGATGGGCCTCCACGCTCGTGGCCAGCCGGGCCAGGTCGGCCGCGCGCCGCCGGGCCGACAGCCGCCGTTGGATCCGCGCCCCATCCGTGTCGATCAACCAGGTCCGAACGTCTTTTCCGACAACCTTTACCAAAAGATTACTCGCCTTCAAATCGCGGTGCGACACGCGCCTCGCGTGCATCCGCCCAAGCAATCGGCCCAGGCTCTCCGCGCACCGCCGCGCCCAGCGCAGCCGTTCTTCCGGCGGACGCTTGGCCAGCCGCCATGCCCAAAGGTGCAGATTTTCCGTCCCGTCGATCCACTCGGTTGCCAGATAACTCTCGCGCGAGGGAAGCCATCGCGGCCACCACGCCCAGGGATTCGGCCGATCCTCGCGCCGCGCGTCGCAAACGGCCAGCGGCCGCGCGGTGTCGATCCGCCGGGCCACGAGCGCGTGGCCCAAGCACCAACCGCGCAGCGCCCGCGACCGTCGAAACCGATCGACCAGCGCCTTCCACGCGGTCCGCGGCCTGCATCGCTTCAACCCGACGCGAATCGCGATTTCCTCGTCGCCCAGCGGCCACGGGGCGCAAACCATCAACGTCGTATGGCTTATTTTCACCGGCCGATCCAACGCCCCCAGCACCAAGCTCGCCGGTTGCCTCAGAAATTGCTCACGAACCGCTTCCGGCAACTCGGCCACGGCGTGCAACCGTCGGCCGGGCCGCCGCGCGACGACAAAATCGCGATTCGCCGCCAACGCCCGACGGTCCCGGCGCCGATCGATCCGCCGCGAATGGGCCCTCGCGCCCCGATCGAGCTGGTCGACCCTCGCGTCGCGCGGCGGCGCGTGCAACGCAGGCCGATGCGCCAGATAGGTCCGCAGAAATCGCCACCGCTCGGCCACCGTCAGCCGATCGAACCACTCGGCGTGCAGCACAATCAGGCTCGCCCGGACGGCCGGCCACTCCAACGGACCCGAGAACCGCGCGTCGGCCAGGTCGATCAGATAGACGGCCGGCCGCCGGTCGTCCTCGAGTTCGTGGCCCACCACCAGAAGATTGCCCGCGTGAAAATCGCCGTGCCGCACTCCGGCCTGGTGCAACCGCGCGACAAATCGGGCCACGCGGTGGAGCAGTCGTCGACGCAGTTCTTGTCGAGGCCCCGGCGAAAGCGTCTCGATCCGATCCCTCACGAACCGATCCAGCGGCACGGCCCCTTCGATCGCCTCGGTCACAAGGCAACTTGCCCGAACCTGACCGTGGCAAGTTTGCTCACCAAAGGCAATCGGCCGCGCCGTCGGTACGCCGCGCCGCTGGGCCTCGAGCGTGCGGTTCCACTCGCGCCGCGCCGCGCTGCCGCGGAACCAATCGGCCAAGGCTTGTCCCAACCCGCCGGGTCCGTGGCGTTTCACGTACACGTCGCGATCGGCCAGGTGAACCAGATACGTCGCGCGACCCGCGCGACTCTTGACGCACCGTGCCTGGCCATTGGCGAGCCATTTGTCCAGACGCATCCCGGCAGATGTCAACAGCACGGATTCCCACGGCCGCACAACGTGCCATCGCCAACCGTCTTCGGTCCGGCACTCCATCGACGTCGTGGATTCAGGAGGGGTTGTCATGGTTCCCTACTGTTATCACCGAGCCCGCCGCCCGACAAGCTCAGAGATTGTGAATTTTTGTAGGGTGGGCATCGCCCACCACAAGATGTCGTGCTTTGGTGGGCGATGCCCACCCTACATCTACATCTCGCTCAGTTCTCCGGAGGGGTCCGGCCGCAACCGGCTGACGG
>DATECS010000415.1:0-11456 GCA_035286785.1 Thermoguttaceae bacterium | reverse complement strand
GCGCGGGCCGTCCGATGACTCCGGTTTTCGGCCGGCGACCACGGAATGCCTATGAGTCAACCACAGCCCATGCTTTTGGGGTATTTACCCCATCCCACAGTCGCCATGCGCGGGCAATTTTCTTTCAGAACGCCGCTATTGCGGCATATTTGGTATCCAGATATGCTTTGCCATGCGTGCCAAGGCTGAACATGGGTGACTAAACCACACTACCATGCGACATATGCCCATAAGATGTCATTGTTTTCGCACTGCGACGCCGATATAGACCTATAACACCTCTGACGTACACCGTTGGTGAACAAAATTGTATGTAAGAGGCTGCCATGTCCGAAAATCGCACGGCACTAGGCCACCCCAACAGTCAGACCTCCTGGTCAGGCCACCTCGTCGAGCATATCCCCATCGCTCAGCACGGTTCCAGCGGTAGGGCGGTCGAATCGGCCCCTCGGGACCGCGTCAAGGCGTTGAGTTGTCTGGCCGCCATCGAGCAGGCCATCGCTCAGTCGCAGGGCGAGTTGTCCCCTGTGTTGACCGAAGTTGCCCGACTGCTGCCGGCGGCGTGGCAATTTCCCGATGCCTGCCGCGCGCGGGTCGTGCTCGACGATCAGGAATACCGCTCGCCCGCGTTTCGCGCGTCGAACTGGCGGCAAGCGGCCGACCTTTGCGTGCTCGGCCAGCGGCGAGGAGCGATCGAGGTCTACTACGTCAGCCGGATGCCGGACCACGACGAGGGCCCCTTCCTCAAGGAAGAGCGAGGCTTATTGGAGGTCGTGGCCTCGCGCGTGGCACGGTTGGTCGAGCGGCACCAAGTGGACAAGAAGCTCCAGTCCACGATCAAGGAGCTGCAGATCGAACGCGCCGCGCTGCAACAGTCGAACGCGGCCCTGCACGCGGCCCTGGAACGGGCCACCGCCGAAAAGCAGGCGTCGCAAGAAGCCATCGTGACCAACGTCGATAAGGTGCTTATGCCCCTGTTGCGCGCGCTGGACCAGGAACTGCCGGACGACAAGAAGCGATATGTTTCACTCCTGACCGACAATCTGCGGGAAATCACTTCGCCGTTCGCGGACACCCTATCGCGGGCGTTCATGAGCCTGACCGCGGTCGAGATCCGCATCTGCCAGATGATCCGCGACGGTCTGACGACGAAGGAAATCGCCAAGACGCGCAAGGTCTCGCCCGCCACCGTGGCGCGTCAGCGTGAGCGGATTCGCCACAAGTTGGCGTTGATCGACACTGACACGAATCTGGCGACCTATCTGCGGACGTTCCTGGTCGAGCGGCCGTAAGCCGCTATTCCTCGACGGTCGCCGCGGTCACTTCGGCGAAGAGGGTGACGGCCACATAGCGTCCGCCGCCCAAATCGCCGTGGATTTGAAGCCGCGTGCTCGTTTTGCCCGGCTCGCCGCCTGGCGTGAAGTGAATCGGAATCACGTGGAGTTTCTTCTCCTCCGTGGGCAACTCCCAACTGAATCGCGAGTCGTCGCAACGGATCTCGGTCACGCGAAACGGACGCGACGCTTGGACGACGACGCTGCGATTCATCGGCTCTCCGCCGCTCGCGGCCAGAAACGTCAAAGAAGTCGGACGCACGGTCAACTCGGATTCAACCACGCCCTCGACGGCCAGCGGCACTTGCGCGGTCTGGGGATTCGGATCGTTGGTGCGCAGAAGGAGTTGGCCCGTGAGATACCCCGGCGGCGCGTCGGGTTTCAACTCGGCCCAGAGATCATAGGTCACCCGGCCCAATCCTCGTTGCACCTCGGTCAGTTCGGTCTGGATGAAGGGACTGGGGCTTTCGACCGCCGTGATGGCCCAATCGTCGCGGCCGGCGTAGCTCACCGTGGTCTTGCGCCGCGCGCCTTGGCCTTGTTGGATCGAGCCGAACTGGACCTCGCCCGGCTGAAACACGACGTCCTTGCGGATGTAGCAGTGCGTCGAAAGCGTCACGGTGGCCGGAAACGGTTTGTCAAAAATAACCGTCAGCACGGGATCCTTGCGCCCCAGGAAACCTCGCGTATCGACGGTGATCACAATCTGGCCCGTCTGGTAGGTTTTGATGATTTCGGTCGGGTACTTAATGCCCGCGCAGCCGCAGGTTGTTTGCACTCGTTCGATGCGAGCGTCTTCATTGTAGATGTTCTTGAAGGTGAAAGCGAATTCAGCCCTGGCTCCCCGGGCCAGGGTGCCGAAATCGTGGCTCGTGGTCGAGAACATGTCCACGGCCCATTTTTGGGCAAGGGCCTCGGACGCGGCGGCGCAGGCCAGTACGATCGCAAGGACGAACGAGATTCGGAACATTTTCGGCATGACGAGGCTTCTTCCCACGAGCGGCATGTTCACAACATACCGTCAATGATACGTGGTTGGGTCCGAAATGGCGAGGCCCTTGACGGAAACCAGTGCGGCAAACTGGGCGGGGCGATCGCGGGAAGCGTCCTCGCAAACGCCTGGGGTAACTGTTCAGGGGCAGCTATTGTCGCCTTTCGCTCCGCGAAAGTATCGCTACTTTCGCGGAGCGAAAGGCGACCTTTGCCGCTTCCCGCGATCGCCCCGCCCGCCGTGTTTTCTTAGAAGGGATACTCCAGCCCGAAGTGGAGACCTTGGGCCCAGAAATCGGTCGAGTCCATCGGAACGCCCGGATGCGTGGCCGTGCCGGTCGGAACCTGTCGCAGGTCGAGATCCAGATCCACCTGATCGCCGGCCCGCATCACGTCGCTCCAATAGACAAACGTGTAGCCGAAGGTGGCCTCCAGGCCGCAGCAGAATCGCCGCTTCAGGGACAGGCCGATTTCCGCGACCGACGATAAACTGGCCCGCTTGTGGACGCCCGAATTCGAGTCGAGCGCCAACAGACCTTGGTCTATCGCCCCGGATTGCGAGCCGTCGGTCGTAATGACGGAATGGGTGCTGCCGAGGGCCAGTTTTCCAACCGCCTCAAACGTCCAGTAGCACGACAGCGGGCGAGTCCAGTCAAAGCCGAATTCGATGCCGTTGAAGTTGTTCTTCGTGTCAAACCGGTCGTACAGGCTCAGCGTTCCTTCGCCGTCGACGATCTGTTCGTTGATGAACAGATTGTCCTTCAACTGAAGCCAGCGCCAGCCGATGAGAAAATCGACCTGCGAAGCGGGGCACCGCTTCGTGGCGCGACGATAGAGCACTTCGGCGCCCTGGAATTGGGTCTCGATCTCCGCGGCGACCCAGCCCGCGGCCGTGTCCGGATAGGAAATCAGATGCGCGTCGGCAACCCCCTCATCGATATTGAAGAACGGCCGCCCGAGCCGCGTGTATTGTTCGTCGTCGGCGTAGAAGCTGGCCCGCTCCGTGGCCAGACGGAAATAGGTGAATTCAACGCCCCGGGTCGCGCATGGGTCGAGCCACATCCCCAGGGCAAACCGGCCGCCGGAGCGTCCCTCGCTGTTCACCTCGCCGTCGCCCAACAGAACGGACGTGTTCGCGTTGTCCAGCGTGGGAAGGCCCGTGGTGCTCGTCGTCACCAGCGCCGGCAGATGCATGCCCGAGGTCCACCAGCCCAGGTATTCCGCGCGACCCCACAGCCACCGCGGCCGGCACACGGCCCCCAAGCCGCATTCATACCCGTCGCACGGCCCGCAGCCGCACGGATCGCACCCGCACGAATCGCACATCTCCGGTCCGCAACATTCGGAGCAACCTGCTCCGCCACAACCGCAGCCGGGCGCGGCCATGCCGGGCTGCTCGACCTCGGGACCGGCCACCTGGACCGGCTCGCCCATCGGGATCGGCTCCATCACTTCGTTCGACGCTCTCGCCACTCCCCCACGGACCGCCGGACGCCGCGCGGCGTACATGGAACTGCGCGGGTTTCGGTTTCGTGTCGGTTGGACGGCACGGGTATACTGGACCGGCCGGACCGCGGAGGCCTGGCTCGTCGGCTCTTTGAGTTGATGATTTCGCGCGGTCGGGTTCGCCCCAGCGCGGTCGGCGGTCGGCGGGAGCGATTCGACGTCCGCAGTGTCATCCGCTTGCTGGCTCGCAGCAGTCGCGTCCGGCTGCTGGCCTGCAGCGTTGGCGTACTTCAGATGAGGCGGCATGTAACCGATCCACTGGCCTCGGTCCCAATAGCCGCGTTGATTCTGGGCGTGGGCGAGGCAAGGAACAAGGATTGCCGCGATGAGAACCGTGGCAGTTGCCAGAATGTGTCTTGCCATTTTGCCTTCCTTTGCGAAACTACCTATTTTGTCCATGCTTTGATTTATGGCTGCGCGGATGCGCGTCCAATCGACATGCATATCGTCCGCGTGGCGAGTAATCCTTAAAGTTTCTGTAATCGGAAAATCTTTTCTGAACTACCAGGGCGTTTCCAACATAGGGAATGCACCAATCGTCGCGTACCTTGCAAATGAAAACTCGACGGTTGGTCTTCCAACTAAACTCTACCGGGTGGAACCTCATAGCTCTTGTTTGCTACGCATACTGAGCCACATGCGCGGCGAAAAGGACCATGATGTGCGATTATCTCGACAAACCATTCACCGGCATGACATGCCGTGCTATACTCACGTCGTTCCTTTCGATCGGGAGCGACGGGCCAGTTGCTCCGGATGGTTAAGCCCAGTGGGCAAGGAATTAATAAAGGGCAATCTGAACTACGCAGCCTCTGAATCGGGCATCTTTTTCCCAACCGAAACCGTAGCGCGACACAAGGCCATCACGTTCTTGTGAGGGGCTTCTTAGCGTCGTATCAAGCTAAGGTGTCTCGTGTTATGCAATCCCGCGGAAGCAAGGGCCAGCTTCGGCCGGCTCTACACCTCATCCGCCGTCGCGACGGATGACAAAGCGATGAGAAACGGTAAAACACCCTGGCGAATCCATGTAGGTAGCTCTAGGTTCCTGAAACGGGTCGCGTTGGCCCACGGTCGATGAGGCGTGGTAAAGTAAATGGCAACCCCCAACGACGGATCAAGACGCTCCACCGATGATCCGGCGAAGACGCACGATATACCGGCGTCGGACGCGGCCGAGGAATTCCTCCGGTCCAGCGAAGAAACGCTTCGCGCCACATGGCACGCCATTCAGGACGCCGTGATCGTGATGGACGCCGAGGGCCGAACGCTCCACATGAACCCGGCCGCCGAACGGATGTTCGGCTATCGGGCCGACGAGGTTCTCGGGCGGCACATGCACACCCTCCTCACCCCGCCACGGCTTCACGACAAGGTCCGACGGGGATTCGAGCATTTTCGGCGCACGGGCGAGGGGCCGGTCGTCAGTTGCGTCCTTCAGTCCGAAGCGATGCGCAAGGACGGATCCGAATTTCCGGTAGAAATCGCCGTATCTCCATTGACCATCGCCGGCCAGCGATCGGCCGTCGGAATCGTTCGCGACATCACCGACCGAGCCATGGCGGAGGAAGCCGTCCACAAGGAACAGCGTCGACTCGCTCAACTGCTGGACGTCTACGAAGGCCACCGGAAACTGGCCACCTATGAAATTCACGACGGCGTCGCGCAGCCCCTGGTGAGCGCGTTGATGACGCTCGACGCCTTTTCGGAAGTGCGGCGACACTGTCCCGACGCGCCGTGGAGCGACTTCGACAACGCGGTCACCATTCTCCGCGAAACGTTGGCCGAGACACGCCGCTTCATGAGCGGAATGCGCCCGCCCGTACTCGATGAGTTGGGCGTGGTCACGGCGTTGGAGCACCTGGTGCGCGAGCACCGCGTTTCGGGCACGGCCGCGATCGAGTATCATTGCAACGTGAGTTTCAATCGACTCGTGGCGCCGTTGGAAACGGCCGTGTTCCGGATCGTCCAGGAAGGGCTGGCCAACGCGCGGCGGCACAGCGGCGCCGATCGGATCCGCGTCGAATTCGTCGAAGAGGGAAATCGCCTGCGGATTCTCGTCCAGGACTGGGGCGTCGGCTTCCGTCCGGCCGAAGTGCCCCAGGACCGCTTCGGCCTGGAAGGCATCCGCCAACGCAGCGCCGCGCTAAGCGGCCGCGCGGACATCGAAAGCTCCCCCGGCGCGGGTACCCGTATTTGCGTGAATTTGCCGTTGCTCAAGGAGTAGGGAGCATGGGAGCGGAGCGAGAGGAGTACGCTTATCATCCCTCCCTTCACCCCTTCCCCACCTCCTTCAAAAACGTCCCCACGCCTTTCAGCAGCATGTCCACCGCGATCGTGGCCAGAATAAAACCCGTCAACCGTTCAATCGCCACGAGCGCGCGTTCCTTGAAAAACGCGTGGAGGCCGTCCGAGGCCATGAGGATGACGCTCAGGCCCAACCATGCCACGATGACGGCCGCCAGCCACTCGGGCCATCGCGAAGGGTCTTGGCCCATCAACAGCAGGACCACGGCAATCGCCGACGGTCCGGCCACGTAGGGCGTCGCCAGCGGAACGATGAACGGCTCGCGGTCGCCCGAGTAGGCAAAAAGCTGTTCGGATCCCCCGAAAACCATCTTGATCGAAATCATGAACAGGACTACTCCGCCGACGATCCCGATCGACGAGTCGTCGATCGCCAAAAGCTTCATCACGTAGGGCCCGCAGAAGAGGAAAAACACGAGAATGCCCAGAGCTATCAGCAACTCGCGAGCAAGCACGATCCGGCGACGCTCGGGCACGACGTGACGCATCGGCACTAGAAAAAAGGGAATGTTGCCGAACGGGTCCATCACCAGAAACAGCAACAACGTGGCCGAGATAAACGACATCCATGCTCTCCTTGTCGCGTCGGACGTCTTGCGTTCATCCATCGCCGCTTTGACGATTGAATTTGCGATCCGCTGAAAACCGTCGGCTTCCGCCCGCGGCTAGCAGCTCCCCCACCTCTCGCCTCCCGTCCCCCGCCCCTCGTCCCCCCGCTGCTCACTCCCACGCCACGACCACCGGCGTACCGGGTTCGAGTGCCAGCCGCTCGGCCGCCGACTCGCCAACAATGGCCAGTTCCAGCGCGCCGTTCGACCCGATCAGGGCAATGAGCGTTCCCCGGGGCTGCTCGCCGTAGGTCTGATAGATGCCCCACGTCTCATAAAGGTGGCACACCACGCAGGCGCGCCCGTCGGTCGGCCGGCCCAGCAACATGTCGGCCGTGATGTTGGTCACCAGGTTGCCGAACGAATCGGCCCGAAGCACCACGCCCTCGACGCGGTCGCCGCGATGGACGGCCACCGGCCACGCGATCTCGCCGAGCGACTCGTGTAATGGTCCCAACTCGCGCGGCGCGACGCCCAGGCTCAGATGGGCCGCCACCGGTGCCATAATGTCGCGCCCGTGGAACGTCGCCGAAACCTCGGGCAACCAGTAGGCGTCGTTCTCCAGTCGGACGACCTCGACCGGCGCGGCCCGGCGCATCACGCGGCTCAACACCCCGTTGTCCGGCGCAATGTACTGCTGACCGCCGATCCGCGCGTAGACGATCGCCCGGCGAGTGCCCACGCCCGGATCGACCACCACGACGTGGATCGTCCCCTCGGGAAACCGATCGGCAACTTCTTCAAGCACAATGGCCCCTTCGCGGACGTCCTGGGGCGAAATGGCGTGGGTCAGATCGACGATCGTCGTCTTGGGATTGATCGACAGAATCACCCCTTTCATCGCAGCCACATAAGGGCTGCCGACGCCGAAATCGGTGGTCAGGGTAATAATACTCACGGCCGATCAATCCGTCTGCGACAAGACCATTGGAAACCACGGATGGACACAGATAAACACCGATGAAAACCGTAGGTCAGGCTGTGCCTGACATCGAGGGCACAAGGGAGCGTTTATTGTCAGGCACAGCCTGACCTACGTTCCGTGGTTTCTACATTCGCTCAATCAATTTTAGGCAGGTCTCCTGGACTTGGCCCGGGTTGACGTTTGGGTTGCGAGCCTTGGCCTGGCCGATCAAGGAGCCCACCGCTTTAAGTTTACCTTCTTTGACGTTTTGGACAACCTTGGGATTGGCGGCAAGTAGCTCGGCGCACAGGGTTTCGAGTTCGGACTGATCGACCGAACCGATGCCCAGGGTTTCGATGGCCGCGGCAAGCGCCTTACCCGATTCGAGCATCACCCCCAGCACGTCTCGGGCCCGAGTCGTGGTTAATTCCCCCCCTTGGACTTTGCCGAGCAACTCCGCCAGGACACCAGCCGCGACGGGAAACGCCCCGATCGGCTGCTGCCGCTCGTTGAGCCGGCGCAATACGTCTTGCTGCACCCAGTTCGAGGCCGCCTTCCCGTCGCCGCACCTCTCGGCCAACTCGACATAGTAATCGACCAGCGCCCGGCCCTGATTCACCAGAACATCGGCGTCGTAGGGCGTGATGCCGTAGGTGGTTTGTAGCCGGTCACGCAGCACGGCCGGCAGCTCGCCCAGTCCGGTGCGGATCGCCTCCACCTGCTCCTGGGTCGTCGTGACCGGCGTCAGGTCCGGATCGGGAAAGTACCGATAGTCGCTCGATTCTTCCTTCGTTCGCTGAGGCACCGTCACCTGCGCGTTCTCGTCCCAGCCTCGGGTCGTTTTGTAGCCGCCCGGCCCACCCAGCACGACGTGGCCTTCGCGCCAAAGGTCGTACTGCCGCCCGACCTCGTATTCCAACGCCCGTTCGACCGCGCGGAAACTGTTCATGTTCTTCACTTCGACGATCGGCGTGGCGACCGGCCCCTCGGGCGTGTCGATGTGCAGATTGACATTCGCGTCGACTCGCAGGCTGCCCTCCTGCATGTTGCAGTCCGAAACGCCCAGGTAGTTGAGCAACAATTTCAGCTCGGTGAGATACGCCTTGGCCTCGGCCGGCGAGCGCAAGTCAGGCTCGCTCACGATTTCCAACAGCGGCGTGCCCGTGCGGTTCAGGTCGATCCGGCTGTCGGCCTTGCCTGAGACTTCGTCGTGCATGCTCTTGCCGGCGTCTTCCTCGAGATGGGCGCGAATGATCCGGATCCGCTTCGGCTCGAACCGGCCCTTGGGGTCGCTGATCGGCAGCCAGCCGTTGCGGCTCAGCGGCAGGTCGAACTGGCTGATCTGGTAGCCCTTGGGCAAGTCGGGATAGTAGTACTGTTTGCGGTCCCATTTGGTCCACCGCGGAATCTCGCAATCGAGCGCCACGGCCGTCACCAGCGCCAACTCAAACGCCTGGCGATTCATCACCGGCAGACTTCCGGGCAGCCCGATACACACCGGACACGTCTGCGTGTTGGGTGGTGAGCCAAACGCCGTCGAACACCCGCAAAACAGCTTGCTCGCCGTTGCAAGCTGCACATGCACTTCCAGGCCGATGATGATGGTGTAAGACTCGGTCACAGTCTATCCTGATTCATTTCTTTGGAACCACAGATGGACACAGATGAACACAGATTTCGATGGAATACATTTGCGGTATTCTTATCTGTGTGTATCTGTGTTCATCTGTGGTTCCCCAAAATTGGACGTTCAGTAGGCGATACGTTTGATCTCGACCCGGGGCGCGCCGAAATTGATCAATAGGCAGAGTCTCATTCCAGTAGCCTTGAGATAATTCAGGCATTGGGCCGTGTGGATGTCGTCGAAAGCCTTGACCACCTTGAGTTCGATCAGCACACACTCATTGACAACTAGATCGGCTACGTATTCCCCGACAACGATCCCATCGTAGATGACTTTGATTTCCTTTTGCTGTTCGACTCGCAAGCCAACCTTACGTAACTCATGGGCAAGAGCATTCTCATACACTTTCTCAAGAAACCCAACACCAAGCCCATTCGCCACCGCAAACGCGCATGCAATAATCTTGCGCGTCAATTCCCTCAACCCCTCCAACTCTTGCTGATCCCGAGACATTTTTACCCCCTCAATTTGAAATCGTTCTACTGCTAATCAGCTTCCTCTTCCACTCCCTCAATCTGTGTTCATCTGTGTCCATCTGTGGTTCCAAAAAAACCCGGACGCTTGGCGTGCCAGTCGGTGGCCGTCTGATACATGTGGGCCGCGCGGAGTAGTCGGGACTCCTCGAAAGGCGGTGACTGAAGTTGCAGGCCGATGGGCAGGCCACCGTTGCTCAGGCCGCACGGGATTGACATCCCCGCGATGCCCGCCAGGTTCGCGCTGATGGTGTACAAGTCGAACAAGTACATCGCCAGTGGATCGTCAACCTTCTCGCCCAACTTGAACGCCGACGTCGGCGTCACGGGCCCGATCAATAGGTCCACCTTCTCGAACGCCCGGTCGAAATCCTGACGGATCAGCCGACGGACTTTCAGGGCCTTCAAGTAATACGCATCGTAGTACCCGGCGCTCAGGGCGTAGGTGCCCAGCATCACGCGCCGCCGCACCTCGGGCCCGAAACCTTCGGCCCGCGTGCGGCGATACATCCGCACTAGCGCATTGTCCAACAATTCCAGCGTGTCGGCGTCGCCCGTCGATTCGACCGCGCGGCGCTCGGCGTCCAACTCGGCCGCCATCGATTTCTCGTCGGTCCGATAGCCGTAGTGGGCTCCGTCGTATCGGGCCAAGTTGCTCGACGCCTCACACGGAGCAATGATGTAGTAAGTGGCCACCGCGTACTTGCCGTGCGGCAGCGACACGTCGTGGACCGTCGCTCCCAGCGACTCATAGGCCCGAACCGCCTCGCGCACCGCGCTGTCCACTTCGCCGTCGAGCCCCTCGCCAAAATGCTCGCGGACCAGGCCCAGCCGCAATCCCTTCAATGGCCGTCGCAACTCGCCGACGTAATCCGGCACGGGCCGATCGACCGACGTCGAATCCGCCGGATCGTGACCGGCCAGCACACCCAAGAGCAACGCCGCGTCCTCGGTCGTGCGCGTCATGGGCCCGACCTGATCGAGACTGCTGGCGAACGCGACCAACCCATAGCGGCTCACTCGCCCGTAGGTCGGCTTGAGTCCCGTGATGCCGCAAAGCGCGGCCGGCGAACGGATCGATCCGCCCGTGTCGCTCCCCAGGGCCAGCGGCGTCATGCCGGCCGCCACGGCCGCCGCCGAGCCGCCGCTGGAGCCGCCGGGAATCCGCGTCGTGTCCCACGGATTGCGAACCGGACCGAAGGCCGAATTCTCGTTCGACCCGCCCATCGCGAACTCATCCATATTCGTCTTGCCGATCAGCACGGCGTCGGCCGCGCGGAGCCGGGCCACCACCGTCGCGTCGTAGGGTGGGCGGAAATGCTCCAACATCCGCGAGGCACACGTGGTCGGCTCGCCGGCCGTGCAGAGCACGTCCTTCACCGCCACCGGCAACCCACCCAATGCGCCGACCGGCTGGCCCGCCATACGCCGCGCGTCGATCCGATCGGCCTGGGCCAGCGCCGCCTCGCGATCGACGCGAAGAAAAGCATGAATCGCCGAATCGAGCTTCTCGATCCGATCCAAGAACGCCCGGGTCACTTCAAACGACGTGACCTCCGCCCGGTTGAGCTTCGCAAGCAGTTCGGTCGCCGTCAAATCGGTCAGAGCCATGAAAACCCCCGGAAATTATCTGTATGGTGGGGCGATCGCGGC
>DATECS010000414.1:0-2216 GCA_035286785.1 Thermoguttaceae bacterium | reverse complement strand
GAGGGAGCGGTTGTAGCTTGCACCATCCTCAACCGCTCCCTCACGGTCGCGGCTCGGTTTTTTCATTTCAAACCCCCGCCTTACTCGGTTCACATTGCGATTATATCGCGGGTTGGGCTTGTGGGTATGGGGCCGACCTGGGGGCTAGCCTGAACCGACGCCGCAGCGCTACTTCCCCTTTCGTGGGGAATCCTCTAAAATCGTGGGTAGGGCTCCTCGGGCCCGTTGTTCCATGTCGGGCCCCCGCCTCCGCTTACTTCCCGTGTGCCATGCCGCTTGTTGCGATCCGCGAGCTTTCGATTGGTTTTCGCGGTCCCTCGCTACTGGACGGCGTGACGTGCCAGATGGAACCCGGCGAGCGGATCGGCCTCTTGGGCCCCAACGGCGCCGGCAAAACGACCTTGCTGCGGATGCTCACGGGCCACATCGAACCGGATCACGGCGAGATCGTCCTCGCCCAGGGAACCAAGGTCTCGTTGCTCCCGCAGGAGGTTCCGCTGGACATCACCGGCCGGGTGTTCGACGTGGTTCTCGCCGCGCTGCCCGACGATCACCTCGAGGAACAGTGGAAGAACCATCAGCGTGTGGAGCAGACCCTCGCGCGGATGCAATTGAACGCCGACCAGCGGTTTGAGTGTATGTCGTCCGGCATGAGACGCCGCGTGCTGTTGGCCCGGGCGATCGTCTCGGAGCCCGACTTGCTCCTGTTGGACGAACCGACGAACCACCTGGACATCGAGGCGATTACGTGGCTGGAAGAATTTATGGCTCGCTGGCCGGGCACGTTGATCTTCGTCACGCACGACCGCGTTTTTCTGCGCAAGCTGGCCCGGCGAATTCTCGAAATCGACCGCGGACGGCTTTTCGACTGGACGTGCGACTACGACACGTTTGTGGCGAGAAAGGAAGCGGCCCTCGAAGCGGAAGAAAAGCAAAACGCCCTGTTCGACAAGCGGCTGGCCCAGGAGGAGAAATGGATTCGCCAGGGTGTGCTGGCCCGGCGCACGAGGAACGAAGGCCGTGTTCGTGCATTGAAGGAGATGCGTCAGGTTCGCGCCGAGCGGCGATCGAGCCCGGCCAATGTGCGTCTGGCCATTCAAGAAGGTCGCCGTAGCGGCAATCTCGTGGCCGAGGTGAACCATATTTCGTTCGCCTACGGCGATCGCCAGATTGTTTGCGATTTTTCGACCGCCGTCATGCGGGGCGACAAAATCGGCGTGATCGGCCCCAACGGCGCCGGCAAGACCACTCTCTTGCGGCTGCTTTTGGGTCAGTTGCCGCCCTCGGCGGGCTCCGTCCGGCTCGGCGGCAATCTTCAAGTGGCCTATTTCGATCAGCTCCGCGAGCAGCTCAACGAAGAGCGTACCGTTCAGGAGAACGTCGGCGACGGATACGACGTGGTCGCCGGTCCCACCAAGGCCCGGCACGTGCTTGGCTATCTGAAAAACTTCCTATTCAGTCCCGAACGGGCACGTACGCCCGTGCGATTTCTCTCGGGCGGCGAGCGGAACCGCGTGTTGTTGGCCAAACTGTTCGCCAAACCAGCCAACGTGATCGTGCTGGACGAACCGACCAACGACCTCGACACCGAGACGCTTGAACTACTCGAATCGCGTCTGGTCGATTTCCAGGGCACCGTGCTGTTGGTAAGCCACGACCGGCAATTCTTGAACAATGTCGTGACCGGCACATTGGTTTTCGAGGACGGCACGCTCCGCGAATACGTCGGCGGCTACGACGACTGGCAACGTCAACGGGCCGCGCGGCCGAGTGAAACAACCGTCGACGAACGGCCCAAACGTCCGTCCGCATCCACTGCATCGACCGGCAAGCGCCGGCTCACGTACAAGGAAAAGCTCGAACTGGCCGAACTTCCGCAAACCATCGAACGGCTCGACGCCCAGATCACCCAGTGGCACGACCGCATGGCCCAACCGGCGTTCTATCAACAACCGGGCGAGCAAATTGCACGGCAGCAGGCGGAACTCAAGGAGATTGAATCGCAACTCGCCGACGCCTACCATCGCTGGGAGGAGTTGGACAAACTGGCGAAGTAACGCCGTAGGCCGGGTCGTGACCTTGTCTTTACCCACAAATACCCACATCTTCACAAACCAAATATCAAAAACTCTCGGGAAAACGAGCATTCCTTGAGCCCCACCCACACAGGTGCATTGCAGTGGTGCTCGGGGTGCTAATCAACCACGATACCGAAA
>DATECS010000413.1:0-3139 GCA_035286785.1 Thermoguttaceae bacterium | reverse complement strand
TTTCGGTATCGTGGTTGATTAGCACCCCGAGCACCACTGCAATGCACCTGTGTGGGTGGGGCTCAAGGAATGCTCGTTTTCCCGAGAGTTTTTGATATTTGGTTTGTGAAGATGTGGGTATTTGTGGGTAAAGACAAGGTCTCGACCCGGCCTACGATTAACCAGCGCTGGTCGAAGCGGCCATTTGTTTCGACGCGACGAATTGCACGATGCGGTTGATCGAATCGAGGTTTTCCGGCACCAGATCGTCGTCCTCAACCTTGATGCCGTGGGCTTCCTCGAGGTGGTTGACCAGTTCGAGCACGCCCGTCGAGTCGATCAATCCCATGTCGAGAAACGAATCGTCGTCCGAAAAATCGGGCTCGCGGCCGAACAAGAAGTTCTCCTTGATAAACGCCCGAAGCAAAGCAGCCGTGTTGTTCATGTTTGTGTTCCTTGTTTCTTATCGGTGGTACATATCCGGGAATTGAACTTCAAAAAGATGCGGATATTTCCGGACTTTACCGAGCCGCGACCGTGAGGGAGCGGTTGAATGCCTACCGAGTCGCAACCGCTCCCTAACGGTCGCGGCTCGGTTTTTTTCATGGGACTCGAAATTCCCGGACACCCTCATATATCTGTGTTTATCCGCGTTCATCCGCGGTACCAAAAACGTTCATCGCACGGGCGATGGTGTCTCCAAGGGTTCTTCCGTCGCGGCGTCGGTCCATTCGAGCGCGGCCATCTGTCGCGGCCGTTCCGTCGATCGTTCCGAAGGCGGCGACGGCCGGTTGTGGATGAATTGCTCGGCCATCAACTGGGCCGACAGGATGCCGACCAGCGCCATGTTGTCGCGCTGGCCGATCAGATCGCCCCGCGCGGCTTTGCGCACGAGCGGCTCGACCGCCTCGGGCCGAAATAGTCCGTCGCGGCGAATCCGCTCCGTCGAGAGCAACTCGCGGACGTACTCGGGCACGGGGCCGCTGGCCGGGAAAAAGCTGACCGCGTCGGGCGCTCGATAAGGCTGCTTCGCGCGGGCCGCGATTTTCTCGGGCACCAAGCCGCGCGCGGCCCGTTTGAGCAGCCATTTTTCGCAAAGCCCCTTCATCTTCATCCGCGGCGGAATCCGTCCGGCGAATTCGGCCACGCGGTAGTCGAGGAACGGATAGCGGCCCTCGACGCCGTGGGCCATCGCCGCGCGGTCGCCCTGCGACGAAAGCAAATAGCCGGGCAGGAAGGTGGTCGATTCCAAAAACTGGGCCTGGCAAAACGGCGGCCAGGCGGCAAACTCACCGGGCAATGTGGCTAGGCAATCGGCATAGCCGTGTTGATTCGTGGTCGCGGACCGAAGCTCGTCGCTGAAGAACGACTTGATCCGGGAAGTCATCTCCCAGCGCGGCAGGTGCGAGAACAGCGGGTCGGCCAGGTCCTCGGGCCGTGCGTGGAAGAACGCCTGGCGATAGGCCGGCGACTGGGCCTGAAGGTTCGGCATGTAGGGATACAGTATTTCAAGCAATCGCGGACGCCATGCCGAGTCGGGCTGCGTGGCCCAGAAACGACGAATCTTGGCCTCCTTGAAAATGTCGTAGCCGCCGAACATCTCGTCGGCCCCTTCGCCCGTGACGACCACTTTGAAGCCCGAGGCGCGAACCAGTTCCGACAACAGATACAACGGGGCCGGCGCGGTGCGGAGGATGGGCCGTTCGGCGTGCCACACGACGGCCGGGAAAACGTCGCCGATGTCGCGGGCCGTGCAGCGAATGGCCTCATGGTCGGTGCCCAGGGCCTCGACCGCCGCTCGCTGAAATTCGCTTTCGTCAAACTCAGGATGCTCAAAGGTGATTGAAAACGTGCGGAGCGGGGCGTCGGTGGTTCGTTGGATCAGGGCCGTGGTGAGCGTCGAATCGAGCCCGCCGCTCAGATACGCGCCAACCGGCACGTCGCTTCGCATCCGCAGCCGGGTCGCGTCGGCCAGAAGCTCGATCAGTTCCTCGGCCCATTGTGATTCGCTTTTACCGGACGTGTCGGGCTCGAACGCGAGTTGCCAATAGCGATGGGTCGAAAGCCGGCCGTCTTCCCAGACCAGATTGTGGCCCGGCGGAAGCTCGGAAATCCCCTCGAACACGGTCCGCGGCGCGAGGGTCGACCAATAGGTGAACGTCTGGTCCATGCCGATCGGATCGATCCGCCGCGGGACGTCTCGATGGGCGAACAGGGCTTTCACTTCGGAGGCGAACAGCAGCCGGCTGCCGAGCCGGGTGTAAAACAACGGGCGAATTCCCAGCCGGTCGCGCGAGAGGAACAACCGCCGCCGCCGCGAGTCCCAAATGGCGAACGCCCATTGGCCGTTGAACCGCTCGACGCAGGCGTCGCCCCATTGCTCGTAGGCGTGCAGGATCACCTCGGTGTCGCTTCGGGTCAGGAAGCGGTGTCCCCGGGCGATCAGTTCGTCGCGGAGCTCGAGGTAGTTGAAAATCTCGCCGTTGAACGTGATCCACAGACCGGCCTGATGGTGGTTCATCGGCTGGTGGCCGCCGGCCAGGTCGAGAATGCTCAGCCGCGCATGGCCGAACCCCACCGGACCTTCGACCCAGAGGCCTTGCTCGTCGGGCCCGCGGTGCGTGAGCATGGCCAGCATCCGGCGCAACGGCTCGGGATCGACCGGCATGGGTTCGCTATGGACGATTCCAACAATGCCGCACACGGTGGAGGTTCCTTGAGGTATCCGTTTGCCGTCTCAATATTCCGTAGGCCGGGTCGTGACCCGGCGCACAATTACTTTTTCCGAGCCGCGACCTTTTCCGAGCCGCGACCTTTTCCGAGCCGCGACCTTTTCCGAGCCGCGACCGTAAGGGAGCGGTAGCAACACAGTAGGCATTCAACCGCTCCCTCACGGTCGCGGCTCGGTTTTTCTTCGGCGGCTCGGTTTTTCTTCGAATGCCCCGCGCAAAGTGTCCAACGGCGGCGACACGTCGGCGCGCGGCACCGCTATTGGGGGTATCGAAACATAGCTTTTTTTGTGTGCGTATTCCCAGAAAGCTGGGTTTGGATATACTTGCCGTTGAAAACCGTGGACGAGGGCTTGGTGGTCGTAGTCGTAGGCCGGGTCGCGACCCGGCACATGATCGGCAAATCGCGTAGGGTGGGCACCGCCCACCAA
>DATECS010000412.1:0-4050 GCA_035286785.1 Thermoguttaceae bacterium | reverse complement strand
GGAAGAGGGCTTTGATGCCTTTCCCGGCGATCACCGGAACCTGCCCGCAACCTATAGCCCCACCTCGACGAATCCGGCCGACTATGCCGACGCGCGCGGCGTCATCGCCAGTTGGGAGCACAAACAGGCGGGAATCAATCTTGGCCTGACTTACGGAAGCTTCACGAACCACGCGCCGAACAGCCTCGCCGATTTCCTTCTGACCAACAACGGCGATACGAAACGAGAAAACATGGCCCATGGTTTCGAGGCGTTTGGCTCGTGGGACGATCCGCGGACGTTTGCCATCGAGTCGCAGCGATTCACGACCCAGACGGTCAAGGTGGCAGACGGCTGGTCGTATGCCGATTATTGCGCCGAAATCGACGCCGGCCGGCCGGTCCACCTGGGTTGGCGATCGCCGCTCTACGGGCACAGCGTCCTGGGGGTCGGCTACAACAACACGGGCGGCAAAGAAAACGTCGTCCTTCAGACGACTTGGCACGGCGGGCTTCAAGAGTGGCAATGGAACAATGAGACGGTCTCGGGCTATGGCTTCAGTATGGAGGCCGCGACGTTGATGGACGCGGTTTCCGACCCCACGCCCCAGTTGTCGGCCTATGTCTCGATCGCCCATACGTACATCAGAGATCTAGCCGTGACCATAGGCATCGGCAGTCCAAGTAGTCCGACATGGAGTACCGACGTCTGGATCAATGGGGGGAGCCTGACGGAAGATAATCTGGTTCTGACGGACATCGATTGCACTTCGGTCTTGAGCCAGTTTCTGAATGGAGAAACGGACTGGTTTTTGAAGGTGTTTGACCGGCAGTCGCCCCAATATGGCACGATCGAGGATTTTCAGATCCGCTACGCCTGCGACGAGATGGTCTACGACTGGGATCTCGAACCGGTGGACATTCCGACTCGGGTTGACACCTATGCCTATCTGACCACGACGCCCTTGGTGCCGGGCGACGCGACGGGCGACGGGATGGTCAACGAATTGGACGCCGCGCGGCTTTCGACGTTTTGGGGATCGAGCGACGCCACGTGGCGGATGGGCGATTTCAACGGCGACGATGTGGTGGGCGCGGCCGACGCCTCGATCCTGGCGGCCAACTGGGGATTCGTCTGGGGCGGAGGGGAAGCGGAAGCCGCAGCGCCCGTGCCGGAGCCGGGCGTGGCTGTTCTTCTGGTGGGGTTGTCTGCGGCCTGTCTGGTTCGTCCGAATCGACGTGACCGTTCCAAGTGACCATTCCGAGCCGCGACCGTAAGGGAGCGGTGGTGGCTTGTGACGTTTACCACCGTTCCCTTACGGTCGCGGCTCGGTTTTTTTGGTGGTGTCCGAGACGTGGTGGGGCGAGAGCGGCGCACGACGCCGATGGGTTGTGAACGATTGGACTAACGGCGGAAGGTTCGTGGTTATTCCACGCTCGCCCCACCCTACAAGCTACGAGCATCGCCACATCGCGGTGCGTCCAGACGCACCCTACGGGTTCAGATTCCCAATTCGGTTTTGACGGCCGAGAAGGCGTCCATGGCGAATTGCAGGTCGTCAGGCTGATGGACGGCTGAAAGTTGGACGCGGATGCGGGCCTTGCCCTTGGGCACCACGGGATACGAGAAGGCGATCACGTAGATTCCCCGTTCGAGCATCGCCTCGGCCATTTTGGCGGCCAGCACGGCGTCGCCCAGCATGATCGGCGAGATCGGATGCACGCCGGGCACGATGTTGAATCCCCGCTCGGCCATGCCCTGGCGGAAGGTCTGGGTGTTTTGCTTGAGCCGGTCGCGCAGGTCATTTGACGTGCTCAGGAGGTCGATCGCTTTGATCGACGCGCCGACGATCGGCGGGGCGAGCGTGTTCGAGAAGAGATAAGGCCGGCTTCGCTGGCGAAGCATCTCGATCACCTCACGGCGTCCGCTGGTGTAGCCGCCGCTAGCGCCGCCCAGTGCCTTGCCCAACGTGCCCGTGATAATGTCAATGCGGTCCATCACTCCGTGATGCTCGGGCGTGCCGCGTCCGCCGGGGCCCATGAACCCCACGGCGTGCGAGTCGTCGACCATGACCATCGCGTCGTACTTGTCGGCCAGTTCACAGATTCCCGGCAGATTGGCAATGATGCCGTCCATCGAAAAAACGCCGTCGGTGGCGATCAGGCGGAACCGCGCGCCGGCCGCCGACTGCAATTGGCCCTCTAGGTCGGCCATGTCATTGTTCTTGTAGCGGAATCGCTGGGCCTTGCACAGCCGCACTCCGTCGATGATGCTGGCGTGGTTCAGCTCGTCGGAGATGATCGCGTCCTGCTCGCCCAGGAGCGTCTCGAACAGCCCGCCGTTGGCGTCGAAGCAGGAGGTGTAGAGGATCGTGTCCTCGGTGCCGAGGAATTGGCTGATTTTCTCTTCCAACTGTTTGTGGAGTTGCTGGGTGCCGCAGATGAAGCGGACGGAGGCCATGCCGTAGCCCCAGCGGTCGAGCGCCTCGTGGGCCGCGGCGATGATCTCGGGATGGTCGGCCAGGCCCAGATAGTTGTTCGCGCAGAAGTTCAGAACCTTGTCGCGAGCCACCACGCCGATCCGGGCCCGTTGAGGCGTGGTGATGAGCCGCTCGTTTTTGTAGAGCCCGGCGCGGCAGATTTCATCGAGTTCGTCGGTCAGATGCTGCTTGATGGCGCCAAACATGGTTTTGGTCTTCCTCGTAGGGTGCGTCTGGACGCACCTGTATTCCTCACGCTCCGCGTGAGGTCGCAATGGGATATGGTGAAACGAGGTTATCTTGACCTCACGCGGAGCGTGAGGAATACGGTGTTATCCTTCCTTCCAGGTCAAAACGACCTTTCCCGCGTTGCCCGAGAGCATCGCCTCGAAGCCTTTTTCGAAGTCGGTGTAGGGGAAGCGATGGGTGATGATCGGTTCGATGTTCAGTCCGCTTTGGATCATGACGGTCATCTGATACCACGTTTCGTACATCTCGCGGCCGTAGATGCCCTTGATGGTGAGCATGTTGAAGATGACCGTTTCCCAGGGAATGGCCACTTGCTCGTTGGGAATGCCGAGCATGGCGATCTTGCCGCCGTGGGCCATGTTGTCGAGCATGTCGCGGAACGCCGCGGGATTGCCCGACATTTCGAGGCCGACATCGAAGCCTTCCTTCATCTTGAGCTTCTTCTGGGCGTCGGCGATCGTCTCGGTCCGCGCGTCGAGCACCAGCGTGGGGTTCATCTTCTTGGCCAGTTCGAGGCGATAGGGATTCACATCGCTGATCACCACCCAGCGAGCGCCCGCGTGGCGGACCACGGCGGCGGCCATGATGCCGATCGGGCCCGCGCCGGTGATCAAAACGTCCTCGCCCAGCACGGGAAACTGCAGGGCGGTGTGAACGGCGTTGCCCAGCGGGTCGAAAATCGACTGGACGTCGCGCGAGATGTTCGGGTCGTGGTACCAGACGTTGGTCATGGGCAGCGCGAGGTACTCGGCGAACGCCCCGGGCCGATTGACGCCGATGCCCTGGGTGTGGACGCACAGGTGTCGTCGGCCCGCCATGCAGTTGCGGCAGCGCCCGCAGACGACGTGGCCCTCGCCGCTGACAATGTCGCCCACTTGGAAGCCCTTGACGTTGCCGCCCAGCTCGACGATGCGGCCGACGAACTCATGGCCGACGACCAGGGGGACGGGCACGGTTTTTTGGGCCCAGGCGTCCCATTTGTAGATATGCACGTCGGTCCCACAGATGCCGGTCCGCAGAACCTCGATCATGACGTCGTTGATGCTCAGGCGGGGCTCGGGAACGTCTTCGAGCCAGAGGCCGGGCCGGTTTTCGCTTTTTACGAGGGCTTTCATGGGCCTTGAGTATCTCCAAATAGGTCGGCAAAACCACCCAAGCGGGGCAGCCGTCGCCGTGCGGGCATTGGTTTTCACGCGACCGCCGCATGATTGCGGCGGATTCGCCCGATTATCGTCGATCCGGTTGCGGGGGGAAGGGGGGCGGGGTGGTAGTCGGTAGTCGGTAGTCGGTAGTCGGTAGTCGGTAGTCGGTAGGCGGTAGCCGGAGAGGGAGGGGGATTTGAT
>DATECS010000411.1:0-2300 GCA_035286785.1 Thermoguttaceae bacterium | reverse complement strand
CGCGGCGTCACCAAGGCGGTGGACAACGTCAACGAAGATATCGCCGACGAGATCTGCGGGCTCGACGCGCTCGACCAGGTGGGACTCGACCAGCGGATGATCGACCTGGACGGCACGGAGAACAAGGGCAAGCTGGGCGCGAACGCCATCCTCGGCGTCTCGCTCGCCGCGGCCCATGCGGCGGCCGATCACGCGGGCCTGCCGTTGTATCGCTACCTGGGCGGCGTGGGCGCGCGGGTCATTCCGGCCCCGATGATGAACATCCTCAACGGCGGCCAGCACGCGGACAACGACGTCGACGTCCAGGAATTCATGATCATGCCGTTGGGCGTCGAGACGTTCAGCGACGCGATCCGCTGCGGCTGCGAGATTTTCCACAATCTCAAGAAGGTGCTGCACGACAAGGGCAAGAGCACGAACGTCGGCGACGAGGGCGGATTCGCGCCCGATCTGGCGAGCAACGTCGAAGCGCTCGAAGTCATCAAAGAGGCCGTCGCGAAGGCCGGCTACAAGCTGGGCGAGCAGGTTTTCATCGCCCTGGATCCCGCGGCCAGCTCGTTCTACGACGAGAAGAAGAAGCTCTACAAGATCGACGGCAAGGAGATCGACTCGGCCGCGCTGGTCGATCTTTACGCCTCTTGGATCGAGCCGTATCACATCGTTTCGATCGAGGACGGCCTGGCCGAGGACGACTGGGCCGGCTGGAAAACGATGACCAACAAGCTGGGCAAGAAGATCCAGTTGGTCGGCGACGACCTGTTCGTCACCAACACCCAGCGGCTGCAACGCGGCATCGACGAAGGCGTGACCAACAGCATCCTGATCAAGGTGAACCAGATCGGCACGCTGACCGAGACGATCGAGGCCGTGAACCTGGCCCGGCGTAACGGCATGACGTCCGTCATCAGCCACCGCAGCGGCGAGACCGAAGACTCGACGATCGCCGACCTGGCGGTCGCCCTGGGCACCGGCCAGATCAAGACGGGCTCGGCCTCGCGGACCGACCGCATGGCCAAGTACAACCAGTTGCTGCGGATCGAGGAACTCCTCGGCGCCGCCGCCCAATACGGCGGACCGCTGTTCCCGAGGCGATAGGCCGGGTTTCTTCGTGTAGGGTGGGCATCGCCCACCAAATCATCGAACATCGTGGTGGGCGATGCCCACCCTACGGACTCTAAATCCCGAAATCCCTCTCTCATGACCCTGCTGCTCGAAAGCCCGATCCCGGTGTTGTTCGTCGGCGTCGTTATTGTGGCGATTTTGGGCGTGGTGTTTTTTCAGACGGGCCGGGCCGTGGCGTTGTTGGCCGCGGGGGGCGTGGTGTTGATCACCTTGCTCGGGCTGGGGGTCGAGCACTACGTCGTGACCGAGCGCGAGGCGGTCGAGACCGCCTTGTATGACTTGGCCGACGCGATGGAAGCCAACGACAAGAACGCCGCGATCGCCTGTTTGTCGTCGTCGGCCGGCGAGACACGTGCCCGGGCCGAATGGGCCTTCTCGCGGTTCCACGTCCTGCGGGCGAACGTCAGCAACCTTGAAATTGACGTGAACGAGCTGACCAGTCCGCCATCGGCCGAGGCGCGTTTCGACGGGTTTGTCCAGGTCCGCGACCGGCAGGGAAATATGCAAGGCGCGGAAAATTTCTATTTCGTGCTGAGCTATCGCAAGGAGGGCGGCCGGTGGCTCGTGACCAGCCACACCGCCGAGGTCGCCGGGTTTGGCGTCAGGCCGAAGTGAGGTCCAGCGATGGGAATCACGGAACGTTCTCGGGCGCCCGAATGACCGTCAACTCGGCCTTCTTGGGATCGTAGCGGTATTTGACGCCGCTAGGCAGCCGGGCCAGCGTGATCGCGTTGGCTTTGATGATTTCCTTGCGAAACTCGTCCTGGGTCCGCGGGTAACGGCCGTTGAGCGCCTCGTAAAGCTGCATGGCTTTCTTGATCTGGTCGATGGCGATCCTTTCGCGGACGCGGAAGTAAGTGGCCAGCGGATAAGTGACCGGATCGTTGCCGTAGCCGTGGCCTTGGCGGCCCATGCCGACGGCCGCCTTTTGCTCCGTGCCGCCCAGGTCGGCGTCGGTGGCCCATTCTTCATCTTCCACGGATTGGCCCGTTGTTGGAAGCGAACCCGCCGCGCCGGCAGGCGGAGTGACGGCGACGGGCGTGGGCTGTGTAGTTGTGCCCGTTGACTGTACCGCGGCGGGCGGCGTCTGAGGCGGAGTCGCCGGAGGCGTGACGGGAGGTTGGGCCGGAGTCGTCGCGGCGGGCTCGGCCGGGGCCTCGGGCGGGGCCGTTTGGTTC
>DATECS010000410.1:0-2029 GCA_035286785.1 Thermoguttaceae bacterium | reverse complement strand
CCTGGACCCTCCGTCTCGCCGATGGCGATTGCCCGATTGAGTGCAACCACGGGTGTGGGCATGAACGAGAACAAGTGATCGTAAAGAGCGACGATCTGCGGCCAGTCGGTGGCTTCGAACGAGTCGGCGTTGCAGTGCACGGCTTGGATTGCGGCCTGGAGTTGGAAGGGGCCCGGTCGGTCGCGGCGAACGCAGGCGCGCACGATGGCATGTCCCTCTTCGATCATCGTGCGGTCCCACCTGGTCCGGTCTTGATCACGAAGGAGCACGAGGGTCCCCTGGGCTGTGCGGGCCGGCATCCGCGACTCGTTCAGCAGCATCAGTGCGAGCAACCCCGCCGCTTCTGGGTCATTGGGCATCAGCCCGGCCAAGGAGCGTGCCAGCCGAATCGCATCGCTGCGCAACGACGCCCGTTCCGGATCGTCGCCCCCGATGTTGTAGATGAGGTACACCACCGAAAGGACCGAGCGCAGTCGCTCGGGTAGATCGGCTTCCGCAGGCACTCGATAGGGGATCTTGGCGGCCTTGATCTTGTACTTGGCCCGGACGAGTCGCTTTGCCATCGCCGACTCGCTCACGAGGAACGAACGGGCCACCTCATTCACACTCAGCCCGCCCACCAATCGCAAGGTCAGGGCCACCTGGTGCTCAGTTCGCAGCGCCGGATGGCAGCAGGTGAAGATGAGTCGGAGTTGGTCGTCGCTCACCGGCCCGCCCTCTTCCCAGTCGTCGCCGCGGCCGCGGGGTGTGCTTGCGGCCACCACTTGCTGTTCATGGAGCTCCCGGCCCCGTGCCGAGCGGCGCAGGCCATCGATGGCACGGTTTCGTGCGGTGGTCACGATCCACCCCGCCGGGTTGGGCGGGATACCGCCGGTCTGCCATCGGTCAATGGCTACGACGAACGCGTCCTGGACGGCGTCTTCGGCAAGCGTGATGTCGCCGAAGACGCGTATTAGGGTTGCGACGGCCTGGCCGTACACTTCACGGAACACGCGCTCAACATCGGTCGTTTCCCTATGGGCGGCGACAGTTCGGTTCACGACTCTACGGGCCCGGTGGTGCGGAATCCTTTACGCGCCCGGTCGCACGGAAGGGGCGCACTTCGATCGGATGGTTGAGCGCCTCCACGACCTTGCCCGCCCAGGCCAGAGCTGCATCGAGGTCGTCCGCGTTGATGACGTAGAACCCAGCAACGTGCTCCTTCGACTCGGCGAACGGCCCGTCCGTCATGACAACGTCGCCCTCACCCATGCGGACAACGGTCGCAGCGTCGGGGCCATGCAGTGCGCCACCGAATACGAACGTACCGCTCGCGTCCATCTCGGCTTCGAGGGCAACGACCCGCCCCATGAATGACTGCATCTCCTCGGGCGTCCTCGGCGCCCCGCGGACCTCACCCTCCACGGCATAAGTAGACAACATGTACTGACTCATGGTTACTCCTCACATTGGGGCGGGCGGTTCCCGCTCTCACCCTACTTACGAATGGGATCGGCCCACCAGGACACCCACACCAAGAATAACCCCAAACGATGCGTCGCATCGGCGTCGGTAGAGCCTCGATTTAACCACAAACATGCTCATGAGCGGCTCCTGGCGGGGGCTTGGAACCACGACTTTTCGGGGAGGCCTCCTTCACGCAGCCAGCCTCGATCGCCTATCGGCAGACTTCTCTCAATGCGCCACCGTGATGACGATGTGCCCTTTCTTGTGACCCCCTTCGATGTACCGGTGAGCTTCGGCGACCTGGTCGAGCGGGAATCGCTTGTCGATAACGGCCTTGAACACACCCGCCTCGATCAACGCTTTGACTTCGGCGAGATCTTCGATCCGCTCCGGCGCCACCGCACAGATCACCCTCTTGTGCGTCTGACGGCCGGGCAGGCTCGCAGCGATCGAGGTCCACAGCATGTCAAACAGGGCTCTGGCCTTGAAGCTGACCAGGAAGTAGCGTCCGTTCGGGCTGAGCGAGTTCTGGCAGCGTGAGAACGAGCTCCTGCCCAATACGTCGATGATCAGGTCGTAGATC
>DATECS010000409.1:0-3288 GCA_035286785.1 Thermoguttaceae bacterium | reverse complement strand
TAGCACCCCGAGCACCACTGCAATGCACCTGTGTGGGTGGGGCTCAAGGAATGCTCGTTTTCCCGAGAGTTTTTGATATTTGGTTTGTGAAGATGTGGGTATTTGTGGGTAAAGACAAGGTCGCGACCCGGCCTACGCCATAACTACCACTTTACCCTACCGCCGCCCTCCTCGCATCGGGTGGCCGAGAAAAGAGACCTGGGCACGGGCCCATGCCACCCGGAAGCATGGCCATTGCGAACACCATTCCTGGAATTCGCCGCTTCCGCCCGGTACAATACTCAGTCAACTTCAGGGTTCCCGCCCGCTGTTTTTCAAAGGAGTGCTCTCGATGAAGTGCCTTGCCGCCTCGCTTGGTAGTATCTTGGTTTTGTGCGTACTCGGCGCGTCCCGCTCGGCCGTATCGGCCGACTGGCCTCGTTTCAACGGACCGAACCAAGACAACATCTCGACCGATAAGGGCCTGTTGCGCGAGTGGCCCAAGGACGGCCCGCGTCTGGTCTGGAAGGCGACCGACATCGGCGAGGGCTACGCCGGCGTGACGGTCGGCGGCGGACGGATCTACACCTCGGGCAACGTCGGCGACAAGACCACGGTCACGGCCCTGGACCTCGGCGGCAAGCAGCAATGGCAGTCCGAAAACGGCCGTGCTTACAAAGCGTCGTTTCCCGGCGCGCGAGGCACGCCCACCCTCGACGGCGACCGCGTCTACGACGAAAGCCCGCTGGGCCAGGTCACGTGCTTCGACGCGAAGTCGGGCAAGCCGATCTGGACGCTCAACCTTCTCGAAAAATTCGGCGGCAAAGTGCTCACCTGGGGACTGGCCGAATCGGTCCTGATCGACGGCGACCACGTCATCTGCTGTCCCGGCGGCAAGACGGCGATGGTCGCGCTGGACAAGCGAACGGGCGAGACGGTTTGGCAATCCAAAAGTGCCGAAGGCGACCTGGCCGGCTACGCCTCGCCCGCCTTGATCGAGTACAAGGGCCTGCGTCTCGTGTTGACGATGACCGACGGCGCGCTGATCGGCGTGAACGCGAAGACGGGCGAGTTGCTCTTCCGCTTTTCCCATCCGACCAAGTACAAAGTCAACGCGCTGATGCCCTTGTTTCACGAGGGGTGCGTCTTCATCAGCTCGGGTTACGGCACCACCGGCTCGGTGCTCGTGAAGCTCAACGTCCGCGGCCGCAAGGCCGAAGCCGTCCAAGTATGGCAGGCCAAGGAACTCGACAACCACCACGGCGGCGTCGTGCTGTTGGACGGCTATGTCTACGGCGCGGCCCACGACGGCGGCAAAAACAAATGGGTTTGCCTCGATTGGAAGACGGGCAAAGTTCTCTGGGCTGAAAAGGGCATCGGCAAAGGCTCCCTCACCGCGGCCGACGGGCTGTTGTACACGATGAACGAAAGCCGCGCCGTCGGCCTGGTCAAGCCGTCGCCTGAGAAGTATGATCTCGTGAGCCGGTTTACCCTCCCGCGCGGCGGCAAGGGGAACTCCTGGGCTCACCCGGTCGTCTGCGGCGGGCGGCTCTACCTTCGCCACGGTAATTTCCTCCATGCCTACGACGTCGCCAAGTAAACGACGCCGGCGGCCCGTAAAACGAGAAGCCCATGGGCAACTTCATTTCGGCCTGTTGGTGGGGCGGCAACCTGTTGATCCTCCTCGCCTTGCTCCACAAAATCCCGCCGGCGGCCGGCTGGGCCGGGTTCGTCGTCGCGCTATCGTCGTTTTTCCTTCCGGGACTCGCGCGACGATACGGGCGATCGGGCCGAGAAACGTCTCGCAAGGACGCGGATAAGTAGGGTGGGACGACGATCGGCCCCGAAACGGCATGACCTTCTCCAAACGCCAAGGCCGATCCCGCGCCCCACCATGCAGCACAAAATCGCGTGATCATGGTGGGGCGATGACCGTCCCGGAAAGCGTTGCGGTTCTTCAACCCTTATCGTGGACGGTCATCGCCCCACCCTACAAAAATTTCGTGCCTCACCCTATAAAGAATTCCGTGCCCCACCCTACAAGAATTCCATCCAGCCGCGGGCTTCGAGTTCCTTCGTCACGCGGCGGAGCGATTCCTCGTCGTGCTTGTTGGCCACGAGCGTCGCGTCGGGCGTGACGATCACCACGAGGTCTTCCACGCCCATCGTCACGACCAGATGGTCGGGCCGCTGGGAACGGATGATCGAGCCGGTCGTCTTCAGTCCCAGGAATCGGGCCGCGTCGATGATGTTGCCTGAATCGTCGGCCCGCGACAACCGCTCCAGCGACCGCCAGCTTCCGACGTCGTCCCAGTCGAACGGCGCCTCGATCACCACGACGCCCGCGGCGCGTTCCATCACGCCGAAGTCGATCGACAGGGGTTTTATTTCGGCGAACTCGCGCCGCAACACGTCGTCGGCCGCCGGCGTACCGGCCGCGTTGGCGATACGATTCAGTCGCGTGATCGTCTCGGGCTGAAACTGTTCGATCGCGCGGAGGATCGTGTCGGCCCGCCAGACGAAGATACCCGAGTTCCAATAGAAATCGCCGGCCGCCAAGTACTTTTCGGCCACGTCGGCCTTCGGCTTCTCGTGAAATCGCTTGACCGCGAACGCCGGCGGACGAGCGTCGGCGCGGCCCACGAGCGGCGCATCCCGCTCGATGTAGCCGAACGTCTCGGCCGGATAGGTCGGACGGATGCCGAAGGTGACCAACCGCTTCGGATCTTCCTCGACCAGCGCGGCCGCGAAACGAATCGCCTCGCGGAACGTCTCGTCCGGACTGATCACGTGGTCCGAGGGCATGACGGCCATCACCGCGCCGGGATCGGTCCGAAGAATGGCCGCGGCGGCCAGGCCGATGGCGGGGCCCGTGTCGCGCTTGCACGGCTCGGCCAAAATGGCCCCGGGCCGCAGGTCCGGCAGTTGCTCGGCCACCGCGGGCGCAAGCGCCACGGTCGTCGCCACGCAAATCCGCTCGGGCGACACGAGATCACCCAGCCGGGAAACGGTCGCCTGGAGCATGGTTCGATCGCCCAGCATGTTCAAAAACTGTTTGGGCCGATTGCGGCGGCTCTCGGGCCAGAATCGGGTGCCGGCCCCGCCGGCCATGATGACGGAATGGAGCATTTTAGTAGTCCGTGGTTCGTAGTCCGTAGGCCGGGTCGCGACCTTGTCTTTACCCACATTTTTTTAGTTGTGCGGCCAGTTCAGCGCCGCGTACGAGCGCGTTCAGTTTTTCCCAACCACGCCAGATGGTGATCCAGCCGGGTTCACCGTCGTGGCGGCGGCCGAGGAAGCCTCCCAGTT
>DATECS010000408.1:0-3376 GCA_035286785.1 Thermoguttaceae bacterium | reverse complement strand
GCCCAGGGAAAAAAGTCGAGCAGGCTCGACGGCTAACGATCATGTGTTGTTGGCTTGCCCCCTTCTTTTCTTCGCGTCCTTGGCGTCTTCGCGGTGAATTGATTTCGTCATCGGCTCAGGACGAGGATGGCGAGGTTGGCGTTGCGGTTGGGGTCGTCTTGGATGCGTTCTTGTTTTCGGGTGTCGAGCCAGATGCGTTCGTGGATGGTGATTTTTTGATCGGCGCAGAAGGCTTCGAAGTCGGCGATGGTGAGGAAGCGGACGTTGGGCGTGTTGTGCCACTGGTAGCCTTCGCCGTCGTCGGGCCGCGGGGCGTGGCCCGTGTCGGCCAGTTGGCGGCGGTAGAGTTCGTAGCCGAGGTTGGGGAAGCTGACCACGGCGCGGCGGCCGACGCGGAGCATTTCGTCCAACACGCGGCGGACGTCGATGATCGTTTGGAGCGTTTGAGAAAGGACAACGACGTCGAACTGATGGTCGGTGAAGGCGGCCAGACCCTCGTTCAAGTCGGCTTGGACGACGTCGAGGCCACGGCGGACGCAGCGGAGGATGGCGCGTTCGTCGCGTTCGATGCCCACCAAGCGTCGATGGCCGCGTCGGCGGAGTTGGGACAGAAGTCCGCCGGCGCCGCAACCAAGGTCCAGGACGCTTGCGTCGGATGGGATCAGCTCGACGATCGAGTCATAGTCGATGCGGTGCTGGCGGTGGAAGATGCTTCGGGGGTTGGGGAACGGGGCGGAGGGGCCGTCGTCGGGGGCGACCGGCTCGTCCTGACTCGACGGCGAGGTCAGATTGCGTAGGAAGGCGCGGACCAACTCGCCGTAGCTCGCGAAGTCGTTGGGCAGCAGGAAGGCGTCGTGGCCGCAGGTGGTTTCGACGTTGCAGTAGCTGACCGGCTTGTCGTCGACGATCAGGGCGTTGACCAGATTGCGCGACTGGAACGGGGGAAAGAGCCAGTCGCTCGTGTAGCTGATCAAGAGCCAGCGGCACGTTGCGTTTCGCAGGGCATCGACTAGTTCTTGCGGACTGTTGCCCAGGTTGAACAGATCGATCGCCATGGTGAGCGTCAGGTAGCTGTTGGCGTCGAACCGTTCGCCGAATCGGTCGCCCTGGTAGGCCAGGTACGAGCCGACGGAGAAATGGGTCTCGAACTCCGTCTGGATGTCGCGCGGGGCGAGACGGTCGGCGCCGAATTTGCGCATCATCGCTTCGCGCGAGAGGTAGGTGATGTGGGCCAACATGCGGGCCAGGGCCAAGCCGACGCGAGGGCCGTCGGGTTTGTCGTAGTATTGGCCGTTGTGATAGGCCGGGTCGCGGAGGATCGCGTTGCGGCCGACCACGTCGAACGCAAGGGCTTGGCTTGTGAGTTGGGCGGACGTGGCCAGGGCGGCGGCGCCGGCGAGGCGGTCGGGGAAGCGCACGGCCCAGTCCAGGGTCATGTTGCCGCCAAGCGAACCGCCGACGACGGCCAACAGACGTTCGATCTGTAGGTGGTCGATTAAGAGGCATTGGACACGGACCATGTCGCCCACCGTGATGGCCGGAAAATCGCCGCCGTAGGGACGGCCGGTGGCGGGGTTGAGGCTGTTGGGGCCGGTCGTGCCGCGGCAGCCGCCGAGAATGTTGGGACAGACGACGAAATAGCGGTCGGTGTCGATCGGTTTGCCGGGCCCGACCATGATGTCCCACCAGCCGGGATCGTCCTGGTCGTCGTGGCGGGCGACGTGGGAATCGCCGGACAGGGCGTGGCAAAGGAGCACGGCATTGTCGCGCGCGGGGCTAAGCTGGCCGTAGGTCTCGTAGGCGATCGTCACGCCTGGGAGGCATCCGCCGCGTTCCAGATCGAACGGTTGGTCGAACCGGGCGGTCTGGACGTGCTTGAGCCGCTGGGCGTGCCGGTTGGTGTCGCTGCTTTGGAAAAGGTCGTCGGTCATTACTTTTGTCGTTCTTTTTTTAACGCAAAGGCGCGAAGACGCAAGGGAAAGGGGAATTATGTGTTTGTATTCGCCGGGTCATGACCCGGCCTACGTCCTAATCCCCAATCTCCAATCCCTAATCCCTATGATTGTGATGCCTTGAGGGCTTGATCGAGGTCGGCGAGGATGTCCGCGACGTCTTCCAGGCCGACGCTCAGGCGGATGTAGTCGTCGGTAATGCCGGCGGCGAGGAGTTCGTCGGGCGTTTGTTGGCTGTGGGTGGTCGAGGCGGGGTGGATCACCAGGGTTTTGGCGTCGCCGATGTTGGCCAGGTGCGAGGCGAGGCGGACCGATTCGATGAATCGGGCCGCGGCCGCGCGGCCGCCCTTGACGCCAAAACCGAGGATCGCGCCGGCGCCTTTGGGTAAGTATTTTTTGGCGCGTTCGTGATGCGGGTGCGAGGGGAGGCCGGGGTAGTTGACCCAGGTGACCAGCGGGTGGTTCTCGAGGAATTGGGCCACGGTCAAGGCGTTTTCGCAATGGCGCGGCATGCGCAGGTGGAGCGTTTCAATGCCTTGGAGGAATAAAAAGGCATTGAACGGGCTCATCGCGCCGCCGAAATCGCGCAGCCAGTGGACGCGGCAGGTGGTAATGTAGCACAAGGGGCCGACGGCCTCGTGGAAGATGGTTCCATGATAGGACGGATCGGGCTCGGTGAACTGGGGCCACCGCTTGGGCTCGGCCGACCAGTCGAAGTTGCCGCTGTCGACGATCGCGCCGCCGATGCTCGTGCCGTGACCGCCGATGAATTTCGTGGCGCTGTAGACGGCGACGTCCACGCCGTAGTCGAACGGGCGAAACAGGACGGGGGTGAGCACCGTGTTGTCGCAGACCAACGGGACGCCCGCGCGATGGGCCACGTCGGCGAGGGCTTCGTAGTCGAGCACGTCGTTTTTGGGATTGGCGAGTGACTCGACGTAGACGGCGCGGGTCGTGGGGCGAACGGCGCGGGCGATGGCGTTCACGTCGGTGGCGTCGACGAAGGTGACGTCGATGCCGAGGCGTTTGAAGGTGTGGCCCAGCAAGCTGAGCGTTCCGCCGTAGAGGGCCGCGCCGGCGACGAGATGGCCGCCGCTGTGGGCGAGGTTCAAGAGCGCGACGGCGATGGCCTGTTGCCCGCTGGCCAAGGCCAGTGCGCCGACTCCGCCGTCCAGCGCCGCGAGACGCTGCTCGAAGACGTCGGTCGTGGGGTTCATCAAGCGGGTGTAGATCCAGCCGACTTCTTCGAGGGAGAAGAGCCGGGCGGCGTGGGCCGTGTCCTTGAACGTGTAGCTGGTCGTTTGGTGGATGGGCACCGCGCGGCTGCCGGTCGTGGGGTCCGGCTGCTGGCCGGCGTGCAGGGCCAAGGTGCCGAGGCCGGGGGGGGGTATTTTTTTCGGTTCCATTGTCAACTCTCCTCTTTG
>DATECS010000407.1:0-19047 GCA_035286785.1 Thermoguttaceae bacterium | reverse complement strand
GACCGTGAGGGAGCGGTGGCGCCGCGAGAAAGCAGTTCCACCGCTCCCTCACGGTCGCGGCTCGGTTTACTTTATCGCGTCGTCTTCTCGCCCGCGGCGACCTTTGGCGGGTCGAATCGCAGGCTGGCGACCATCCGGCGGTCCATGTCGTCGAGCCGCTCGGCCAACGGGCCTTCGACCGTGAACGTGAAGGCGATCTGCCGGCCGTGCTCGGCGGCCACGAGGTAGTAGTGCCACTCGATGGGCAGACTGGAGACCGTGCCTCGGGCCACCACGTTCAGCACGCGGTAGTTCTGTTCGTTAGCCTTCTGACTGGCCGAGACGAACTCGCCGAAATCCTTGCCCAACGCTTCTTTGATGTCCTGCTGGAACTGTTCGAGCGTGGCCTGCTTGCCCGGGGCGACCGGGGCCAAAACGGCCACGTTGCACTGGGCGATAAAATCGCCCTGCTCGATCAGCCGCAGAAAGGCCAACTGGCGGTCGCTGCCGGTCGAGAACCAGCGGCGATCGTATTGAAAACGCCATCCGCCGAGTTCGGGCTCGTAGACCAATTGGGTCGCTTCATCGTTCGGCTTCAGGGCAAGGCCGCGAAGCGCCTCGTCGGAGAGCCGTTCGGACGACTGATTGGGGACCATTTGCATTCGTAGTCGAGCGGTGACGTCCACGCCCGGCCCGACGTGCCCGACGCCGCGGTCCTCGTGGACCAATAGGCCAAACCAGTCGATCCGTCGCGTCTTGCGGTCGAAACGGTACTTGGCCTTCACTTCGATCCGCGTGGACACGCCGTTGACGGCGCCTTCGATGCGGCCAGTCATGTCGATCAGCGCCGCGTCGTCGTCGATCTTGGTGAGTGTGCTGGCGAGGGTCTGCTTGGCCGTCCGATCGAGCCCGAAGGCGGCCACGACCAGACTGTCGTCATGCTTCCACGTGTCGCCCTGGGCCACCGGCCGCGACGGCAGAAAACGGTCGATCAGCAGGCTATTGGCCGGGAGATCGATCAGGTCGAGTTCCTCCCGGGTCAAGCGTCCTTGTGGAGAAAAGAGGGTGATCTTCGACCGGTCGATTTCGACGGCCATCAGGCTGCGTCCGGGACGCAGGACGGGCGTGAATTTTCCGTCGGCCACGTCGATTTTCGCTTCGGCCCGATCGTAGTAGCGCACCGAGCGAAGCGGAGCGACGGACTCCTCGGGCGGCGCGTCCAAGGTGCGTTCGTCATAGGCGATCGCGGCGTTAACGCCCAGCTTGGATTGCTCGGTTTTGTCCTTGCCGGGCGATTTCATCGTGCCGCTGACTTCGAGCATGCTGACCACGCGATCGACCGTGCCCGGCACGCGAGCGCTTTTCAGGGAATAGGAGGGTGCCGAACCGGCAACGACAAAACTCGTGCCGGCAAAGATGCCTAACGACGAGACCGCAACGAGCAAGAGCGACAATATGCGACATTTTGACATGGCGGTGTCTCGGAATGTGTTTTTCGTAGTGGGCATCGCCCACCGAATGACCTGGAAGTGGTGGGCGGTGCCCACCCTACGCGAACGAGCGGGCGTAGTCGGATGATCGACCCGCGGGGCGACGCAAGTTCAAGGGAATGGAACGAAATTCAGGGTTATGACGACAAATTGACGGAGTAGCGGCACGGCAAAGTCGCCAAAAAATTACCCAAATTTCCGCAACCGCTTGCGTGGCAAGCAAGAGGAAGCAATCAGGAAGACTTGGCGCTCCGGCAGACACCAAGGGCCGTTGAAAAAAATATTTGGGGTGGAATCGAAATATCCCAAATCAAGCAAAGATTTCTGTAACTCTTCGCAGCCTTGGGCGTCTGTCTGAGTAGACACCTTGGCGAAGGCCAGAACGGGTCATCAAGGGGTCGGGCGAAATCCGCTGGAAAGCGCGAACTTTCCGACGATCGCCGGGCACTTCTCCTTCGTAGTAGGAAGGAGACAAGCGGCTTGGATGGAACTACGACAATTTGACCCCCCTGTGGCGGGGAAATTGATTCTGGGGTATTTTTGACAGGAATAGTTGACACTAAAAGTCACTTGCGGCTACAATACGCGTTACCAACCGGGTATAAAAGAAATGGCCACTCCAATGACCCACGCGACGAAAGAGGAAACCGGACGCTCGGGCGTCCGGCAAATTTTCCGACCGTAGGCAGGAGGACAGCGATGCACACCGACTATGTCAATCCAGCTCTTCGGCAACTCCGCGACCAACAGGTCCGGTTCGCGCCGCGCGAAAAGAAGATCGAACAGGTCAATCTGGCCGAAGGGCTTCTGACCGAACTCGATCCGAAGCGGACGTACACCTATGAATACCTCTGCTACCGGATCACCAACTTCCGGCCGCAGTCGTATCCCGACCTCCGCCTGACAGGCAAGGAAGCGCGTCACGACTTGCAGTTGTTCGTCGAGGACGTTTCGGACGCGGCCAACGTGCCGTCCAACGACGCTGGCGAGCACGTCTGGACCGTCGACGAACTGAGCGAGCGATTGAACGTCTCGACCAAGACCATTGCCCGGTGGCGACAGCAGGGCTTGGTCAGCCGGCGGTTCGTCTTCGGCGGCCGCAAACGGGTCGGGTTCCTCCAAAGCTCGGTCGATCGGTTCGTCGAGTACAACGAGGACCGCGTCCGCCGCGGGGCCCATTTCAGCCAGTTGACCGACGAAGAACGCGAGACCATCATCAATCGGGCACGGCGCCTGGCCCGCGCCGGCGGCTGCCCGGCCGACATCACCAAGCGGCTCTCGCGAAGCACGGGCCGCAGCGTCGAAACGATCCGCTACACGATCAAGCAGTTCGACACCGAGCATCCCGATCTGGCGATTTTTCCGACCGTGGGCGGCCCGTTGCAGGACGAAGCCCGGCGGAAGATCTACCACCACTATCGGCGGGGCGAATCGGTCGACGCCCTGGCCAAGCGGTTCTGCCGCACGAAGACCAGCATCTATCGGATCGTCGGCGAGATGCGGGCCCGCCGGATCATGGACCTGCCCTTGGACTACATGGATAACGAGCAGTTCGCCCACGCGCGGGCCGAAGGCACGGAGAAAGAGATTTTGGGTCCGATACCGGCGAGCGACCAAAATGCCCGCAAAAATCGTCTGCCCAGCGGGCTGCCGTCGTACCTGGCCAGTTTGTACCAGGTGCCGCTGCTGAACCGCGAGCAGGAGGCCCATCTGTTCCGCAAGATGAACTACCTGAAGTACAAGGCCACCAGACTCCGCGGCCGGCTCGACCCGACCAGGCCCCGGGCCGCGGTGATGGAGCAGATCGAGAAGCTCTACGATCAGGCGGTGGCGGTCAAAAACGAGATCATCCGCGCCAATTTGCGGCTGGTCGTGTCGATCGCCAAGCGGCACGTCGGTCCCCGGGAGAACTTCTTCGAGTTGGTCAGCGACGGCAACATCTCGCTGATCCGCGCGGTCGAGAAGTTCGATTTCGCCCGAGGCAATAAGTTCAGCACGTACGCCAGTTGGGCCATCATGAAGAACTTCGCCCGGACGATCCCCGACGAGCACCGTCATCGGGAGCGGTTCCGCACGAGTCAGAACGAGATGTTCGCCGCGGCCGAGGACGCCCGAAGCGACCAGTTCGAGCAGGAATCCGTCTACCTGCAACGCCAAAGCCAGGTCGATCGGATCCTGGACCGGCTGGACGAACGGGAACAGAAGATCATCGTGACCCGATTCGGCCTGAGCCGCGACAAGGAGCCCAAGACGCTCAAACAGGTGGGCACCGAACTGGGTGTCACCAAGGAGCGCATCCGCCAGATCGAGGCCCGGGCGCTAAACAAACTCCGCCGAGCGGCGCAGGAAGAGAAGATCGAGATTCCGGGGCTGAATTGAGAGGTTGTGAATTTTTCGATTCGATACAGGTGAATCCGCGAGATGTAGGGTGGGCATCGCCCACCAAAGCACGACATCTTATGGTGGGCGGTGCCCACCCTACAAAAATTCACAACCTCTGAGACTGCCCGCAGCGAGTGGATGCCCGTCCCGGCGGCAAGCGATCTTGTCGCTGATGACGGGCATCGTTCTTTTTTCTCGTTTTACCAAGCCCGAAATCCCCCACCTGCGAGTGGGCATCTGGTAGGTGAGCAGCTCCTCGCATGTTGTTAAATCGTTCTCCGAATCTGTTTTTTCGAGCAGGGGCAAGAAGGCGGACGTTCGAGACGGGGGTGAACATCTTGTGGGAAGACGGCCGATGAATAATTTCTCTTGTCCCCCTTGCATGGTCCTTGCGGTTGGTTATATTAAGTGATTCGCAATTGGGCGTGAGGCTGGCTAGCGTAGCTCAACCGGCAGAGCAGCTGATTTGTAATCAGCAGGTTGTGGGTTCAAGTCCCTCCGCTAGCTCGTAACAGGCTCCATTGACTAATCGGGGTCTCGCCAAGAGGATTAGCGGACTAGAGCGGCGGTTTTTTTCCTGGCGAGGTCAACCCGGCGTCGGCGGCACGAAACCACGGACCACAAACCCGGTGCATGGGGGGTTTCCCGAGCGGTCAAAGGGGTCAGACTGTAAATCTGATGGCAATGCCTTCGCAGGTTCAAATCCTGCACCCCCCATTTGTTTAAGCCGGCCTTGTTGTGCCGTGGTTTCTCAAAACAACCCGAGACGACGGCGACGAGGTCAGCGACAAATGACAAAAAGGTGCGGGTGTAGCTCAATGGTAGAGCAATAGCCTTCCAAGCTGAAGACGAGGGTTCGATTCCCTTCACCCGCTTGGTGCGTCGGCTAAAAAATACGGAAGTGGGCAATTTAGGAAATAAGGATAAGACTGCGAGACGTTTTCGGCTGGGTAGGGATTGCCCGGTGTGCGGCGTCTTTAGGTCTTTTTGTTTGTAAGAACCACTGTAAACAAAGAAAGGGGTTGGCTGAGCTTCGGCCATCCGACACAATAGCGGGAACCAACTTCCGGGAGCGCGGCGTCGCGGCGAGGGCGGAGTGGCTCGCCCGAGCGGCTCTCCAGGGAAGCAACAAGACGGACGGACCACGGCAAGCGCGAGCAAGGCGGGTCGGCCCGGGAAGTTGGCCCACCGTGGAGCTTTCGGCGGCGGCTCGTGCTCGACCTGGTTGGAGTTGGCTGCTGTAGCTCAGTCGGTAGAGCGCGTCCTTGGTAAGGACGAGGTCATGGGTCCGAATCCCATTAGCAGCTCTTATTGGGTTTTGAAAGGCATGGCCCGATCGTAATCGTTGTTTTCGGTTCCCGTTTTACAAAATCACAATTCGTTCGATTCAACTCAAATTAGATCCAGGGAGTTAGCATGGCCAAGGAAGTATTTCAACGGACCAAGCCCCACGTGAACGTGGGCACCATTGGCCACATCGACCACGGCAAAACCACGCTGACGGGCGCTATTCTGTCCGTCCAGCAGAAGAAGGGTCTCGCAAAGGCCAAGTCGTACGCCGACATCGCCAAGGGCGGCACCGTTCGCGACGCCACGAAGACCGTCACCATCGCCGTGGCCCATGTGGAGTACGAGACCGCCAATCGGCACTATGCCCACATCGACTGTCCGGGCCACGCGGACTTCATCAAGAACATGATCACGGGCGCCGCCCAGATGGACGGGGCGATCCTGGTCGTGTCGGCCGCGGACGGCCCGATGCCCCAGACGCGCGAGCACGTGCTTTTGGCGCGTCAGGTGAACGTTCCCCGCTTGGTGGTCTTCCTGAACAAGGTCGACCTGGTCGACGATCCCGAATTGTTGGAATTGGTCGAGCTCGAAGTGCGTGAACTGCTGACGGAGTACGGTTTCCCGGGCGACGAGATTCCCGTGATCCACGGCGACTCGCTCTCGGCCTACAACCATCCCGAGGATCCCGAGAAGAACAAGTGCATCGGCGAGTTGATGGACGCGATCGACGCTTACATTCCCGAGCCGACGCGCGAAGTGGACAAGCCGTTCCTCATGGCGATCGAAGACGTGTTCTCGATCGAAGGCCGCGGCACGGTTGCCACGGGCCGTATCGAGCGCGGCTTGGTCAAAATCGGCGACGACGTCGAGATCGTCGGCCTGTCCGGCGAACCTCGCAAGATCGTTTGCACGGGCGTTGAAATGTTTAACAAGACGCTGGACAGCGGACAGGCGGGCGATAACGTCGGCTGCCTGCTGCGAGGCATCAAGCGCGAGGAAATCGAGCGCGGCCAGGTGCTGGCCAAGCCGGGTTCCATCACGCCGCACACCGTGTTCGAGGCCGAGGTTTACGTCCTGTCGAAGGAGGAAGGCGGACGCCACACGCCGTTTTTCAGCGGCTATCGTCCGCAGTTCTACTTCCGCACGACCGACGTGACGGGCTCGTCCACCTTGCTGGGCGACGCCGAGATGTGCATGCCGGGCGACAACGTCAAGCTGAAGATCGAGTTGATTTCGCCGATCGCCATGGACGAGAACGTCCGTTTCGCCATTCGCGAAGGCGGTCGCACGGTCGGCTCGGGCGTGGTCACGAAGATTCTCACCTAGTTGTATATTCGGGGAATCGGCCAAGGAGTCTCAATCACCCCGAGCGACGGCTCGCGTGCCGTGATCACGTGGAGAGTAAGTGACGTGTAGGGGTGTAGCTCAAGTGGTAGAGCACTGGTCTCCAAAACCAGCGGTTGAGAGTTCAAGTCCCTCCGCCCCTGCCATTTTTTATATTGAATCGTACAATCCCATTGCAACGTGGGGACCGTATCCGGTGAGCGCGTTTTTTCAGGAACTCCTGCGCGTCGGCATTTACAAGCGAAGCCAGGGCCGCATTTCCCGGCAGGTCACGTGCGTCGTGATCGCGGTCGTGATTGCGCTGGGATTGCTCTCGTTGAGCTCAACCCTCGACAATCGCGGCCCGTTTTGGCGGCACTTGGTGCCCGGCGTGCTGTTGGTGGCCGGTTGGTGGATGTCGTATCGGCTGGTGAACCTGCCGGCTTTCGCGGACTTCCTGATCGCGGTCGAAGCGGAGATGAACAAGGTCTCGTGGCCGAGCCGGCACGAGTTGGTTCGCGGGTCGGCGGTCGTGTTGATCACGATTATCTCCCTGGCGATCGTGCTGTACGGTTTCGACGCGGTGTGGGGTTTTATTTTCCAGAAGATTTTGCGGATTATATAGGACCGGTTCATGGACGCCTCGCGTCGTGCCGTTCGTTTGGCGCGGTCCGGTGCGTCGTGAAGAACCCAAGAGAAAACCGCTCTCCGCGACGACAAAGGGAACTCAGGCGTGGCCGACGAGTTGAACAACCCGATCGACGAGCCCCTCGAGGCGTCCCCGACGCCGGCGGAGGACGAACCAACCGTCGAAACGACGGAAGAAGTCGTCGCGCCGTCGGAGGAGATGATCGTCGTCGAAACGAGCGGCGTTGCCGAACCGGCCGCCGCCGCGACGCCGCTGGTCCAGACGCCGGTCGCGGAGCCCGAGCCACCGCCGAAGTCGGAGAACATGCAGTGGTACATCCTCAAGGTGCAGAGCAACCGCGAGGATTCGATTCGCCAGGGGTTGATGCGACGCGTGAAGATCGCGGGCCTGGAGTCATACTTCGGGGACGTCATTATCCCGATCGAAAAGGTCACGGAGGTCAAGGGCGGCCGCAAGCGAGTGATCAAACGGAAGCTGTATCCCGGCTACCTGGTCATTCAGATGGAGATCAACGACGATACGTGGTTTTTGGTCCGCGAGACGCCGGGGATCGGCGATTTCACGGGCGCGGCGGGCCGGCCCTCGCCGATGCTGTCGCACGAAGTGGCCCGGATCGTCTCGACCCAGGAAGAAAAAGCCGACGCCGCGCCGAAGTTGAAGATCAACTTCAAGCTGGGTGATCGGGTGAAGATCAACGAAGGCACGTTTGAGAATTTCGAGGGCGAAGTCGAGACGATCGACGAAGCCAGCGGCCGGGTCACGGTGATGATCAATATTTTCGGACGCAGCACGCCGGTGGAACTCGAATACTGGCAGGTGGAATCGCTCTGAGGAGATTTTCGGGCGTAGGCCGGGTCCAGACCCGGCAACGACGGGATCACGTGAATATATTGCCGGGTCAAGACCCGGCCTACAGTTTTGAGACGAGAGTAGGGTGGGCATCGCCCACCAAAGCAGCCTTTACGCGGTGGGCGTTGCCCACCCTACGACGTGGGAATAGTCATGGCAAAGAAACAACTGGCAGGCGAAGTGAAGTTTCAGGTTCCCGGCGGACAGGCCACCCCGGCCCCTCCGGTGGGAACGTCGCTGGGACGTTTCGGAATCAACCTTGGTCAATTCGTTCAGCAGTTCAACGAACGGACGAAGGAGACCGGCGGGATCCCGATTCCGGTCGTGGTTCGCGTCTACAGCGATCGGACGTTCGAGTTCGTGACCAAAAGCCCGCCGGCGGCCGCCCTGCTGAAGAAGGCGGCGGGAATCGCCAAGGGCTCGGGCGTGCCGAACAGGGAAAAGGTCGGCAAGGTCACGATGAGCCAGATCGACGAGATCGTCAAGGCGAAGATGCAGGATCTGAACGCCCGCAACCCGGAACACGCCCGACACATGGTCGAAGGCACCGCGCGGAGCATGGGCCTGGAAGTCGAAGGTTAAGAGAAAACCGTAGGGTGGGCATCGCCCACCAAAAATCATAAATCGAGCTTGCGGTGGGCAGTGCCCACCCTACAAGAGAATTAACGAGTCGCGGACGATGGCAAAACAATCCAAACGATTTCGGGCAATGGCCGAGAAAACCCCGGGGCAATCGCCCGTCCCGCTGGCCGAGGCGGTGGAACTGCTCAAGCAGTTCGCCACCACGAAGTTTGACCAGACGGTCGAAATTCACGTTCGGCTGGGCGTCGACGCGAAGCAGGCGGACCAGATCGTCCGCGGGTCGATCGTTCTGCCGCACGGCATCGGTCGGTCGCTTCGGGTCGTGGTTTTTGCCAAGGGCGACAAGGCCGAGGAAGCCAAGGCGGCCGGCGCGGAAGAGGTGGGCGGACCGGAGTTGGCCGAAAAAATCAAGGGCGGATGGACTGATTTCGACGTCTGCATCGCCTCGCCCGACATGATGGGCGTGGTGGGGCCGTTGGGCAAGGTGCTCGGTCCGCGCGGGTTGATGCCGTCGCCGCGAGCCGGCACGGTGACGCCGGAAGTGGCGGCCACGGTGAAGGAATACAAGGCCGGCAAGGTCGAGTTCCGCAACGACGCCGGCGGCAACGTCCACGCGGTGGTCGGCAAGCTGAGCTTCGGCGCGCCGCAACTGGTCGACAACATTCAGGCGTTTATCAATTTCGTCGTCGGTCTGAAGCCCGGCAGCGTCCGCGGACAGTATCTCAAGGGAATCGTCATCGCCGCGACGATGAGTCCCGGGATTCGGGTGGCCGCGTAAGCGATTGGGCGTGGCGTCGGAAGCGACACGTAGGGTGGGCATCGCCCACCGCGATTGAAACAAGGTTATGACTTGGTGGGCGGTGCCCACCCCACAAATAATCACCCGCCCCGCGCGGGCCGTGAACGAAGGCGTGCGTCATGAGCAAATACGTCAAGAACCTGATAGCCGAGGACTTGCGAGGCCGACTGGAGGGCGTCAACGACGCGCTGGTGGTCGACGTGATCGGCATGGACGGCAACGCGAACAATCGTCTCCGCGGCGAGTTGGAGTCGAAAGACATCCATTTGCTCGTGGTGAAAAACAGCATGGCCCGGCGAGCCACGGCCTCCTCGTCGTTGGCGCCGATGTTCGAGGGCGTCAGCGGGACGGCGGCGATCTGCTGGGGCGGCGAAGACATCGTCAGCCTGGCCAAGGAAATCACTCGGCTCGCCGAAAAGGGCGAATTCCCGGCGTTCAAGGCCCGCGGCGGGGTGATGGACGGCGAGGCCATGACCGCTTCGGACGTGGCGGCCGTGAGCAAGTGGCCCAACCGCCATGAACAGTTAAGCTTGCTGGTGGGTCAGATCCTTGGTCCGGGAGCGAAACTGGCCGCCCAGTTGCTCGGACCGGGCGGGGCGTTGGCCAGTCAAATCGAACAGAAAGCGGGAGAAGAAGGCGCCGCGGAGGGAGAAACCGCGGACGCCGTGACTCCCGCTTAACGACCGTGGGAAGGCCGCCCCATCGGAAACGGCCTGCGAAAAAACCAAACATGGATCAAACGTGTGTCGGCGCGGCGAGATCGACTCGAGCAGTCACGTGTCGCCGTGCCTCCAAGATGAGAAAGGAAGAATAGCCCGATGTCGACAGACGAAGCCGTCCGCGAGTTTCCCGCGGAAACCAAGAAACTAGGAGACACGATTGCCGGTCTCACGCTGAAAGAAGCGAAGACGCTGAGCGATTACCTCGAGGAAGTACACGGGATCAAGGCTGCGGCGGGTGGCGCCGTGATGATGGCCGCGATGCCCGCCGGCGACGGCGGCGCCGCCGCGGCGGCCGAGGAGAAGACGGAATTCGACGTCGTTCTCGAGGGTTTCGGCGACAAGAAGATCGGCGTGATCAAGGTGGTGCGTGCGGCGACCGGCCTGGGCCTGAAAGAGGCCAAGGAACTGGTCGAGGGCGTTCCGGCCAAGGTCAAGACGGGGCTTAGCAAGGCAGACGCCGAGAAACTCAAGACCGAGTTGGAAGAAGCCGGCGCCACCATTTCGATCAAATAGGATCCATCCGATCGAGTGGTCGTCAATAGAACGGGATATCCCTATCTTGCCGGGCGTGCTGACGCCCAAGGCGAGCAGTATCGTGCCTGCGCGGCTCTTGCTTAACTTGATTGGGAGCTCTAGTCGGCTCTGGAGGCTCCGGCGGTCGTTTCGGCTGCCGCCGGCCACCTTCTTCGTTTGGTTTTCCTGCGCTTCCGCTACAGGAGGGTGACTTCTCATGGCCACCGCAGCTCAACGTCGTCTTCAGCCCACCAGTGTGCGCCGCTTCGGCAGCCTCCGGCCGCCTCACGTGGTGCCTGATCTAACTGCCATTCAAACAAGCAGTTACGATCGGTTTTTACAATACGAGATTGCGCCCGAGCGGCGCGAAGACATCGGCATTGAAAGCGTCTTGCGCGAGATCTTCCCGATCGAGAGCTACGACAAGTCGCTGCGATTGGAGTATCTCCGCTACGAGCTGGGCAAGCCCCGGTACGAGCCCGACGAGTGCCGCCAGTTGCGGCTCACTTACGGCCGACCGTTCAAGGTCTGGTTGCGGTTGACCAAGGAAGAGCCCGTCGAGGAGGAAGTCTACCTGGGCGACATCCCGATCATGCTCGGCGGCGGCGAATTCATCATCAACGGGGCGGAGCGCGTCGTGGTCAGCCAGTTGCACCGCAGCCCGGGCATCGACTTCGTGCTCGACATGGAGGGCACGGAACGGCGGTTGCACAGTTGCCGCATCATCCCCGAACGGGGTAGCTGGATCGAGTTGAACGTCACGCGAAAGGAAGGCCTTTCGGTGCGGATCGACCAGAGCGGCAAGTTCTCGGCGATGACCCTGCTGCGGGCGATGGACCCGCGGTACAGCCAGAACGAGGACATTCTGCGCGTCTTCTACGACACGACGGTCGAGAAGGTCGTCGACGGCCGGAGCGTCGGCAAGATCGAGGGCAAGTTGGCGGTGAAGGACATCGTCTATCCGGCCAACAGCGATCGGGCCGGTGAAATCATCGTCGAGTGCGCCCAGCGGATCAGCAAGGGCGCGGCGGAGACGATTTGCACCTCGGGCCTCAAGGAGGTCGAGGTCATGCCGGTGCAGAAGAATCTCCTCCTGTTGAACACACTGGCCGAAGACGGAACGACCAGCCACGAGGAAGCGCTGTTGCGTATCTATCAGCGGCTTAGGCCGGGCAATCCGCCGCAGTTGGAGAAGGCCAAGTCGCTGTTCCACGAGAAGTTCTACGACACGAACCGCTACCGGCTCGGCCGCGTGGGACGGTTCCGCATCAATCGCAAGCTGCATTTGAACGTGCCCGAGGACGAGATGACCCTTCGGGCCGAAGATCTGATCGCGGCGATGACGTATCTTTTGCAGTTGCGCAGCGATCAGGACAACGTCGAAGTGGACGACATCGACCACTTGGGCAATCGCCGCCTGCGGACGATCGACGAACTGGCGTGCGACGAGTTGCGCAAAGGGTTCCTCAAGCTGCGCCGCACGGTCCAGGAGCGGATGAGCCTGAAGGATCTCGAGGACATGACGCCGCGGAGCCTGGTCAATCCGAAGAGCATTTCGGCCGCGATCGAATACTTCTTCGGCCGGGGCGAGCTCTCGCAAGTGGTCGACCAGACCAACCCGCTGTCGATGCTCACCCACGAACGGCGTCTGTCGGCGTTGGGCCCCGGCGGTTTGAACCGCAAACGGGCCGGGTTCGAAGTGCGCGACGTTCACATTTCGCACTACGGGCGCATTTGCCCGATCGAGACGCCCGAAGGCACGAACATCGGTCTGATTTCGAGCCTTGCGATTTACGCCGGCGTGGACGAGTACGGTTTCCTGGTCACGCCCTACCGTTGCGTGAAAAACGGCAAGATGACCGACAAGATCGAATGGCTCCGCGCCGACCAGGAACACGAAGCGGTCCTCGCGCCGGGCGACATCAAGGTCGAAAAGGACAAAATCGTCGATGACACGATCGTCGCGCGGCACCACGGCGACCTGATGATCATCCCGTCGAATCAGGTCGAGTACATCGACGTGTCGCCCAATCAGATGATCGGCGTGTCGGCCGGCCTGATTCCCTTCCTTGAACACGACGACGCCAACCGCGCGTTGATGGGCTCGAACATGCAGCGCCAGGCCGTCCCATTGCTGGTCACGGAGCCGCCGTTGGTCGGCACGGGCATGGAGCAGGACACGGCCGTGAACTCGAGCATGTTGGTTCGCGCTCGCCGCGCCGGCACGGTGAACTACGTCGACGCCAGCCGCATCGAAATCGGGTCCGACGTTTACGTCATGCGCAAGTTCGTCGGGCTCAACGAGCGCACCTGCCAGAACCAAAAGCCCATCGTGGCACTTGGTCAGAAGGTGGAAAAGGGCCATGTGATCGCCGACGGAGCGGGCACGTATCACGGCGAGCTGGCCCTGGGACGAAACATCCTGGCGGCCTTCATGGCCTGGGACGGGTTCAACTTCGAGGACGCCATCATCATCAGCGAGGAACTCGTCGAGGCCGACACGTACACCTCGATCCACATCGAGGAGTTCGACATCGAAATCCGCGAGACCAAGCTGGGCCGCGAGGAGTTCACCCGGGACATCCCCAACGTTAGCGAGAAAGCGCTGCGCAGCCTGGACGACAACGGCATCGTGCGCGTCGGCACGTACGTTCAGCCGGGCGACATTTTGGTGGGCAAGGTTTCGCCCAAGTCGAAGACCGAACTCACGCCCGAGGAAAAATTGTTGCACGCGATTTTCGGCCGCGCCGGCGAGGACGTGAAGAACGATTCGCTCGAAGTTCCCTCGGGCATCGAGGGCATCGTGATCGACACGCAGAAGTTCTCGCGCCGGATGAGCCTCTCGGAGGACGAACGCAAGCAGTTCGAGGAAACGCTCAAGAAGGTCGAGGCGGAAGGCAACGCGGCCATCGCCAAGGCGTTCGGCGAACTGGTCGAACAGGTCGAAAAGGTGCTCGGGCGAAAACTGACCGACGAGGACGGCAATCCGCTGGTCGAGGGCCAGGAACACCGATACGTCGCCGAGCAGGCCCATGAGTTCCGCCTGGCCACGCTGGACATCCGCAGCCCGAAACGCAAGGAACAGGTCGACGAGATCCACGAGTCGCTTTGGCCGGCGGTGGAGGCGGCGATCGACGCGCGGGACCGGCGGCTCAACTCGATGAAGCGCGGCGACGAGCTGCGCAGCGGCGTGCTCCAAATGGTCAAGGTCTACGTCGCGGCGAAGCGAGTCATCTCGGTCGGCGACAAAATGGCCGGCCGCCACGGAAACAAGGGCGTCATCTCGAAAATCCTGCCCAAGGAAGACATGCCCTATCTGCCCGACGGAACGCCGGTGCAGATTCTGCTGAATCCGTTGGGCGTGCCCAGTCGTATGAACGTCGGCCAGATTCTCGAGACGCACCTGGGCTGGGCCGCGGGCAAACTCGGATTCGTGGCCCAAACGCCGGCGTTCGACGGCGCTGACGAGGAGGCGATCCGGAAGTGCTTGGCGGAAGCCGACTTGCCCGTCAACGGCAAAGTCCGCCTGCGCGACGGTCGGACGGGCGACGAGTTCGAGCAGGAATCGACGGTGGGCTACATGTACATGATGAAGCTGCACCATCTGGTCGACGACAAGGTCCACGCGCGGAGCACGGGCCCCTACTCGCTCATCACCCAGCAACCGTTGGGCGGCAAGGCGCGTTTCGGCGGGCAGCGATTCGGGGAAATGGAAGTCTGGGCGCTGGAGGCCTATGGAGCGGCCTACATCCTCCAGGAACTGCTCACCGTCAAGAGCGACGACGTCGAAGGACGCACCAAGATCTACGAGTCGATGGTCAAGGGCGAAAACACGCTCGAAGCCGGCACCCCGGCCAGCTTCGACGTCTTGACCAACGAAGTCCGCGGGCTCGGACTGAACATGCAATTGGAAAAAGGGCAGGTTTAACCACGTGTCGGTTAGCCGGCGGACGACAATGCACAAATCACGGTTTGAAATCCGAACAAGGAGTGCCAGCAAGTGAGTATTGGCGAAACCTCATACGATCGGATTAACGATTACGCCTCCGTCAAAATCAGCCTCGCTCGGCCGCACGATATCCGTAGCTGGTCGTTCGGCGAGGTGAAAAAGCCGGAGACCATCAACTACCGGACCTATCGCCCGGAGAAGGACGGCCTGTTCTGCGAGCGGATTTTCGGTCCCGAGAAGGACTGGGAATGCGCCTGCGGCAAGTACCGTGGGATGAAATACAAGGGGATGATCTGCGACCGTTGCGGCGTGAAGATCACCCACAGCCGCGTGCGGCGCAAGCGGATGGGCCACATCGAACTGGCCGCGCCCGTGGTGCATATCTGGTTCTTCAAGGCCATGCCCAGCCGGCTGGGCACGCTGTTGAACATGAAGACGACGAGCCTGGAAAAGGTCATCTATTTCCAGGACTACGTCGTGACCGATCCCGGCGACACGCCGCTGAAGATGCAGCAATTGCTGACCGAGGAGGAATACCGGGCCGCGCGCGAGCAGTATCCCGAGGGCAACTTCAAAGCCGACATGGGCGCCGAGGCCATCCGCAAGCTGTTGGTCAATCTCGACCTTGTCACTCTGTCGCGGGAACTGCGAGCCGAATGGGTCGACACGGGCTCGAAGCAGAAGAAAAAGGATCTGATCAACCGACTGAAGATCGTCGAATCGATCCGCGACAGCGACAACCGGCCCGAGTGGATGGTGCTGGACGTCATTCCGGTCATCCCGCCGGACCTGCGCCCGCTGGTGCTGCTGGACTCGGGCAATTTCGCCACGAGCGACTTGAACGACCTCTATCGGCGGATCATCAACCGTAACAACCGGCTGAAGAAGCTGGTGGACCTCAACGCGCCGGAGGTGATCATCCGCAACGAAAAGCGGATGCTCCAGCAGTCGGTCGACGCATTGTTCGACAACAACCGCTGCAAACGGCCCGTGCTGGGCAGCAGCAACCGCCCTTTGAAGTCCTTGACCGACATGATCAAGGGCAAGCAAGGCCGGTTCCGCGAGAACTTGTTGGGCAAGCGCGTGGATTATTCGGCCCGAAGCGTGATCGTGGTGGGGCCCGCGTTGCGGCTGCACCAATGCGGGTTGCCGAAGAAGATCGCGTTGGAGTTGTACCAACCGTTCATCATTCGGCGACTGAAAGAATTGGGCCACGCCGACACGATCAAGAGCGCCAAGAAGATGCTCGAACGGAAGGACGAGGAGGTTTGGGACATCCTCGAGGAAGTGATCTACAACCGGCCCGTGATGTTGAATCGCGCTCCGACGCTTCACCGCATGGGCATCCAGGCGTTCGAGCCGGTGCTGGTCGAAGGCAACGCGATCAAGCTTCATCCGCTGGTGTGCAAGGGCTTCAACGCCGACTTCGACGGCGACCAGATGGCGGTCCACTTGCCGCTTTCGCTCGAAGCGCAGGTCGAGGCGCACACGCTGCTGATGGCCACGAACAACATTTTCAGCCCGGCCAACGGCGCGCCGATCATCAGCCCGTCGCAGGACGTGGTGATGGGTTGCTACTATCTGACCCAGGCGCTTTCCGACCGGCGAGGCGATGGCATGGCGTTCTCCTCGCTCAACGAGGTGGAGTTGGCCTATTCGCTGAAAATCGTCGACACGCACGCCGAGATCAAGGTGCGTCTGCCGGCCGACCAGCGGGTCAAGAGCAACCGCGAACACAAACCGGGCGAATTGCTCAAGACGACCGTCGGCCGCGTGTTGTTCAACGCGATGTTGCCCGAGGGCATGCCCTTCTACAACATGCCGATGCGCAACCGCGAGTTGGCCGGCGTGATTTCCGACTGCTACGCGATCCTGGGACGCCGGGCGACGATCGACTTGCTGGACGACATGAACCAGCTTGGGTTCCGCGAGAGCACGCGAAGCGGCCTGTCGTTCGCCACGGACGACCTGATCACGCCGCCGAACAAGTCGCGCATCATCGCAACCACCGAAAAGGCCGTGATGCGGATTCTGAAACACTACCAGAAGGGCGTCATCGCGGAAGGCGAACGTTACAACCAGGTCCTCGACGCGTGGACCCACGCCCGCGAGGAAATCACCGCCGAAATGATGACGGTGCTGGAGAATGACCGCCGCGCGCCGGGCTACGTGAACCCGATCTTCCTCATGGCGCACTCCGGCGCGCGAGGCGGCGTCGAACAAATCCGCCAGTTGGCCGGCATGCGCGGTTTGATGGCCAAGCCGTCGGGCAAAATCATTGAAACGCCCATTAAGGCCAACTTCCGCGAGGGCCTCAACGTGCTCGAATACTTCAGTTCGACGCACGGTGCCCGGAAAGGCTTGGCCGACACGGCGTTGAAGACGGCCGACTCGGGCTACCTGACGCGAAAACTGGCCGACGTCGCCCAGAACGTCGTCATCACGACGCACGACTGCGGCACGACCCAGGGAATCACCAAGGGCGTGATCTATCGCGGCGAGAAGGTCGAAGTCGGGCTGGCCGATTCGGTGTACGGCCGCGTGAGCCGGGCGAACATCGTCAACCCCATCACCGACGAAGTGATCGTTCGCGAAGACGAGTTGATCACGCGCGAGGTCGCGCGGAAGATCGAGGAACTCGGCCTCGAAAAGATCCAGGTGAGAAGCCCCATGACGTGCGATTCGTCGCTGGGCGTCTGCGCGTTGTGCTACGGCATGGACCTTTCGACCGGTTCGCTGGTCGAGCAGGGAATGGCCGTCGGCATCATCGGCGCCCAAAGCATCGGCGAGCCGGGCACGCAGTTGACGATGCGGACGTTCCACATCGGCGGCATCGCGGCCCGGGCCGTCGAGGAGTCCGAAATCCGCGCCAAGAAGGGCGGCGTCGTCCAGTTCACGCGGCTGAAAGTCGTGCGGAACGACGCGGGCGAGCAGATCGTCCTGACCCGCAACGGCGAAATCGTGATTCTCGACCCGCGAGGCCGCGAACTCGAACAATACGAGATCCCCGCCGGCGCCCAACTGTTGGTCGAGGAAAACCAAGAGGTTCAGTCGGGCGCTTCGTTGTGCCAATGGGATCCGCACAGTATCCCCATTCTGGCCGAAGTCGGCGGCCGTTGCCGCTATGAAGACGTCATCGAAGGCGAGACGATGCGCGTCGAGCGCGATCCCAGCGGCCACGTCCGGCGACTGGTCATGGAACACAAGGGCGACTTGCATCCGCAGGTGGTTCTCGAGGACGAGACGGGCAAGATTCTCGACTTCTACTACCTGCCCGAGAAGGCCCACATCGAGGTCAGCGAAGGCGACACGATCGGTCCCGGCACGCTCCTGGCCAAGACGCCGCGCGACGTGGCGGGCACGCAAGACATCACGGGCGGCCTGCCCCGGGTCACCGAAATCTTCGAGGCCCGAAAGCCGAAGGAACCGGCCGTCATCGCCGAGATCGACGGCACGGTCGAATTGCTGGGCGAAAAACGCCGCGGAAAACGGACTATCATCGTCCGCAGCGAGACGGGCATCGAACGCGAACACCTCGTCTCGCACGGCAAGCACCTTCGCGTCCACGCGGGCGAGTTCGTTCGGGCGGGCGAGGCGCTGGTCGACGGCCCGCTGGTTCCGCACGACATCCTTCGCATCTCCGGCGAGGAAGCCGTCCAACAATACCTGGTCCGCGAAATCCAGAACGTGTATCGTTCGCAGCGCGTGGAAATCGACGACAAGCACATCGAGATCATCGTCGCGCAGATGCTGCGCAAGGTGCTCGTCGAATCGGTCGGCGACACGAACCTTCTGCCCGGCAGCGTGATGGACAAATTCGAATTCCGCGCCGCCAACGAGGAAATCCAAAAATGCCTGAAAATCATCAAGAAAGGCGACGCGGAATTCCAGGAAGGCGCCATCGTCCCGCGGGAGACGCTCGAACAGGTCAACGCCCAGGTGCAGGCCCTTGGCGGTGAACCGGCCGAAGGCACGACGCCCCACCCGGCGACCGCGTCGACCCAGTTGTTGGGAATCACGAAGGCGGCCGTGCAAAGTTCCAGCTTTATCTCGGCGGCCAGCTTCCAGGAAACGACCAAAGTGCTGACCGAGGCCGCCCTGGCCGGCAAGGTGGACAACCTCGTCGGGTTGAAGGAAAACGTGATCCTGGGGCACCTCGTGCCGGCCGGAACGGGTTTCCATACGTTCCAGAACTCGGAAGTCCGCATCCGGCCGCAGGCCCTGGACATCCTGGCCGCGGCGGCCGAGCCGGCCCAGCGTCCCGCGTTCCGCCTGTTGGAGGAAGGGGCCCAGGACATTTTCAAACCGGGGACAACCGAGTCCGGTCGCGAGGAGAAACCCACCCCGGATCTGGACGCTCTGCTCGGCGAAACTCCCGAGGACGAGCCTCCAGCGGAATAGACCGGACAACCCCCACTGTTTGGGTGGACCTTTTCCGCCGATCGCAAACCGTGACGCGGTCGGATCGGAGGCCTTGACAGGGGGACGATTTACCCGAGAATAAATGGTTCTCGATCAGA
>DATECS010000406.1:0-4717 GCA_035286785.1 Thermoguttaceae bacterium | reverse complement strand
GTTGTGGCTCGAAAGGTGTTCAACCGCTCCCTCACGGTCGCGGCTCGGTTAAGTCCACAAATATCCGCATTTTTACGACCTACTGTTTCTTCTGAATCTTCGCCCAACTATCCTTCAGCGTGACCGTGCGGTTGAAGACCGGGCGATCGGGCGTTGAGTCGGGATCGAGACAGAAATAGCCTTGACGCTCGAATTGGAGCAGGTCGCCGAGTTTCGCGTCAGCCAGACACGGTTCGAGCCGGCAGTCGGTCAGCACTTCGAGCGACGCTGGATTCAGGTTGTCGGTGAAGTGGCCGCCCTTGGGCACGTCGCCGGGGTTCTCGTTGGCGAAGAGGTGCTCGTACAGACGCACTTCCGCTTTCACCGCATGGGCCGCCGAGACCCAGTGGATTGTGCCTTTCACCTTGCGGCCGTCGGGCGGGTTGTCGCCGCCGCGGGTCGCGGGGTCGTACGTGCAGCGAATCTCGGTCACTTCGCCCGACTTCGGATCCTTGACCACACCCATGCAGCGGACGAAATAGCCGTAGCGCAGCCGCACTTCGGACCCGGGCGAGAGGCGAAAATATTTCTTGGGCGGCTCTTCCATGAAATCGTCCCGTTCGATGTACAGCTCGCGCGAGAAGGGGACTTTGCGCGTGCCGGCCGCCGGATCCTCGGGATTGTTGACCGCGTCTATCTCCTCGACCTGGCCCTCGGGATAGTTTTCGATCACGACCTTCAACGGGCGTAGGACGGCCATCACCCGGGTCGCTCGGCGGTTGAGATCCTCGCGCAGGCAGTGCTCCAGCAGTTGGATGTCGATCGTGCTGTCCTGCTTGGCCACGCCGATCCGCGCGCAGAAATTGCGAATCGCCTCGGGCGTGTACCCTCGGCGGCGCAGGCCGCTGATCGTCGGCATTCGCGGGTCGTTCCATCCGACGACGTGGCCCGCCCGGACCAGCTCCAAGAGCATCCGCTTGCTCATCACCGTGTAGGTGAGATTCAATCGGGCGAATTCGATCTGCTGCGGGTGATAGATGCCCAGGGCCTCGACGTACCAATCGTAAAGCGGCCGATGGTTTTCGAACTCGAGCGTGCAGATCGAATGCGTGATCCGCTCGATCGAGTCGCTCTGCCCATGGGTGAAGTCGTACATCGGGTAGATGCACCAACGGTCGCCCGTGCGGTGGTGCGTGGCGTGGAGGATGCGGTACATGACGGGGTCGCGCATGTTCAAGTTGGGCGAGGCCATGTCGATCTTCGCCCGGAGGGTGCGCGACCCGTCGGGAAACTCGCCGGCATGCATCCGTTGGAACAGGTCAAGATTTTCTTCGACCGATCGGTCGCGATAGGGGCTGTTGCGGCCCGGCTCGGTGAGCGTGCCGCGATACTCGCGGGTCTCGTCGGCCGACAGGTCGCAGACGTAGGCCTTCCCGTCGCGGATCATTTGAAGGGCCCAGTCGTAGAGCTGATCGAAATAGTCGGAAGCGAAAAATTCCCGGTCCTCCCAGTCGAACCCCAGCCAGCGGACGTCCTCCTTGATCGACTCGACGTACTCGACCTCTTCCTTGCAGGGGTTGGTATCGTCGAACCGCAGATTGCACAGCCCGCCGGGATATTGCTGGGCGATGCCGAAGTTCAAGCAGATCGACTTGGCGTGACCGATGTGCAGGTAGCCGTTCGGCTCGGGCGGAAACCGCGTGTGGACCAGGCCGCCGAACTTGCCGGTCTTCAGATCCCCGTTGATGATCTGGCGAATGAAGTCGGTGGGGGTTGTGGGCATTTCGGAGGACATGGTCGGAGTCCTTGAGGTAATGGCTGTTCTGAAGGGGACAGTCCCGTTTTTCGGTCGAAACGCATTGGCCTGCGTAGTTTCCCTGCGTAGTTTCTTGGCCGAAAAACGGGACAGTCCCCGGCGAGCGTTCAGGATAAAGGATACGGCGTAACAGGGGAATCGGCCCGACCGGCGATCGAAGATGAACCCACGTTCGTATTGTGTTGGCGGACGGAAGTCCGTAGAATAGTCGTTACGCTCTTCATGGGGGATTGTCCATCCTCACTGGGGTTATGTTGCGGAATGGTGTCCCGACAGGAGTCCCCAAAGGAGTCTTTCGATGAAACGCATGTTGTTTTGCATGGTTCTGGTCGCCGGGCTGCTGACCGTGGCCGGCTGCTGCTCGTCGCCCTGCGGACCGATGGGCGGCGGATGGAACAGCGGCGCGGTAGCGTGCCCCCAGCCGGTAATGACCTCGGCGCCGGTTTGCTGCCAATAAGGCCGCTCGGGCGACTTGACCAGAAAAAACCGAGCCGCGACCGTAAGGGAGCGGTTGAATGTCTATCAAGCCGCAACCGCTTCCTAACGGTCGCGGCTCGGAAAAATTGCGAATATCCGCATTTTTCGAGTCCAATTTCCGGACGGCCTTGCGTTTGCGTGGCTGTTTGAAATTGCCGTGCAAGGCAAACTGCTTACGACTCGCGCGAGCACGGCGAGCCTCTCCCCGGCTCTCGCCTTTCTCTTTCCCCCGCCTTGCTTGGGCCGCCCGACTGTCGATAATAGGGCCAGGCCGTCTCGCGGAGGCCCTGGCCCCTTTCACCCACTTTTTGAATGGTCGAGGATTGCACAGATGCCGTTGCTAGTGGTCGGATCGGTTGCGCTGGATAACGTCCAAACGCCGACGGAGCGTCGCGACAACGTGTTGGGCGGCTCGGCGTCGTATTTCGCCTATGCGGCCAGCTTTTTCACGTCGGTCCGGCTGGTGAGCGTGGTCGGCGACGACTGGCCGGCCGAACATACGGCCTTGTTCAAGTCGCGCAAGATCGACACGAGCGGCCTCCAGGTGCTGCCCGGCACGAAGACCTTCCGCTGGACGGGCAAATATCTCACCAACATGAACGACCGCGAGACGCTCGACGTCCAGTTGAACTCCTTCGCCCTGTTCGATCCCGTGCTGCCCGAGGAGTTCACCCGGTGCAAGTTCCTCTTCCTGGCCAACGGGCTGCCGTCGGTCCAGATGCGGGTGCTGGAGCAGTGCCCCGGCGCGACGCTCCGCGTGGCCGACACGATGGACCTTTACATCAACGGCGCGCGCGACGACCTGATGGCCCTCCTGAAGCGGATCGACGGGCTGGTGTTGAACGACAGCGAGGCGCGGCTTTTGACGGGCGACGAAAATCTGGTCCGCGCGGGCCACAAGGTCCGCGAGATGGGCCCGCGGTTCGTCGTGATCAAAAAGGGCGAACACGGCGCGATGTTCTTCAGCAAGCACGAGACCTACGTTATGCCGGCCTACCCGACACCGAACGTGGTCGACCCGACCGGCGCGGGCGACAGTTTCGGCGGCGGCATGATGGGCTACCTCGCCGAGCAAGGCAACTTCGAGCCGAAAACGTTGAAGAAGGCCATGGCCTACGGGACGCTGGCCGCCAGTTTCACCGTGGAAGCCTTCAGTTTGGACCGACTCAAGCAGATTGAGCGAGCCGACATCGATCGGCGGATGGAAGAATATCAGAGGATGTTGAGTTTCTGAAGGCGGTTTTTTCACCACGGAGGAGGAGTTGGGTGGGCAGCAACTACCAGGAGAGCCTTTGCGTCTTTGCGTTAAGAAAAGAGATCAACGCAAAGACGCGGAGACGCAAGGACGCGAAGGTGTCCGAGAGAATCGCCTTCTTCCGGCAAGATGATTGGAGTATTCACGGCCCGAATTGCTCATAATCAAGCAGCGGGCTGACCGATTGTTGCAGCGACTGTGGGGCGGGCGGCGTTTTTTTCCTCGGCGGGCCCGGTTTCGGCGCCGGTTTGCCGAATTTCTTCTCGTAGGCGCGGCGAAACTCGTCGAGTTGCTTCGCGATCAGCCCGCTGTGCGGCTCCAGCTCGAAAGCCTTGATCTGGTTCTCGACCGCCTTCGCGTGGTCGCCTTTGGCGAAGTAGCACCGCGCCAGCGTGTCGTAATAAGCGCCGTTCTCGGGCTGTTCGTCGACCGACCGCCGCGACAGGCGAATCGCTTCGTCCAGATCGCCCTCGGTGTTGGCGATGAGCCAGGCCAGCTCGTTGCAGGCGTTCGCCGGATCCGAACCCGTCACCACGCGCATCCGCAACTGGAGCGCCACGTTCTTAATCCGCTTGCGGATCTTTTCGCGGAAAATCGGATCGGCGTCCGGCAGTTTGAACGCCTCGATCAACAGGTCGGCGCCCTCCGGATCCTGTATCAACCCCGCTTCGATCGCCAATCTCTGCCTCGTCCGATCGCCCGCGTCGCGCCAGTGACAGGCCTGGTAGTAGTCCATCCTGGCGACAATATATTTGTTCAACTCCGCCGTCATCGCGGCGCGATTTTTATCTTCCACCTTCGCGTCGCCGCCGGATCGCTTGATCGCTTTCGCAAACTGTTCGAGCGTCTCGGCCGCCCGAAGATTCTCGCCCCGGTCGTGCAGCATCAAGGCCAGGTTCTCGTAGGCGTCGATCACGTTGAGATCGTCGAGATTCCCCGACCGCGTCACGCGGCGATATTCCCGTTCCGCCCATGCGAAGTGTCCCTCCATCCGAAGTTGCTCCGCGCAAAGATAATGACCCCGTTGGTCCGCCCGCGCCGAACCGTCCTCGAACCCAAGCGCCTTTTCGGCCGCCGTCTCGGCCAGGGTACGGTCGCCCGACGCCTCGTACTTCTTGGCCAATTCATAGACCAACGCCCGTGGATCGCCCGCGAATTGCCTCGCAAAAGCCACGGGCGCAAGCCCCAGC
>DATECS010000405.1:0-18142 GCA_035286785.1 Thermoguttaceae bacterium | reverse complement strand
ACGGTGAGTTCCCCGGCCACGTTTTTTCGATCGACGGCGGCAAGGCCACGGAGTTTGAGATTGGCTTGACGCTTTCCACTCGCGAGCCGATCAGCTACATGGAGATCATCAAAAACGGGCAGGTTTATCGCACGATTCCGTTGGCCGAGTACGCCCAATCGGGCCGGCTTCCGCCGGTGGCGTTCGACGGCAGCGGGTGGTTTTTGGTCCGCGCGGTGACGGACCTGCCCGGGACGTATCGCATGGCGATGACGGCGCCGTGGTACGTCGAGTCGCGCTACGAGCGCCGGATCAGCCGCCGGGCCGTGCAGTTTTTCCTCGACTGGGTTTACGAACGGGCGAGGCGGATTCAGGAGGTCGGCGATCCGGAAGCCCGGCGCGAACTGCTGGCCGCGCATCGGAAAGCTCGGGATTTTTGGCGGGAGCTTTTGTCGAAGGCGAATACGCCGTGAGCGGGGGCGCAGTAATTCTCAGTCGTCATAAAATAGGAAGACTCTGGGCCGAAGGCCCTTGGTTCACCCAGCCCAGGGCAACGCCCTGGAAAACGGATCCCGTCCTCACCCGGCGGTCGGCCCAAAAGGCCAGCCGTTCTCGCCCGAAAAAAAAATGATTGGGCCGTTGGCCCGACAATCCCTTCCGTGATTTCACGGTTCCTCAGGGCGTTGCCCTGGGCTGGGCGAACGGCTGCTCCTTCGGAGCGACTCGGCTCTTCATGATGCCGCCATAATCCGTTACCGCGCCCGTGAGCGGGGGTCCCTTTGACGGCGGGCGATGGAATCTTCATACTGACGCCAGAGCGTTTTAGAAGGTTTCACAAACCTTCCCCTGACACGCATGTGGGCCGCAGCCGTTTCTCTTCCGTTTTAGATGGAGTGTTCCGACATGAAACCAATCCTCCAGGCACTTCTGCTTGCCGACTACATGTATGAAGATCGTCGCACCGGCAAAAAAGTGCTGGCCGGGATATTCAGTTCGCTTCTGATGGTCAAGGGTCGTCCGAAGGAAGAAGCCGCCGACAACACGCTCGCCGAACCGGCCGAGACCGGCAAACGGCCCTTGTCCAACGTCGAGCAAGCCGGATCGCCGTGGGTGTATATCAATCTTACGGAATTGCGAGGTCGAACGGAATTGAAGCTCCGTTACGTTTCCTTGGACAAACACGAAGTCCTGTTCGAGACCAGTCCTATTTCGGTCACGTCACAGTCGCCCTTGGACAGCGTTGAAATGATTCTACCCATTCCTTCGTTGCCTCGCGTTCCCGGCGTTTACGCGTTGGAACTGCTCTCGGGAGACGAACCGCTCGGTTCGCATCGCATCACGGTGAGGCAGATGGAGCAACCGAAGTGATCTTATGTCAATAGGGGGAACCGTCCTCTACTCGGGATGTCTCTCCCAGGGTATACTGGCCGAATGGCATCTTCAGACGAATCTCGATCCTCCGCGTGGCGCGAGCTTTATCCGTTCGAGTCGCATTACCTCACGATCAACGGACTGCGCTATCATTATCTCGACGAGGGCCGCGGGCCGGTCGTGCTCATGGTCCACGGCAATCCGACGTGGTCGTTTTATTTCCGCGATCTGGTGCTGGCCCTGCGCAATCGCTATCGGGTGATCGTGCCGGACCACATCGGGCTGGGATTGTCCGACAAGCCGGCGCTGGGCGAGTATTCGTTCCGGCTGGCGCGGCGGTGCGACGATCTGCGGGCGCTGGTCGAGCGGCTTGACTTGAAGGACGTGTCGCTGGTGGCCCACGATTGGGGCGGGGCGATCGGCATGGGGGCGGCCGTGGACGCGCCCGAGCGATTCAAGCGGTTCGTGCTGATGAACACGGCCGCGTTTCGCTCGGACCACATTCCGTGGAAGATCAATCTGGCCCGCATACCCGTGTTCAACCGCGTTGCCGTGCAGGGGTTGAATTTGTTCGTTCGGGCGGCGACTCGGCTGACGGTGATGCATCGGGAGCGGATGACGCCGGCGGTGCGATCCGGATATCTGGCCCCCTACGATAGCTGGGCCCATCGGCTGGCCGTGCTTCAGTTTGTGCTGGATATTCCGAGGACGCCTCGGCATCCAACATATGCTACGTTAGAGAAGATCGAGCGTGGACTGGCCCAGTTCGCCGCGTCGCCCATGTGTTTGATTTGGGGGATGCGCGACTGGTGTTTCGACGCGCGTTTTTTGGAGCGGTTTTTGGACTTCTTTCCCGAGGCCGAGGTCCATCGCCTGGAGGACGCGGGCCATTACGTGGTTGAGGACGCCCACGAGCGGATCGTGCCGATCTTGGAGCGGTTTTTAGAACGGTAACGGCGGGAGCGGATCATGGAATCTTATGGGGTACGCATTGCCAAGGCCAATCTGACGTTCAGTGCGGCCCATTTCATCACGCTCCACGCCAAACAGTGCGAGCAGTTGCACGGGCACAACTACCGGGTCGGGGTCGAGGTCGAAGGCCCGCTTGGAGACAGCCAATTTGTCGTCGATTTCGTGACGCTGGAACGTCTGTTGCGAGCTTTCGTCGAACCGCTGGACCATCGGGTTCTGTTGCCCACCGACCACCCGACGATCCAGATCTTCGAGTCCGATACGCAGATCGAGGCCATTTGGAAGCAACGTCGCTGGGTCTTTCCCCGGTCCGACACGGTGCTGCTGCCGGTGAGCAACACGACGGCCGAACTGCTGGCGTGCCACATTGGGCGGCAGTTGATCAAGGCGCTGCGCGACACGGCCGGTTTCGAGCCCCGCTCGCTGCGCGTCGAACTCCAGGAGATCGACGGCCACTCGGCGTTTTTCACCTGGCGGACGGACTAGCGGTAGGGTGCGTCTGGACGCACCGAGGAGAACCGTAGGGTGGGGCGGGAATCGGGACGGGACGACGCCCCCGCGTTCGACGTGGTCGGTTCCCGCCCCACCAAGCCACGCGGACGACGTTTCGTACTCATCACGCTCCGCGTGATGCCACGTTAAATCCTAATACAACGTCATCCGCGACCTCACGCGGAGCGTGAGGAGTACGTGTTGGTGCGTCCAGCCGCACCCTACGGTTTTTCGGCGGCCAGACGGTGTTTCCACTCGGCCAGGCGGCGCATGGCGTCGAGCGGCGTGGTGTTTTCGAGGTCCAGCTCTCGCAACTCGTCCAGCAATGGGTGCTCAGCCGGGCCGAAGAGGGTGAGTTGAATTTCGGATTGCTTTCGCCGGGCCATGGGGCGGGCGATCTTCGCGCGGCCTTCGGCGTCGAGGTGTTCTTCCTCGAGCCGCGCTAGAATCTCCTTGGCTCGACCGATCACCTCGCGCGGGACGCCGGCCAGTCGAGCGACGTGGATGCCGTAGCTCTTGTCGGCCGCGCCTTCGACGATCTTGTGCAGGAAGACGACGTGGTCCTGCCATTCGCGGACCGCGACGTTGAGGTTCTTCACGCGGGCGAGCGACTGTTCGAGGTCGGTCAGCTCGTGGTAGTGCGTGGCGAACAAGGTGCGGCAGCCGAGGCGCTCGTCCAGGTGCTCGATGATGGCCCAGGCAAGCGACATGCCGTCGTAGGTGCTCGTGCCGCGGCCGATTTCGTCGAGGATCACGAGGCTTCGCGGCGTGGCCAGATTGAGGATCCGCGCCGTCTCGATCATCTCGACCATGAACGTGCTTTGGCCCCGAGCCAGCTCATCGCTCGCGCCGACCCGGGCAAAGACGCGGTCGGCCAAGCCGATCCTCGCGGAACGGGCCGGAACGAGGCTGCCCAACTGGGCCATGATCGTGATCAGCGCGACCTGGCGGATGTAGGTGCTCTTGCCGGCCATGTTCGGGCCGGTGATCAGCAGGATCGGACGTTCGGGCCCTCCGGCCACCGTGTCGTTGGGCACGAACGTGCCCTCGGGCTCGGTGAGGTCGAGCACCGGGTGGCGGCCGTCGAGGATTTCTAACAGCGGCTCTTCGACCATCTCGGGCCGACAGTAGTTTCGCTCGCGGGCCAGATCGGCCAGCTCGGCCAGCACGTCCAACTCGGCCAACGCGGCGGCGGTCGCCTGGATCCGCGGGCGCTGGGCGGCGGCCGTCTCGCGGAGTTCGACGAAGAGCGTGTACTCCAGATCCTTCGCCTTCTCCTCGGCCGTGAGGACTTTTTCCTCGTACTCCTTCAGCTCGGGCGTGATGTAGCGTTCGGCGTTTTTGATGGTCTGCTTGCGGTGATAGTCGTCGGGCACTTTTTCGCGGTGGACGTTGGTGATTTCCAGGTAGTAGCCGAAGACTTTATTGAAGCCGACTTTCAAATTGGGGATGCCGGTTCGCTGGGTTTCCTGGGCCTGATACTGGGCGATCCACTGTTTGCCGCCGCCGCTGAGTTCGCGGAGTTCATCGAGCCGTGGATCGAATCCGGTGCGAATGAATCCGCCCTCGCGGCTCACCAGGGGACACTCGTCCACGAGTGCCGCCGCGAGTCGCTCGCGGAGTTCGATGCACAGGTCGATCTGGGCGCAAAGCGCGGCGAGACGCTCGCTTTGGCATTCAACCAGGCGGTTCTTGATCTCCGGCAGGCAGGCCAGCGTTCGGCCGAGGAAACTCAGGTCGCGGGGCGTCGCCCGGCCGGTGACGACCCGGGCCAGCAGCCGCTCGACGTCGTACACGCGGCGCAGCGCCCGGCGAAGATCGTCGGCTACCGCGGGGTTGTCCAACAATTCCTGGATCGCCTCGTGCCGCGCGACGATCGGAGCCAGTTCGACCAACGGATTGGCCAGCCAGTCGGCTAGCCGCCGGGAGCCCATCGGCGTGATCGAACGGTCGAGCACGGCCAAAAGCGACCCCTCGCGTCCGCCGTCGCGGATGGTGCGAGTCAGCTCGAGGCTCCGCCGGCTGGATTCGTCGATTTCGAGCGTGCCGGCCGCGCGATAGGGCGCCAGACGATCGACGTGGCCGAGCGAGCCTTTTTGGGTTTCGACCAGATAGTCGAGAATCGCGCCGGCCGCGCGGACGGCCTGGACGTCGCCCGAGGAATCGTCGAAACCAAAGCCTTCGAGACTCGTCGTGCCGAAATGCTTGGCCAACGCCCCCTGGGCCGCCTCGTGCGAAAAGGCCCAATCGGGCCGGCGGGTGACCATCATTCGCTCGCCGAGCGACTCGGCCAGCGGCGGCGATTGCTCGGCCAGAAGGCACTCGGCCGGGGCGAGTCGGGCCAACTGGTCGGGCAACTGGTTCGCCGCAAGGCCGGCCGCCACGAAACGACCCGTGGACAATTCGACCCAGGCAAGGCCCAAGGGCGACGTGCGATCGTCGGGGTTGCCCGCCACGGCCGCCAGGTAGTTGCTCGCGCGGGGGTCGAGGAGTGCTTCGTCGGTCACGGTGCCGGGCGTGACCACCCGAGTCACTTCGCGGCGCACCAGGCCCTTGGCTTGGCGCGGATCTTCGACCTGATCGCACACCGCCACGCGAAAACCGGCGGCGATCAGCCGGCCGAGGTACGTGTCCAACTGATGATGCGGGAAGCCGGCCATCGCGGTCGGATTGTCGCCTTTTTCGCGGCTGGTCAGGGCCAATCCGAGCACCCGGGCCGCCGTTTTGGCGTCGTCGTGGAACAGCTCGTAGAAGTCGCCCATGCGGAACAGCAGGATGGCCTCGGGACAGGCTTGCTTGGCCTCGCGGTACTGTCGCATCATGGGCGTGGTGGCGGCGTTGGGCATGACGTCATGCTAGCAAATGGAGTAGGCGGAGGGCAGTAGTCGGTAGGCGGTAGGCGGTAGGCGGTAGGAATTTTGATAGCCGCGGGCGGAAGCCGGCGGAAATGGCGGCTTTATATTGCGATCCACAAAACCCGGGGGAGTCGCGGTTGACAAGCGGGGGGGCACCGGGTAGGCTTGATAGAGTTCTAGAATTGGTTTCATAACTGGGTCGTCGGCTGGTTCGATTCGCCGAATTCGGTCCTCAGTTATCAAACCGCTTCTAGGTGTGCCGCAACGACCGGGAAGTCGTCACTTCTGCTCTCGGGTCGTTCGGATGTTGCCGGTTGGGAGGCGTCCCGCCCTGGGCGCAACTTTCTCCCGGTCGGTGTTGCCACCGTTAGGAGCGAGGATCTCTTTTCATGCTTCACGCAGGCGTGCCCGAGCCGGACGCACAGACGCTACCCCTCATGGAGGATTGCGAGCGTCGGCTCGGCGTTCAGTTTTCCAACAAGATGCTGCTGCTGGCCGCGCTGACCCATGCGTCGGGCGCGTCGCACCGGCTGGCCTCGAACGAGCGGCTCGAGTTTCTCGGCGACGCGATTCTGGGGGCCGTGGTGTGCGATCTTCTGTACCACAATTATCCCGACTATCTCGAAGGCGATCTGACCAAGATCAAGTCGATCGTGGTCAGCCGGCAGACCTGTGCGCGGATCAGCCGGTCGCTGGGACTGGAAGAGTGTCTGATCCTGGGCAAGGGCATGACGACCCATCCGAGTGTGCCGGTCTCGCTGTTGGCCGACGTGTTCGAGTCGTTGATCGCGGCGATTTATCTCGACGCGGGCCACGAGGCGGCGCGCCAGTTCATCGTGCGGTTCGTCGCGCCGGAGGTCGAGCTGGCCGTCGACGGCACGCTGGGCAGCAACTACAAATCGTTGCTCCAGCAATTGGCCCAGCGCGAATACAACACGACGCCGACCTATCAGTTGATCGACGAGAAGGGACCCGACCACAGCAAGTGCTTCAAGATCGCCGCGCGCGTCGGTGCGAACCAGTATCAGCCGGCATGGGGCCGCAATAAGAAGGAAGCCGAGCAACGGGCCGCGCGAAACGCCTTGTGCCAGTTGAAAAACGAGACGCCACCCTATCCGGCGGATTGACGTTGCTCGCCCGACATTCCGAAATCGTGTGCCCGTAGGTCAGGCTGTGCCTGACATCCTTGCTAAAAAAACCATCGCCGCACTACTAACGTCAGGCACAGCCTGACCTACGAGTTATGAAACGTTTGGCGATCGTTCTTCTTTCCGGCGGGCTGGACAGCATGTTGGCCGCGCGCGTTTTGCAGGAGCAGGGCGTGGCGGTCGAGGGGCTCAAGGTGCAAACCCCCTTCGACGCCTCGCAGCAGCCGGCGATCGACGCGGCGCGTGAATTGGGCGTTTCGTTGACCATTCGCCGCGTCGAGGAAGATTACGTGGAACTGCTGCGGCGTCCGCAATTCGGCTACGGCAAGGCTGTTAATCCGTGCCTTGATTGTCATCTCTACATGGCCAAAATGGCCCGGCGGGTACTCGACGAGCGCGGCGCGTGCGTAGTGGCCAGCGGCGAAGTGCTTGGCCAGCGGCCCATGAGCCAGAAACGCCAGGACTTGAATCTCATTGCGCGGCGGTCGGGTCTTGAGGGACGGTTGCTGCGACCGCTGTCGGCCAAGCGGCTCGATCCGACCATTGCCGAGTTGGAAGGATGGATCAATCGGGAACGTCTGTATGATTTCGCGGGCCGGGGACGCAGGCCGCTGATGGAGCTGGCCGGGAAGCTCGGACTGCATCGCCTACCCGAGCGGTCGCCCGGGTGCGCGTTGACCACGACGACTTTTGCCCCCAGGGTTCACGATCTTTTCCATTTTAACACCAATGTGACGCTTTGGGACTGCGATCTATTGCGCATCGGGCGGCACTTTCGGATCGATCCACTTCACAAAGTCGTTCTTGGACGTGACGCGGAAGAGAACGCCGCGTTGAGCGAACTGGCCGCGAGGGCCGACGCCGTCGAGGCGACGTTGGTCGAACCGAGGAGCTTCATCGGTCCCCGTGCCATGTTGTGCGGCCCGGCGACGGGCGACCTGCTGCAAGCGGTGGTCCGGCTCATGATCGAGTACACGCGGCAGGCGGACTCGGAGTGCCGAGAGGCGCTGGTCTGCATTCAACAAGGGCAGACGCGACAGGACGTTCGGCTTGAGGTAGGCAACGTCTCGTCGGGCGATCCTCTGCCGCGGCTCATTGCGTGAAACATTCTAGGCAACGCCGGCGAGATATCGACGTCGGGCCGGCAACCGTCACCGTAACCAATTGTCCCGCAAGGCTTTACATCACCTTCGATCGCCTCTCGACGCTTGCCTCAATCAAAGGGGACAGGCACCTTTTTCGGCTGTTAGGCGTGTTCGAAAGACATCGCGAATCGAGCCGAAAAAGGAGCCAGTCCCCCGGGTCGTGAACGGTCAAGAAAATAGAAACGCCCGGTCAGCCGTGCCGGGCGTCTCTTTCTCGTCGTGTCATGCGCCGAACGAAAGCAACTCATGCGGCTTCCGTTCGGGGTTTTCGGCGGCGGAATGCCGACTACTTCTTGGCGACCTTCTTACGCTTTTTGGCCACCTTCTTCTTCGCGACCTTCTTGGCCGCCTTCTTCTTCGGGGCCTTCTTGACCACCTTCTTGGCCGCCTTCTTCGCGACCTTCCGCTTTGCCTTCTTTTTGGCCACCTTTTCGTCCTCCTAACAATGTTCTGGGCGAAGCGCTCGCCTACTCATCAGGCTGGGGCCTAGAGTGGTTTGACGCGCCGCCGCGAAAACAAGACAAACCGAACAAGCCTCCTTGGCACTCAAAACAACGATCCTCGTCGTCTCGCCGCGCGGCCGTTCGCATAACCTCCGATCGAATCCGTTGAGGGACACGACAAACCCAACTCGCGCGAACCAACAGCGCTCTCGCGCTCGTTGAGTTTTTAGTATCGTAACGATTTTCAAAATCAATTCAAGCGTAATTTTGCATTCTCCGTTCATTTTTTTCAAAAATATTTGTCGTTGTCGCGCGGCGCGGCGCGTTGACGAACCATGATGCGCGCGTTGCGTCGTCTTCGCGCGAGTACTTCTCGCCGCTTGCGCGCGTCGTCACGCGATGAAGCATCACGACGCGCCGTTCCTCGTGACCGACACTTGCCATCGAGGCGATCGCGCGGCCGCTTCACCAAGAATGAATTCGCTTTTCACCCGAGAAATATAGGTGTTTACGCTCACGCGCTCAACGACGCCGCGCAACTTATTCTTGAGCGCCGCCTTGCCGTTCGTTCCTCACGGTCAGCCGTCATTCTCGCGTCTCGCCGCGCCGAACGACTTCGTCGGAAGCGATGAAGCGTCGCGCCGACGAACGCTTCTCATCTCCTGCGCGCGGAGGATCACAACGCCAACAAAAAAATGTTCACCACCAAAGCAACACTCAACGTGCGAGCGTATCCATACTTCATAAAACAAAACGGCTTCACCTCGAACTAAAGGCGTTGTTGCATGTTTTGCGAGGCTTCTTTTCTGATCGCACAGGAAGCATTTCTCGCCACGAATGTGTGAAACTGCGGTAAATGCAAGCGTTCCGGAAGGATTTTTAGCGTGAAAATGCGTTAAATGCGCAAGAAAGAACCGCGGCGGCCTTTTTCCTTGGCCGCCGCGGTTTTCTTGCTAAAACTCATTCTATTCCTATCCACGACGCAACGTCGCGGATACCGCGAGCGGATCAATCGACGTCGCGTAACTCGGTCAAGGTGTGGACGACCGTCACGCCGTTCTCCATGTAGGCCTCGCTCGTCACGCAGCGCAGCACGGACAGTAACTCCAACACGGTGTGGACTTGGTCCGTGATGGCTTTCGCTTGCTCGTCCGGCGCGTCGGGACCATATTCCCGTGCAATCGCCTTCTCGACGGCCATGTTGACCCAGGGCCCGGCCGCTTTGACCAGCGAAGCCCAATCGAACACGACGGCCACGCCTAACGGGCGATCGGTTTTCGCCAGCACGCCGCCGGCGGCCAAGGGCGTTTCGCTCAGCAGCCGTTCGTTGTGCGACTGAGTGAGCGAGAAGACGCACACCGAGTCGTTCAGGCCGACCGTGGGGGTGATTTTTTTATCGACCGGGCATTCCTCGGGCGGCGTGAACACGAACATGTCGCCGAAGGGTTTTTCGACCGTCGCCGGCTCGGGCAATGCAACGTCTTGCATGTCGGGGTTTTCCTCGCCGATCATGTCCCAAACTTCATGGATGACGGCCCAGTATTCGTCCAACGCCTCGTTCATCCGTTTCTTGTCGCGCACGCCCAGCACCAGCGCCGGCTCGACCATCGGCATGGCCTCGTCGGTGGCGGGAAGCGTGTTGAGAAACTGCTTGCTGGTCAACTGGGCGTCGAGCACCAATCCGATCTGGCCGTCGATCGCGGCGAGGAATTTTTCGCGGGTCGTCTCATGGGCTTTCTTGAGGATCGGCTCAGCTTTCCCGACAAATTCCTCGAACTCCTCGCGTTCCGAGTCGGACATGTTCGGAAGGCCGAATTGGCGGAAATAGCCGTAGCCCTTCTTGAGCCATTTCACGCCCAGGTCGTAGTCCTCGACCGAGACCTTCGTCCGGGCGACGGCGGCCAGCAGGGGTGACCCGCCGACATGCGACAACAGGCCCAAGGGCTTCGTCGCGTCGAGGCCCGGATGGGTGCTCCAGTCGTAGCGGAAACTTTCGACGCCTTGCGGCGCGAGAAACGACGCCTGGGAGACCGCGCCCATCTCGGGCAGCTTCTCTTTGAGGGTTGTGGAGAGTTCGGCGGCGTCCTTTTGGATTTCGGCCCGTTGTTCGTCGGTCAGTTCGAGCGACGGGAGGATTTGTTCGAGGAAGTCGACCATGTCGTCAATTTGCCGCTGGTTGCCGTTGGCGGCCGTCATGAACGGCTTGCTGACGTAGTCGATCGCGATCAGTTTGCGGTCGGCGTACTTGGCCAAGGGGACCATTTCCGGACGATCGACCAGGCCCGTGCCCTTGCCGAGTCGGGCCAACGGTTCGGTCGAGGAGCCGATGGAGACCATGAGGTAGTCGTCGTGCATGCCGAAGGCGATCACCAGGCTTTCTTTCTTGATCTTGTCGAGCACCTTGTCGACGCTGCCTTTCTCGAACTCGGCCTCCTTGAGTTTGTCGACGGGCATCTGGTCCCAGGGGATCATGTCGCCGCGGATCGTCAGGACGAGGTAGTCGCGTCCTTCGACGGTGGCGTGCTTGAGGGCCTCGGCCCATTCGGGTCCGCCCTGGCTCGACAGAAGGATGCCCACGAGTCCCTCGAGCTTGCCGAGGTGCATCATGGCGCGGCCCTTGTCTTTCACTTTGAATCCGAACACCAGGCCGGGCACTTTGACGCGATCGACGTTTTCGGCCAACACGGCCATGAGCAGGGCGGTCTGGAGTTCTTGGTCGCTGAGGTTGTGCGTCTGGCCGCTGATCTGGAGCATTGCCGGGCCGTAGCGCATGGCGGCGGCCGTTTCTTGCATGAGCTGGAGCGAATCGACCGTGTCGGCGTCGCCCCAGACGAACACGTCGGTCGAGAACATGTCGCCCAACAGGGCCAGGAGTTCATGGACCTGGGGATTTTCCATCGCCGTTTTGAGCATGGCTGCCTGGTTGCCCGGCTGGGCACTTTGGGCCTCGTAGGCTTGTTGCGCCATTTTCACGACGGGCAATTCCATGAGCTTGGCCCAGGCGCGGCTCTTGCCGATCGCCTCGACTTGCTCGCCGTTGCGGAGCATGGTGCTATAGAACGCGGCGTCGTCGGGAATCAGGTTGAGCGAGGTGTTCAGGGCTTTGAGCGAGTCGGCGGCCGGTTCGGCCCGGGCCGGGGTGAACGTGGCGACGGTTAGGACCATGGCCGTCAGCGCCGCGATCGCGAGTACACAACGTCGCGTGGACAGGGAGTGTCGAAAGTTCATGGATGGATCTCCTGAAAGTTTGAGTTCAGAGGAGAGGCCGGTGGCCTCTTCATGCCAAACATAGCTTACCGGGGGTGCCCCAAATCGGCCAGCCCAGGGTGTTTTCCGAAAACGGGGACTGGCTCCCGGATAAGACCGATGGAATAGAAAATAACCGCTAGACGAAGGGTGCCTGTCCCCGTTTTCGGATAGGCTCTTTGCTACGATGGGTCAGGTTGGATGGTTCGAGAGGATGCGGCGGTTCCTGGTGGGACGGGCACAAGGTGGGACATGTTTGTTGAGAATGGGAAATGCATTGGTGATTCGCCGCCCCACCCTACGGAGGTTGACAATCCTGCCAGGCGTGGTAGATTGAGAGCCGTTTCGTGCCGGCGGTTTCGGAACGCCGCCGGCGGATCTCTTCGTTTCACGCCAACCTTTTTTGAGAAGGGGACTCGTTATGTACGGGAACATGCGAGCGGTTGCGGTTGCGCTGATGGTAATGGTCGTCGGCGCGGGAAGCGTTTGGGCCCAGATTCAACCGAGCGATCCGGCGGCGCAATATCCATTCAGCGACACGGGGCCGAGCCGGTCGGCCGCTCCATCGCCGGTCTCCAAGCAGGAGACGGCAGAAGATCGGATTCGCTGGGCATTGGAACAAAAGACCACGCAGAATTTCACCGACGCGGAACTGGGCGAGGTCGTGGCCCAACTGAAACGCGACCATAAGATTGAAATTCAACTCGACAAGGAATCCTTGGAAGAATTGGATTTGGGGACCGACACGCCGGTCACGTGCGTGGTGAAAGACGTCTCGCTTCGCAACGCATTGAAACTGATGCTTCATCCGATGGAATTGACCTTCCTTATCAAGGACGAGGTCATGCTCATCACGACGAAGGCAATGGCTGAGGAATTCCTGATAACAAAGATTTACGACGTGGCCGATCTAGTCAGCTTCCGTGATGAGAAGGGTAAGCCTTGGAACGACTACGATTCACTTATCGACACAATCAGCGGTGCCGTTCGGCCCGATTCGTGGAGCGATATGGGTGGCACGGGGACCATCAATGGCAACACGTTCAGCACGGCGAAAGTGCTGGTCATCTCGCAAACGGACGAAATTCACGGCGAAATCGCCCAGTTGCTTGCCATGATCCGCGAAATAGCAGCCCGAACGCCCGGCGACGGTAAACCGCCGATAAAACCACGCCCGAAGGATTCCCCATCGAGTGGTCCCAGGCCAAGTAGGCAACCGATTGCCGAAGGTTATCCAGGCAGCGCTCCCGCCGGCGGCACATCCGGCGGATTCGGTGGGATGATAGGCCCGAGCGGGGCGAGCGGCGCGCCCGGCAACGCACCCAGCGCTCCGGCCGGTGGACCTTCCGGCGGAATGGGCGGCGGTATGATGTAATAGCCGCGGAGAACGGCATGGCCTTGATGACGTGAGGCCATCCAGAATTTTGGGTTCCACGAAAATACCGAGCCGCGACCGTGAGGGAGCGGTGGCGGCTCGATAGACGTTCAACCGCTCCCTCACGGTCGCGGCTCGGTTTACTCGTAGCTCGGTTTTTTTGAGACGTCTGCTATAACGGCCCGCAAAAGCGGATACCCATAATCAATCCGTCCGCGCGGGAGCGGGGCCTCATGGTCAAACGCGACAATCATTACGAGGCGGCGTTCGAGGCTTATCTGCGAGCGCTGCACGTGCCGTATGTCGCGGTGGACGAGTTGCGGCGGAGCCTGACGGCCGACGGGGAGTCGATCAAGAATCTTGATTTTCTCGTCTCGTCGCCGGTCGGCGGGTCGTGGCTGATCGATGTCAAGGGCCGTCGTTTTCCAAGCGGCGAGGACCAGCGGCATTATTGGAAGAACTGGTCCACCGGCGATGATCTGCGAAGCCTGGCCCGATGGGAGACGCTTTTCGGGCCGTCGTTCGTGGGGCTGTTGGTGTTTGCTTTCAACATCGTGGGCGACCAGTCGCCGCTGCCCGTCGAGCGGCTCTTTGAATATCGCGAGGCCCTTTATGGGTTCGTGGCGGTGCGGCTGGCCGACTACGAGACGGCGGCCCGGCCCATCTCGCCGGCGTGGGACACGGTGGCGGTGCCCACGGCCGAGTTTCGGCGATTGGCCCGGCCGGTGGATGAGTTTTTGCGGAGTGGGTGAGAAGAAGGGAACCACGAAAGACACAAAAAACACGAAAAGGCACGAAGGATGCCGAATGGAGATAGCCACGAAAAAGCACAAAAAGACACAAAGAATGAATAATGGAAAAGCAAGATTAACAGGGGGTATGTTTGGTGGTCCGTGAACGGTTACGCGTTGGCTTTGTCCTAAAGGGCTTTCGTGTTTTTCGTGTCTTTCGTGGTTTGCGGAACCTGCCGAGGGGGGGTATTTGGTCGTGCTTTTTCCTTGGGCGGTTTCCTTTGCCCGGGCGTCGAGATTACAATAGGGGTTTGATGTCTCTGGAGGTGCGACGCATGAGTTCTTTGAAGGCCGTTTCTCGACGACTTGGAACCTGGGTGATGGTGTGGGCCTGTTGGCTGGCGATCCAGGGGGCGGCTTGGGCGGGACCGCCCGTGACGACTAACACGGAGAAAGCCGGGCCGGGCAGTTGGGTTTTACCCTACGTCATCGTCATTCTATGCATTGCCCTGGGCATGTTGGTCGTGTGCCGCACGGCGAGGCGCGCGGAACGCGCCAGGCCCGAGAAGTACGAAGCGGTGAAGACGGCCGATTAGGACGGATTTCTCGCCATGGAGTCCAGGAGGGCGCGGAGTTCGTGGTGAACATGCCCACACCGGACGGTGGGGATTCTTGAAGGTGGAAACCGTGTCGCGGCCAGCGTGGGCATGGCACCCGGTCGGTTACGACGCTTTTCGGCAGCAAGCACATTCCGATTTGGAATTGCCTTGCCGGGCGACGCCGTAGAAGCGGGCGATCTCTTCGACCACGATCCGCTGCTGGTCGGCCACCAGTTCCGGATAGATGGGCAGGGCCATCACTTCGAGGCTCGCGCGGTCCGTCTCGGGCAGGTCGCCCTTCTGATAGCCCAGGTATCGGAAGCACTCCTGGTCGTGCAGGCCCAGCGGATAGTAGACCTCCGTGCCGACTTTGACGCCGGCGAGGTGTTCGCGCAGGGCGTCCCGTTTTCCATCGGGCACGCGAATGACGTACTGGTTCCACGCGTGCCGGCGATTCGGTCCGTCGGGCGGCAGGCCGATCACCGTGTCGAGGCCCGCGTCGGTGAACATCTCTTGATAGCGCGCGGCGTTGGTCTGGCGTTGTTGGGTGTAGCGGTCCAGATGGTTCAATTTGACGTTCAACACGGCGGCCTGGAACGAATCGAGCCGGCTGTTGACGCCGATGACGTGGTGGTAGTAGCGCGGGCGCATTCCGTGACCGCGCAGCAGTCGCAAACGGTCGGCCACGGCGTCGTCCTGGGTGGTCATCATGCCGCCGTCGCCGGCGCCGCCGAGATTTTTGGTGGGATAGAAGCTCAGGCAGCCGACGAGGCCCATCGAGCCGGCGCGGTGGCCGGCCCATTCGGCGCCGATGGCCTGGGCGGCGTCTTCGATGATCGGAACGCCGGCCCGGCGAGCGATCGCGCCCAGCGCGTCCATGTCGGCGCACTGGCCGAAGAGGTGGACGGGCAGAATGGCCTTGGTCGCGCGAGTCAGGCACGCTTCGATGGCCGCCGGGGCGACGTTGAACGACTGTGGGTCGATGTCGGCGAAGACGGGCGTGGCTCCCAGCCGGGTGACGGCGCTGGCCGTGGCGAAAAACGTAAAGCTGGGGAGGATCACTTCGTCGCCCGGCCCAATATCGCACGCCATCAGGGCCAAGAGCAAAGCGTCGCTGCCCGAGGCGCATCCGACGGCGTGCTTCGCCTGGCAATACTCGGCCAAGCGTCGTTCGAGCTCCGTGACTTCCGGCCCTAGGACGAAGGCGCCCGACTGGCAGACGCGACGCAGCGCCGCGACCATTTCGTCCATGAGCGGCTCGTGCTGCGCGGCCAGATCGAGCAAAGGGACTCCTCGGGCGGGGGCGGCGGGGGGCTCGGGCGTGGACGGTTTCATGGGCAGACCTCCGGAGTGGGCAAAGAAAAGGGCAGGGCCGGGTCGTTCAAACGGCGGTGACGGTAGACGTTTTCCATTCTTGCGTCAAGAGCGGACGGGGGGTGGAACCACGAAACCACGAAAGGCACGAACTATACGAAATCCCCTTCGCCCCAATCCTCAGCTAGCCAGATAACCGCTCGGCGGGATAGAATAAGGGCGTTATGAATCCCGCGAATGAACACGAACGACACGGAATCCCCCATTTGCGAGGGGTTTTTCTGGCTGCATTGGCCGTCGTTGGGCTGGTGATTGCCGCGGCGTTGATTTTTTCGGGCGGCGGGAACGAGAACCACGCCGAGGCGGCCGTCTCGCGGTTGGCGCTGGACGACATTCCTTTCAACGGTCGTCGGGCGTTTGACTATCTCAAGCAGATTTGCGAGTTGGGGCCCCGGCCGAGCGGCTCGAACGGCATGACGAGGCAACAGAAATTGCTGGCCGACCATTTCACGAAGCTGGGCGCGGAGGTCCAGTGGCAGAAATTCGCCGTGGCGGATCCGCGCACCGGCGAGTATGTGCCGATGGCCAATCTGATCGTCCACTGGCTGCCGAAAAAGAAGGACCGCATTCTGCTGTGCGCCCATTACGACACGCTGCCGTATCCGCTGCGCGATCCACGGAATCCGGGAGGACGCTTTATCGGGGCCAATGACGGGGCCAGCGGGGTGGCCCTGCTGATGGAACTGGGCAATGAGATGCCGAAGCTCCGGTTGAAGTACGGCGTTGACTTTGTCTTTTTCGACGCGGAGGAATACGTCTTTTCGGGATACGATCGTTATTTCCTCGGGTCGGAGTATTTCGCGCGGAAATATCGAGATCGCGAAAAACCGTCGGACTATCGCTATCGTTGGGGCGTGCTGGTGGACATGATCGGCGACAAGGACCTGCAAATCCACCAGGAACGCAACAGCATGTTCTGGCGCGACACGCGGCCCTTGGTGGACGATCTTTGGGCCACGGCCCGGCGGCTGGGCGTGCGGGAGTTCATTCCGCGCCAGAAACACGAGGTCCGCGACGATCATCTTCCGTTGCACAACATCGCGGGCATTCCGACGTGCAACGTGATTGATTTCGACTATCCCGACGAACAAAATAGTTACTGGCACACGACCGAGGACACGGCGGACAAGTGCTCGGCGTTGAGCCTGGCCAAGGTGGGTTGGGTGCTGCGCGAATGGCTTCAAACGGCCCGGTAGGAGTGAACAACGTGGCACCGTGGATCGTGAGAATCGTCGCCGCGATGATTTTTTTAGCGGCCGGCGCGTTGGCTTGGTGGCATCTGCGCGTGCGGCGGGCGCATCATCAGGCGGACCATCCGCCGGCGCAATACGACTACGTCCGCCGGCAATTCCGCCGGCGGATTCAAATCAGCATGATGATCGGCACGCTGGCCGTCTTGCTCGCCGTCGAGACGTGGGTCCGGCCGCCAATGGTGCAAATTCTCGTCGGCGTCGGGATGCTCGTGCTGACGCTTTGGATCATGTTGCTGGCGTTGTTGGACGCGGTGGCCGCGCGGATGCACTTCGGCCGCTTGCGGAATGATTACGTCGTCGAACGGGCCAAACTCGAAGCCGAGGCGCGACGGCTCCGCGGCGCCGGCGGCAACGGCAAGCCCCGCGGAGAGCCGATCGGACGCGGTGGCGATAATTCCCATTGAGGTAAGTGGATGAACTTCCCGTTCGATTCGTTTCAGACGTGCCTGGCTTTTGCGCCGCCGGCGGTTTATCTGGTGGCGCTGGCCTGGGTGAATCTGCGGCGCCGGCCCACGCTCGTCTCGGGGATGCGCGACATGGCGGCGCTGGCTTTGGCGCTGGCGGGGCTGGTCATGGTGGGGCCGATGGAACTCTGTTTTCCCGAGTCGGCCGCGCTGCACCTATTGGGATCATTAGTCTGGATACCCTTGGTGTCGTTGTATGGTTTGTGCGTTGTGTTGGTGCTGTTGACGATGCGGCCGCGGCTGGTGGTTTACAATATCTCGATCGAGGAGCTGCGCCGCGTGCTGGCCGACGTGGTGGGGCAGTTGGACCCGGAGGCTCGTTGGGCCGGCGACAGCCTCTCGCTTCCGCGGCTGGGCGTACAGCTTCACCTCGACGCGGCGGCCCGAATGCGAAACGTTTCGCTCGTGGCCAGCGGTCCGCATCAGGACTATCTCGGATGGCAGCGGCTGCACCGAGGGCTGGCCGAACCGATTCGCAAGTTGCGTGTGGCGCGGAATGCCCGAGGCCTTCTCTTCGGCGTCATTGGGCTAGGCGTGATTGGGCTCTTGGTCGGCCTGATTCTTCAAGACCCCCAGGCCGCGCTCCAGGCGATGCACGAGATGTTTCGGGTGTGAAGCTGGAACCGTAGTATTCCGAGCCGCGACCGTAAGGGAGCGGTGGCGGCTTGTTGTGATGCTCCCACCGCTCCCTTACG
>DATECS010000404.1:0-5413 GCA_035286785.1 Thermoguttaceae bacterium | reverse complement strand
GCGAGCAAATCGCCCCACCAGAATTCGCTTCGCCGCGGCCCCACTACGTGAACTGTCCCGGCGAACTTGGCTCGACGAACCGCATCGCGGCGGGCAGGTCGGCGGCTTGTTTGGCCGCCTTGGCACCGTAGTCGCCGCCGTAATCCGCCAGTTGGATCGCCATGTAGATTACGGCCACGAGGATCGCGATCAACGAAATCGCCAATAGCACGGTGTAGGGGCTGGCGTCCAGAATCGCGACGACCATTCCCGCTTTTTTCCCCGGTGTTTTTTCCTTCGCGGGACGCGGTTTCTTCTCCGCTTTCGGGGGACGTTCCTTTTTTGCCTTCTTGGCTTTTTTCGATTTCTTTGTTGCCGGCTCCTCGGCGGCCGTTTCCTCGGGAGCCGCCAAGGGGTCGGGCATGCCCTCGGTCAACGCCGCGTCGAGACCCTCGGTCGGCAGGTCGAAATTCTCGAAATCGGGATTCAATTCGTCGTCGCGCGATGCCACTGGTTTTTCTCCAAATCCGAAAGGCACTCGACGGTGTCGATAGACGCCGCCAAGGCCGTGGGTTTGCGGTAGGGTGGGCACTGCCCACCACAAGAGATCGTGCTTTGGTGGGCGGTGCCCACCCTACAAAAAATCACAACCTCTCAGCAAGTAGGCACTATCAAACGGATAGCCCAACCTATTCAGTATAGTCGCGTCGAATCGTCATTTCCACGCGCATCCGGGATTCAGACGGCAACTCGATGCGTCGCGTTTCCGCACAACCCGAATCCCCGCGAATGGGGGTTGCTGACGACTGGCGTCGTTGCGGAAGTACCCCCGGCGACCTAAAATAATGTGCTGTCACGCCTAAAAAACGCTTCGGCGGAGGGTGGCACGCCCTGAGGAACGAAGAGGGTGTCCGGGAATTCAAGTACCATGAAAAAAACCGAGCCGCGACCGTGAGGGAGCGGTTGTAACTCGGTAGGCATTCAACCGCTCCCTCACGGTCGCGGCTCGGTAAAGTCCGTAAAGATCCGCATTTTCAAGAGGCCGACCGACTCCGTGAATCTGCTCAAAGAAATCCTGGCTCACGAAGTCTATCCGGCGCTCGGATGCACCGAGCCCATCTCGTGCGCTTTCGCGGCCGCCACGGCGGCAAGTCATCTAGGCGAACCGGTCGAGGGACTCCTGCTCCGCGTGGACCCGGGCACGTACAAGAACGGCGCGGCGGTGACCATTCCGCACGCCGACGGGGCGACGGGCAACTTGATCGCGGCCGCGTTGGGGGCCGTGCTGGCCCGGCCCGAGGGCAAGTTGGAGCTGCTCCGCGACGTCACGCCCGCGATCCTCGACGCGGCCCGACGTCTATGCCAAAACGGACGCTGCCGATGCGAATGCCTCGAAGGGACGAGCGATTTTCGGGTCGAGGTCGAAGTGACGTCCCGAGGGCACCATGCACGATGTGTCCTGGCCGGAAGCCATACGAACGTCGCGGTCGTCGAAAAAGACGGATGCTCGTTGGTCGTTCAAGATGCCGCTGCCAAGACGCGGACGCTGCCCTACCGACGGATTCTCAAGGAAACCCGGCTCACCGATCTGCTCGCGCTGGCCCGGGAAGCCGACGAGGACGACCTTCGCTACATTCAGCGCGGGATCGACATGAACCTTGACATGGCTCGCCGCGGCGAGGACGTGCCCGGCACGGCCTGTCAGCTCCGTCGAATCCACGACCGGGGTTTTTTGGCCGAGGATCTTTTCTACCGGACCAAGCTGCTGGTGGCCTCGGCCGTCGATGCCCGCATGACCGGCGTGAGCCAGCCGGTGATGACGTCCGGCGGGTCGGGCAACCAGGGGATCGTGGCCATTCTCACCCCATACAACGTCGGCCGCGAAATGGGCGTCGACGCCGGGCGAATCCTCGAAAGCGTGGCCGTGGCCCATCTGGTGAACGCCTATTGCAAGTGTTTTGTCGGGGAGCTTTCAGTCATCTGCGGCTGCGCGATGGCGGCCGGCATCGCGGCGGCCGTGGCCATTGTCTACCAGCAATCGGGTAACGACCCGTCGCGGATCACGCTGGCCGTGAACAACGTGGTGGGCGACCTGGGCGGGCTGATTTGCGACGGCGCGAAGCCCGGTTGCGCGATGAAAACCATCACCGCGGTCGACACGGCCATACGTTCCGGTCTCATGGCGGTCGAGGGTTTTGGATTGAGCCCGGCCGACGGCATGGTCGGCACGACGGCCGAGGATTCGATCGCCAATCTCAGCCGAGTGACGCTCGAAGGCATGATTTCGGTAGATCCGACCGTGCTGCGGATCTTGCGCGAAAAGGACGCCCGGCGTTTGTCGCCCTGAAAACGTGTCGGGAGGCACAAAATGGTTCCTCGGACAAATGGAGTGGGGCGGGGCGACCTCTCGAAGGTGGATCTTGAAGCGATAGTCGACTCGCTCGGCGGCGGCGTGTACGTCTGTGATCTCGACCGGACGATTCGCTACTGGAGCAAGTCGGCCGAGCGAATCACCGGCTGGCGCAAGGAAGACATTTTGGGGAAACGCTGCCTGGACGACATCTTGTGCCACATCGACAAGGACGGGCACCGCCTGTGTGGAGAGGAATACTGCCCCTTGCACCGGTCGATGATCACCGGCAAGGCCAGCCGGGAGCCGCTTTTGGTTTATGCCCGACGGCGGGACGGCCAACGCGTCGCCACGTTGGTGAACGTCGCTCCGCTGCGCGACGACGTCGGCCGAATCATCGGCGGGGTGGAGATTTTCGAGGACGCCTCAGCCATGGTCCACGACATGGAACGCGCCAAGGCCATTCAACGCCTGGCGATGGAGCAGGAAACGCTCCACGGCATTCCCGGGCGAATCACGACCCATTACATCCCGCGCGACATCGTCGGCGGCGACTATTTCGCGGTGAGGAAGCTGGGCAACGACCTCTACGGCGTCATGGTTGCCGACGTCATGGGCCACGGGGTCGCCGCGGCATTGTACACCATGCACCTCAGCTCGCTTTGGAACCGCTATTGCTTTCTCCTGACCCATCCGACGGAATTCCTGCGAACCATCAACCGTGAATTGATCAACGTGGTCCGCGACGCCGAATCGTTCGCCACGGCCTGTTGCGGGCTGCTCGATTTCAATCAGCGCACGTTTCGGTTTGCCGGCGCCGGCGGTCCTCCGCTTCTGTGGATGCGGGCCGACGGTTCGCATCAACCGATCGAGAGCCCCGGACTGCCGCTGGGCATCAAGCACGACGCCGTCTACGAGGAAGCGGTCGTCCAGGCCGGCGAGGGCGACGGCCTGTTGTTGTTCACCGACGGCGCGGTTGATGTGTATAACGCGGCGGGCGAATCGCTGGGCATTGAACGCCTGGCTTGCCTGCTGGCCGACCAGGAATATCCGCTCAAGCCGATTCAAATGGACCGGCTCGAGGAAGGTTTGCTGAAATTCTCATCCGGAATCAGGCTCGAAGACGACCTGACGCTGGTCGAGGCGAGTTTCCAATAATTCAGAAAGCGATTGATCGAGCATAGCTGGTGGATCAATCGCTCGTCATGCCTCTTCGGATAGGTTATCCTTGAACAATCGTTTCCCACCTTACCTGTTCCCACCTCTGGAGTTGCCGCTCATGAAACCTCGATGGCTCTTATTCGCGTCGTTTGCGTTGGCCTCGCTCATGGCATTAGAGGCTTATTCCGCTGATCTATCCGATATCGCCACAGTGGTGAATCGAACGTCCCACCATGCATCATCGGTCGACCTCACGGGCTCGAACAATGATACCCTATCGAATGTAGAACCCAGCAAAACGCTTCTTTTACTCGACACCGACGGACCCGGCATGATCACGCACATGTGGTTCACGACAAGTGGTTTCGCGGGGCATCGAGCTCCCTTGCGCGATCTGGTTCTCCGCATTTATTGGGAGGGCTCGCGAGTGCCGTCCGTCGAAGTGCCGTTGGGTGATTTCTTTGGCATGGGACATGGTCGAGTTTATCCCGTTCGATCGTTGCCGATCAATGTTGGCGCGGATCCCCGGGCCATGAATTGTTACTGGCCCATGCCGTTCTACAAGCACGCCCGGATCGAATTAAAGAACGTGGGCGAACAAAGTATCCGGAAGGTTTTTCACAACATCGATTATGAACTGGGGCCTATTCCGCCAAAGCAGGGCTTGTTTCACGCCGAGTTTCGCCGGATTCGTGAATTACCCTCGCAGTCCTTCGAAAACAACATGACCGGCGAGGAAAACTACGTAATCATGGACACCCAAGGCGAAGGGCAATACGTTGGATGTTTTCTATTCGTCGATTCGGCTCCGGGGGGCTGGTGGGGCGAGGGCGACGAGATGATATTCATCGACGGCGATAAAAAACCGTCGATCAACGGAACCGGCACCGAGGATTATTTCTGCGAGGCTTGGGGATTTGACCAGGTTACCGGGTTTCCATTCTACGGTTTGCCGCTGTTAGACGGAAAATTACCCGACGGGTGGACGCAGACCTCGGTTTATCGTTTCCACATTCCGGATCCCGTCCGATTTAAAAAGTCCATTCGCGTAACGATCGAACACTGTTGGCGGGAAAAAGTTGCGAACGACTATTCGAGTGTGGCTTATTGGTATCAACTCCAGCCGATCGGACGTCGAGCATCACTGCCGGTTGGAGAGGATTTTCAGCCGCGAATTCACCGGCCAAAAACGCCCTCGAAACACGGGAGTTACGCCTTGAATGCCACGGTATTGGAACCGGATCTTCGTCGCGCTGGGTATGCGGCCAGATCGATTACTACCAGCTACCGCGACGTGCGGAGCGGCGGTGTGTTGCGAATCGAGCCGGCGGATCGGCCCGTGACGGTGGAAGTCTTCCATTTCATCCCGGGCGATTATCGAGTTGACGTTCAGCTTTTTCCTCAGCCCGACGGCGGGCCGGTGAAAATCGGACTAAAGGGACAAAAAGTTCTTATCGTGGACCACGTCGACTTGAAGAACAATGTTTTTTCATTGGGTGTCGCCCGTGTCGGCAAGGATGGCAAGCTGGTGGTCGAGTTTCAGTCGTCATCGCCCTTTGCCGTCGGTGCCATCAAGGCTGTTGCCGTGGCAAGGATGAAGTGACGCCGCGAGCGGAATCAATCAGACACAAACGACACGCCTAGGAATCCCGAGACTCCATTTCCAAAAGTCGTCGTTTGAACGCGACGCCGCCGGGAGCGCTAAATCCGCCCAACCGGCCGTCGGCCGCGACTACACGATGACACGGCACGAGGATCGGCACGCGATTGGACGCCATGAACCGGCCGATTGCCCGCGCGGCCTGGGGGTGGCCCACTTCGGCCGCCAATTGGCCGTAGGTACGGGTCCGGCCATAGGGTATCCGCCGGCATGCCTTCGACACGGCTTGGCCCAACGGGCTTAAATGGCTCGTGTCGATCGGC
>DATECS010000403.1:0-11372 GCA_035286785.1 Thermoguttaceae bacterium | reverse complement strand
CGTGACGATGAGCCTCGTGGTGTGCGGCCTGTGGGGTGGGCTGCTGTATATCGGCAATCTCGAAACGCTCTGGCGGATGCTGGGCATCGCCAATCAATTGCTCGCCACGATCGCCCTGGCCGTCGGCACCACCTACCTGCTGCGGCACGCGACGAAACGGAAGTACGCCTTCTGCACGGGCATTCCGTTCGTGTTCGCCCTGGTCACCACGGTGACGGCCAGCGTCCAGAGCATCCTGACGTGGTGGCACGCTCCCGGCACGGACTCGACGCAGATGTTCTTGATGAAAATGGCGTGCCTGTTGGGAGCGATCATGCTCCTGCTAACGCTGGTCATCACGCTGGACACGCTACGATGCTGGTACCGGCTGCTGACGCACCCGGATCAGAGCAATCCGAATCCGAGCCGCGACCGTTAGGGAGCGGTGAAACGCCTACCAAGCTGCAACCACTCCCTCACGGTCGCGGCTCGGTTTTCTTGCGGTGCCACCCGGCGTCGGGGCATGGACCCGGTTGGGCCAAGCCCTATAATTGACGTTTTCAACGGACGCAAGACATTGGGAGGATTGGCGTGGCCGACGTGGAAAAAGTCATTATCATCGGTAGCGGCCCCGCGGGCTGGACGGCCGCTATTTACGCGGCACGGGCCAATTTGAGCCCGCTAGTCTTCGAGGGAGCCGTGACCGAGGAAAACCGCATGGCGGGCACCTTGCCGCTGGGCCAGTTGGCCCTGACGACCGAGGTCGAAAATTTTCCCGGCTTTCCGGCCGGCGACCTGGGGGCTTTTCTCGACAGCGCGATCGAAAAAAATCAACGGGCCATGATGGACGACCACTCCAAGCACGGGGTGACCGGGCCGGAACTCGTCGAACTCATGCGTCAACAGGCAAAGAATTTTGGCACGCGGGTCGTCACGCGGGACATCGTCGAAGTGGATTTCACGGGCCACCCGTTCACGTTGACTGATTCGGAGGGGGAAACCCATCGGGCATTGGCCGTGATCGTGGCCACCGGCGCGCGGGCCAACTACCTGGGGTTGCCCTCGGAGGAAGCGTTCAAAAATCGCGGGGTGAGCGCCTGCGCCGTGTGCGACGGGGCCTTGCCGCGTTTCCGGAACAAGCCGCTCGCGGTGGTCGGCGGCGGCGACTCGGCGGTCGAAGAGGCCGACTACCTGAGCAAATTTGCCTCGACTGTTTACATGATCCATCGGCGCGACGAGCTTCGGGCGTCCAAAATCATGGCCCAACGGGCGATGGACAACCCAAAGATCGAAGTGCTCTGGTCCACCACGCTGACTGAAGTGCTCGGCAACGACAAGGACGGCGTGACCGGCGTGCGACTGACGAGCACCAAGGGCGGGCCCGACGTGACCAAGGACGTGACGGGCGTCTTTCTGGCGATCGGCCACACGCCCAATACGGCGTTTCTTGGCGGAAAGCTCGAAATGACGGAGAAGAAGTACGTCCGTTGGACGCGGCCCGGGCGGACGTACACCAGCATCGAGGGCGTTTTCGCGGCGGGCGACGTGGCCGACGACTATTACCGCCAGGCAATCACGGCGGCGGGCACCGGCTGCATGGCGGCCCTGGACGCCGAACGCTGGCTGGCGGCCAAAGGGTTTCATTGAGGTTTTGTATTCCTCTCGCTCCGCGAGAGGTGAATGTAGGCCGGGTCGCGACCCGGCAATCGAGGAACCGGATCGCGCCGGGTCACGACCCGGCCTACATAAGGAAGAATTATGGCTGAAAGAATATCCGTCGCGGCGGCGCGAAAAGCCGATGCGGTTGGCCGCGAGGTGTTGTTGCAGGGTTGGGTCCGTACGCGGCGCGACTCCAAGGCCGGGTTTAGCTTCATCGAACTGAACGACGGCTCGTCGATGGGGAGCATCCAGGTGATCGCTCCGGCCGGGTTGTCCAACTATGAGGCGGACGTCAAGCGGTTGACCGCCGGATGTAGTGTTTCGGTTGTCGGACTAGTCAAGGCGTCGCCCGGGGCGGGCCAGGCCACGGAGGTCGAGGCCACGTCGCTGGTGCTCCACGGCACGGCCGATCCCGAGACCTACGCCCTGCAGAAGAAACGTCATTCGTTCGAGTTTTTGCGAACGATCGCCCATCTTCGGCCGCGGACCAACACGTTCGGCGCGATTGCCCGGGTGCGGAATTGTGTGTGCCGGTCGATCCACGATTTCTTCCAGGAAGAAGGCTTTCTCTACGTCCATACGCCCATCATCACGGCGAGCGACTGCGAAGGGGCGGGCGAGATGTTCCAGGTCACGACGCTCGACCTGGCCAACCCGCCGAAGAAGGACGGGGTGATCGACTTTGAGCAAGATTTCTTCGATAGGCCCAGCTATTTGACCGTGAGCGGTCAGTTGGAGGGCGAAATATTTGCCTGCGCGCTTGGCAAGATTTACACCTTTGGGCCCACGTTCCGCGCGGAGAATTCCAATACGTCGCGTCACCTGGCCGAGTTCTGGATGGTCGAGCCCGAGATGGCTTTCTTCGAGTTGACCGACAACATGGATCTGGCCGAGCGGTTCTTGAAGCGGATTTTCCGCGACGTGTTGGATCGCTGCCCGGAGGACATGGAGTTTTTCAACCAGCGGATCGACAACACGGTGCTCGAAACGCTCCGGCACATCGTGGCGAGCGATTTCGTGCGGCTATCGTACACCGAGGCGGTCGGTCTGCTCGAAAAGTCGGGCGAAACGTTCGAGTTTCCCGTGGCCTGGGGCAATGACTTGCAGGCCGAGCACGAGCGGTGGTTGACCGAGAAGCACTTCAAGTGCCCGGTGATTTTGTACGACTATCCGCGCTCGATCAAGCCGTTTTACATGAAGTGCAACGACGACGGACGCACGGTCCGGGCGATGGACGTGCTTGTGCCCAAGGTGGGCGAGATCATCGGCGGCAGCCAGCGCGAGGAACGGCTCGACGTGCTCGAAACACGCATGGCCGAGCAGGGGCTGGACGCCGCGAACTACTGGTGGTACTGCGACCTGCGCCGCTACGGCACGGTGCCCCACGCGGGCTTCGGACTCGGCCTGGAACGGGCCATTCAGTTCATCACCGGCATGGGCAACATCCGAGACGTGATTCCGTTCCCACGCACGCCGGGAAGTGCGGATTTTTAGTAGTCGGTAGTCGGTTAGCCGTCGAGCCTGCTCGACGTTGAAGGACTTACCACGGAGTCACGGAGGACACGGAGGTTTTCGGGAAAGGGGGGGATGATGTCATGCGAAGAGGAGAGCTTGCCGCCAATTTGCTTCTCTTGTTCGGACCGGGCATCTTGGCTGTGCTCTTGGTCGTATGTCTCACTCGGCCGTTGCTTGGAATCATTGTTGTGTTCCTTGGCGTTGTTCTTGGTTTCATGTTGTTCATTCGTTCGAAAGGCAAGGCAGATCGATAGTAGATCATGTGATTTTCATCTCTGGCGTTCATCATCACAGCTTTGCTTTTATCTGTGTTCATCTGTGTCCATCTGTGGTTCCAAATAAATGAAAACCGCCATGGCACGTTGGTTCAACACTCGGATTCGTCAGCTTCATCAGACGTGGCTGGCGTGGCGACATAACGAGGCCGATTTGACGGCGGCGTCGATGGCCTATTATGCCGTGCTTTCGTTCTTTCCCTTGCTTCTGTTGTTGATCGCGGTGTTTGGGTTCACGCTACGCTACTCGGTCGGGGCGCAGGACTCGCAGGATCGTTTATTGTGCGTGTTGGCCGAGAACACATCGCCCCTCTTGGCCGATCATGTTCAGAGCGCCTTGGCCGAGATTCAAGCCAACGCCTCGATCGGCGGACCGTTGGGGTTATTTGTTTTGCTGCTGGCGGCCATTGGCATTTTCACGCAGTTGGACGTGGCGATGAACCGCATCTGGGGCACGACCTCGCGGCACGGGCGGACGTTTCTTCGGGCCGTCCGCGACGCCCTGTTGCACCGGCTTCGCGCGTTTCTGATCCTCTCGGGCCTGGGGCTGTTGATCTGGGCGGCCTTCGTGGCCGATACGGTCGCGTCGGCCCTGCGGCCCTGGGTGGCCGATCTCCACGGAGGTCACCTCCTCTGGATGTCGGGCCGACTCGCGATTAGCCTGGTAATCAACAGCGTGCTCTTGATGCTCGTCTACAAGCTGCTGCCGCGGACGCACGTCTGGTGGCGAGCGGCGGCGCGGGGCGGCGTGCTGGCGGCCGTGCTCTGGGAAATCAGCCGCCAGGTGCTCGGCCTGTTGTTGCTGGGCAATAAGTACACGGCCTACGGCGTGGTCGGCTCGCTGATGGCCGTGATGCTCTGGATCTACATCGCCAGTTGCGTGTTTTTCTTCGCGGCCGAGTACGTGCGGGTCGTGCAGCGGGACACAAGCGATTCGGAGAACCCGTCCAACAAGGAAAGGTAAAACCGTATTATGTCCGTCAGGTCGAAAAAGCCTGCCGAGGCGATTGATCGGCCGTTTGATCGGGCTATTCTTGCCACGGCCAAAAAAATTGCCGAGCAGTACCAAGTCATTTTGGCCTTCGAGAACGATCACTGGTACGGCCGTGGGCTGGAACTTCCGAATATCCACGGCGATGGCAAGACGGTGAACCAATGCGTGCAAGATACCCGAGAAGCGTTTGTCGGTTGGGTTGCCTATGTGCTCGAGCAAGGCCAAAGGCCCCCGACTCCCGCAAGGGAAGGCACCCGCACGGCCCAGGTGAACGTTCGCCTGACCGCGGAAGAAAAAACGTTGCTAGAGGCTACTGCAAAGCGGAAAGGGTTTAGCGGACTCTCTGATTTTGTCCGCGCCGCGGCCATGGAGGTTGCCAAGTAGCCGGAGCGGAAGAATCGTTCCGAGATAGTCCAGCCCGGAAGATCATAGCCGTCGGCGGAAGCCTACGGTTGTCGATCATCGGGCAACAGTCGCCCATGACAGACAAGTCCCATGACAGACAAGAATGTCTGTCCTCCTGGACTGGCTTTCCTCCTGGGTGGGGGCGGAAACAAAGGTCTCGGCCATTCGGATCGTTTCAACCGCGCAGATTCCCCCTTCCGACGCCCGCCTCACGGGTCTGGCCGCATCTTCCGATGTTAAACTCTGCCGCTTGCGGTAGGTGGGCAACGGGCGGCGAGAAGCATTGTCCGGCAAGGACGTCGCTTTGTATCGGTTGTAGTGACGCCGCCGAACCTGAACACACACGACTAGCAAGAAGCCCCGGTGTGACAACGTGGTCAAAAACGAAATCGCCTACCTGAGAGTTTATAGGGAACAACCGGCCGACGTGCCGCCTCGCAAGCCGGAGGAAGCGATCACGAGCCTCACCGAGGTTCTTGCCGCGTTCCGCGAGGCGACCGGGTGGCCGCTTGAACGAATTCCCGGTCCGAAGTCGAACCGCCGTGCCAGCCTGACGTGGTCCACCCCGGCCAACCCGGGAGACGGAACAACTCCGGGACACCTCAGCCTGGGTCGAGCCGGCTCGACTTCGGACACTCCCGATTGGGACGTTTCCGACGCGCCGAAGGTCGAGCAAAAGGCCGCCGAGCGACTGGCCACGGCCCTCGACGGGATGTATCAAGAGTTGGCCGAGACCGAGTGGGCCCTGCGCCAGCGCGAGGCCGAGCTGGCCGTCGAGGCCACGCCGGCGCCCTTGGGCAGCGGCGGGTGCGATCTGGCCGAGCGGCTCGAAGCGGTGCTCAAAGGCGGGGCCGAAGCGGTCGGAGCCCATGCGGCCGCGCTCTATCTGTTGGATGAAGCCACCAGCGAGCTGAAACTCCGCTCGTGCTGGGGAATTCCGCGGAGCCGGTTGCGCATGCCGGCCCGGCCGTTGGCCGGCGCAATGGCCGATCTCGAAGCCATGCTGGGCCACGCCGTGGTGCTTGAAGACACGAAGATCATGGAACGCTGGAACGTGCCCGAGGATTATCCGGCGGCCGTGTGCGTGCCCGTGTCCTCGCCGACGACCATCCTGGGCACGCTCTGGATTTTCAGCCGGGAAAAACGCGACTTTAACAGCCAGCAGACCAATATCATCGAGGTGAGCGCGGGCCGGCTGGCCGCCGACATCGAACGGGAAATGCTGTTGAGCCAGCGGACCGGAGGAAATTATTGGGGCCACCAGCTTGCGGCGGCCGAACGTACCCAGCGTGGTTCGTTGCCCACGGTGGCGCCGCTGTTGGACGGCTGGGAAACGGCCGGTTGGGCGGCACAAGCCGATCGGCTGGGCGGCGATTTCTTCGATTGGTTCTGCCTGCCTGAGGGACGGATGGCCGTGGCCCTGGGCGACGCGGCCACGCACGGCCTCGAGGGGGCGCTGACGGCCGGCGCGGTCAAGGCGGCCGTGCGGAGCCACGCCCAGTATCAACGCCGCGCGGAGCAACTGCTGGGCCAGGTCAATCTGACGCTGTGGACCGGCTCGGCGGGCGATCAGTCGGCCAATCTGCTGGCCGGATTGGTCGAGACGGCCACGGGCGAAGTCCATTTCGCGTCGGCGGGCCAGCTCGGCGTGATCGTCATTCGGCCCGACGGCTGGGAATCGCTCAGCCAACCCTCGACCGCGTTGGGCGTGAGTCCCGAGACGCAGTACCAGGCCCAGCACTATGAACTGAAGCCGGGCGAATCGCTCGTGATCTTCAGCGACGGAGTGCGCGACGCGACGGACCCCAAGGGCCGCCCGCTGGGTGAAGGGGGGATCGCCGAATCGCTCGTTTCGTGCGTCAACGCCTCGGCCGAAGATATGGTCGAAATCGCCCGGGAGCGGCTTCTGTCACATGCCCTCGCCCCGGAAAAGCGGGATCGGGCGATTCTGGTCGTCCGCCGGACGGGCAATGCATAACCGAGCCGCGACCGTAAGGGAGCGGATTTTGAGCGTCACGAGCCACAACCGCTCCCTCACAGAGCGCGGCTCGGAAAATCGTTGAATCCACGCCGATCGGCTCCCCCACTTGACGGCGGATTTGGGCCGGGTAGACTGGATGGTTTGGCGTTGGCCCCCCGGGGCCGGCCACCCAATCGAAAAACTGCCCGCGGGAATGGCGGAATTGGCAGACGCGCTAGGTTGAGGGCCTAGTGACTATAATGGTCATGCAGGTTCAAGTCCTGTTTCCCGCACTTTTACCCAACAAGGACTTACGTCAATTCGACGTGAGTCCTTTTTTGATCTCTACGGACTGAAAGGCACAAATGGGCGTGTGCTGGGGTTGTATTGCCCTTCTTGGACGTTAAACCACTTGGAGTGAGCCGCCATATCCGATTGATGGGCTTAATACATGGTCGTTTGCGAGTTACGATACGTAGGGGTATGTGTATATGTCCCGACTATTCGTAACATTCGGAATGCTCAATTTTGATTCACTGGCAAATATGCAATAAGGAGGGGACACGATGGGCGGAAACAATTTAAACACGGCTCAAACAGCCCTGCGACGGTGGCGTGGCATGACGTGGTTGTGTTTTTTGTTTTTGTGTCCAGTTTTTGGGTGTAATGCTAGCACCCTCGACGAAGGGGAGCCACTGACAGAGGCACGCAACAGCGATCAGGCGTCTCCAGTCACCACGAGGCCAGCGGTCGATCAGGCTAACCCTTCCGCGATTGTCGCGAAAGCGATAAGGTCACACGGTGGTGAAGCTCGGATCCAGAGAGTTCGCAAGGGCCGAATCAGCCAAAAATTCTATTCCAAATTCCAGCCGACGACAACCTGGGTTGACGTATTTGAACTGCCGGACAAGTTCCGTCGGGATATCTACACCGAAGTCAATGGTGTCAAGCGGCACATGCGATTTATGAGTATGGGAAAAGAAGCTTGGAACATCGAGGACGACGGGAGCGTCAAGCGAAGTCCAGTGGCATTGCATGTTTTACGTCCTGACCGCCTTTTTCCTTTATCCTTCTTGAAGCAGCTTCTAGAACTCAAGGACGCGAAGGGGGTATTGGTTGCTCCTGGATCCAGGAACGGTCAAGACCATCTTGTTGCAATCGAAGTGCCTGGCAAATCCGCTGGTCTACACAGTCGGTTCTTCTTCGACATCAAAACCGGCTATCTTGTTCAGGTCGAACATGATTGCGGATCATTACAAGGGCCAGAAATCCATATTGAAACAGAAGTGTATTCTGATTTCCGGTCTGTTGACGGGATAGCTATTCCTCACCGAATAATTGGACTTTTCGAGGGCAAAGAGACCACGAAGGTTGTGCTTCAGAAGTTCAAGGTACTGAAAGTATTGCCGGAGGACACCTTCGCCAAGCCGACAGGTGCCCAATGACACGGACACTCATAAGGTTTCCGCCTCGCTGAAAACACGTTTTGCCCGATGAACTACTTCGCCCACGCCATGCACTTTCTCGATCGGCCGTATTTGGCCGTCGCTTCGGGCGTGCCGGATATGCTCATGGTGGTGGATCGGGACGTGCGGGTGCGGTCGAAGCATGTGGCCGCGTTTGTCGATCATGACGATCCGGTCCAAGCGGACGTGGCGCGGGGGATATTGCAACACTTTCGCGACGACCTGCGGTTTCACGGCACGCGGGCGTTTGTCGAGTTGAATCTGGGGTTGGCGGCGGCAATTCGGGAAGCCCTGGACGGCGACGCCGGCCCGCGGCCGAGGTTTTTGGCACATCTATTGGTCGAGGTGCTGCTCGATGCGGCACTCATTGCGGAGCGGCCCGAGCGGCTTGAAGCTTATTATCGTGCGTTGGCCGTGGTGGACGCCGACGCGGTGCAGACGGCGCTGAACCAAATGGCCCCGCGGCCTAGCCGGCATCTGGCCGAGATGATTCGGGCGGTCGCCCGCGAGCGGTTTCTTTGGGATTATCTGGAGGATGGGACGTTGATGGTACGGTTGAATCAAGTGTTGCGGCGGGTGGGGTTGGAGACCGTGCCGCCTGAGTTTCAATCGCAGCTCGGGTCGATGCGGCGGCAGGTGGCGGCACGGCAGGAAGAGCTTCTTGAGGGTATTCCGGTTTAGTAGGCAGTAGGCAGAGGAGAATTTGGTGGGCAGGGCAAACGGGCTTGCTTCGAGATGGGGCAAGTGCCTATAGTTCTTGCATGTCGAACGTGTCTGACGCAACGCCGGAAGAAGATCAGCCCCAGGAACTCTCGCTGCGCTCGTTGAGCGAGGCGTTTGCAGAGGCCCTGGCTCGCCAGCGGGCGGCTGACGGGGTGGCACGGGACCAGACGGACGCGGACGAGGCGGATTCCACGGGACCGACGGAAACCGATTCTCAAACGGCTTCCATGTCGGCCGAAGAGACAGCTGCGGGCACGGCGGATTCGTTGTTTTCGGGGCCGGCCACGGCGGCGGAGAAGGACGACGTTTGCCCGATCAATCCGCGGACCATTCTCGAAGCCATGTTGTTCGTCGGCGATCCGGCGAATCAGCCGCTGGAGAGCCAACGGGCCGCGTCGCTGATGCGCGACGTCGAGCCGCGTGACGTGTCCGTATTGGTCGGCGAGTTGAATCGGAGCTACGAACAGAACGGATGTCCTTATCGCGTGGTTGACGATGCGGGCGGGTTTCGGCTGACGCTGGACGACGCCTTTCATCGGGTCCGCGAGAAGTTTTACGGCCGAATACGCGAGGCACGGCTCTCCCAGGCGGCGATCGACGTGTTGGCCATCGTGGCCTATCGCCAGCCATTGGCGGCCGATCAGGTCAACCGGTTGCGCAACAAACCCAGTCACCACATTCTGTGCCAATTGGTGCGTCGGCGGCTGTTGCGCGTCGAACGTTCGGCCGAGAAGCCGCGAAAGCCGCTTTATCGCACAACGGAGCGATTCCTGGAACTGTTCGAACTGAAGAGCTTGGCCGATTTGCCCGAGAGCGAGACGCTGGACGCAAATTGAACGGAAAGTTTATCCCGCAGGCGTAGGTCAGGCTGTGCCTGACAGCCATTGCCCACCATCTGTCAGGCACAGCCTGACCTACGCCTATTCAGGGGGGAATCCACGGGGATTTGCAGCGTCACAAGTTGTTTCTGCCCACCCACTTGGATCGATAAAGTCGAAACGGCGCAGACGGCGGGCGGGCGGCTTGTTACAATAAGTCTTTTCCTACGTGACCTCCGGTGTCTTGTGGTGGAAGGGGGGAAGCCACGTGTGGTTCCTCTATAATTGTTCTAGACGCATGGAACGGTGAGCAGACGGGTCAACCCGCCTGGGAATCTATCGCAGAATTCTTCTGTCGTCTCATGCGTCCTGTCTTTGACAGACAGGAATGTCTGTCCTCCTTTGGCCGCACTTTCATGGTTGGTAATTCCACCGCGCAAATCGACACGCTCCACCGGGCCGCGCCGGTTGTCGCGCCGTCGATGTTGGCGTGCGATTTCGCCAATATCGAGCGGGAAGTCCGCCGGTCGGAGGAGGCGGGGGCCCAGGTGCTCCACTTGGACATCATGGACGGGCATTTCGTGCCCAACCTGAGTTTTGGAGTGCCCGTGGTCGAGGCCATTCGCCGGGTGAGCCGCGTGCCGTTGGATGTCCACCTGATGATTTCCGAGCCGGAGCGTTATATCGAGCCGTTCCGCAAGGCGGGGGCCGATTTTTTGACTATTCACATCGAGGTCGAGCCGGACCCGCGGGCGTTGCTGGAACGGATTCGATCGCTGGGCGCGGCGGCCGGGCTTTCGCTGAACCCGCCGACGCCGGTGGCGGCCGTCGAGCCGTACCTCGAATGGTGCGACCTGGTTTTGGTGATGAGCGTGATGCCGGGTTTCGGCGGGCAGAAGTTTGATCCGGTCGCGTTGGAAAAGCTCCGGCGGCTTCGGGCCGTGGGACCGGAAAAGCTTTTGCTGTCGGTCGACGGAGGCGTGGGGGACGAGACGATCGGCCCCTGCGCGGCAGCCGGCGCGCAAATGCTCGTCGCAGGCACGGCGTTTTTCCGCTTTGAAGATTATTCTCAACGTCTTGCCGAATTGACCGCTTTAGCGGGCTCGCGGCAGGACACATAATTGTATCGTGAAGAAGAAAACATGACACAAATCGTCCTTGTTCGGCCGGGCGCGACCGACTACGATCAGCAGCAGCGGGTCCAGGGCGACCTGGACGTTCCTTTATGTCCGATGGGCAACGCCGAAGTGGCGAAGCTCGTCGACGAGTTGAGCCGAATGCCCATCGAGGTGGTCTATGCGCCGCCGTCCGAGCCGTCTCTTCAAACGGCCCGGGCGTTGGCCGAGTCGCTGGACGTCAAGTGCAAGAAGCTCGACCGGATGACCAATCTGAACTACGGACTGTGGCAAGGAATGCGAGTGGAGGAGATTCGGCGGAAGTATCCCCGGGCCTATCGCCAGTGGCAGGAGCAGCCCGACAACGTGCAGCCGCCGGCCGGCGAGACGGTCGAGCAGGCCACGCAACGGATCGAGTCGACCATGGCCAAATTGCTCAAGAAACACAAGGAAGAGATGATCG
>DATECS010000402.1:0-3697 GCA_035286785.1 Thermoguttaceae bacterium | reverse complement strand
AAAATCTCGACCCGCCGATTCTTGTACCGGTCCCGTCCCGATGAATTAGCCGCCACCGGTTCGTGCGCCCCGAATCCCGCCACCCCGATCCGCTCGGAGGGCAGCCCAAAACCCTGCAATCGGTTGGCCACGGCCAGCGCCCGGGCCGAGCTCAGGTCGAAGTTGTTGCGATACATCTCGCGGCCCGGCGCCTTCGCGATCCGCCGGTCGTCCGTATGGCCCACCACCATCAGCCGCAAGTCCCGGCCGTCCCGCTTGTTCAGGAGTTTGGCGACTTTGCGGAGCATTTCCTCCGCGCCCGGCTTCAGCTCCGCGCCGCCGCTGTCGAACAAAATGTCGCTGTCCAGCTTGGCGATGCCCGTCCGCGGATCGAACTTCAACTCGGGATGTTCTTGCGAAAATCGGGCGAGCCGTTCATGATCGGCGGGCGAAAGCCACGGCCGGCCGTTCATCGCGTCGACGTACTCGCGGCGGAGCGATTCGCTTTCCGACTCGTAGCTGGCGACTTTTTGACCGTCCAGCCCCACTCGCTCCTCCAACAGGGCCAGCTTGTCTTGCGTCCGGCGCACTTGGTCCTCGGCCTCGCGGCAGTGGACCCGAAGATTCTCGATCTCGGCCAACTGGGCCCGATTCTGCTCGGCCAGGTTCTGGTTCTGCACGCGGAGTTCGGCCACCCGGCTGCTGGGAACCATGCAGCCCGACGCGCAGAGAACAAGCGCCGTCGAGAGCGCGCGAGAAAACCATCGATGAAGGGTTGCCATGATTCGACTCCTTTCGAATCGCGGACACAAACCGCGGCTGGGCCCTCGGCTCCGCCGAATTCAGGCCCACGGCGCCGTCCGCCCGATTACCTTCTCCAGATAAGATCCATCAACCAACTATTGACCGGCGTCGGCTGGTTCCAACTCCACATGTTGCGCACCAGGTCGTACATCATCATGCCGACCACGAACAAAACGATCGTGCAGAACGCCAGCCCCACGATATTCAACGTCGTATAGGGCGCTTCCGGCATCACGCCGGCCGCGCCGCCGGCGGCCTGGGCGTGCGCCGCGCTGAAATCAACCGTCGCCGCCGGCGTCACGGTCGCGGCCGGCAATTCGAGCGCCAAGGCGTCGCCCATCGCCCCGCCGCCCAGGTCCAACGGCGCGGCCGAAAACGAATCGCCCACGTCGCCGTCGAGCATCGGGGTGACGCCCATCAACTCGTCCGAGTCTTCTCCCTCGTCCAGGGCAATCACTTGCGAACTGCTGTCTTCCTCGCCTTCCATGACCTCGTCCATCGGCGTGAGCTTGAAATCGCTGTCGCTGCCCAGCTCGGTCGGCGCCTCGCTTCCACCCTTCTTCGCCGGCACGAGCATCTCGTCGCTCAAGGCGAGCGAGTCATGACTGGCCCCGGCCAAGTCAAGGGGCTCTTCCAGCGAAAGTCCGCTGTCCGACGGGTCCAACAACGAAATTCCGCTGTCCCCTCCGACGGTCAAGTCGCTTCCGGCGCCGCTTCCGCCCGCTCCCAGCACAAGGTCGTCGTCGTCCATCCCCGCGGTGCTCATGTCGAGTTCCGACTTGCCCGTCAAACTCGAAACCGACGACAAGTCCAGCCCCGACATGTCCAGGCCGCTGTCGGCCAGCGACAAGTCAAGATCCTCGAACCCCGAAAGCGAGGAGCCCAGCGCGTCGGCCGGCGGCGGACCCAGGATCGTGCCCGAGGCGCTCGGGTTCACCTGGCCCAATTCCACTTCGGTCAACAGCACGTCTTCGTCGTCGCCTTCCTCGCCCGCGGCGGCCGGCTTCTGGGCGGCGAGCGCCTCAATCTCCTCGGCTTTGAATTTCCAGTCGGCGCCGTCGCGATAACCGTGCAGCTTCTGTTGCTCGCGCATCGCGTTGACTTCGGCGGGCGTGATCCCCAAGAGCTCGGCTGCCTTCTCGACGTTGTAGAACTTCATCGCCATGCGGATTTACCTTTACCTCTGTTCCATTAACGCTTGAATCTCTCGCGGCAACGGCTTCTGGCCGTTGTAGTCCGACATCTGCAGGTCCCAGTGAATGTTCCGGACGCTGCAAAGGGCGATGGTTCCGCTGGTGAGATCCACGTGATACACGCTGACCACTTCACGTTTTGGATCGATGACCGTCAACTGCTGATAACGTTGCTCGATCGTCTCGCCGAGTACGATCAACCCTCGATCCGAAAATCCCGCGCCACCCGGCGCCGCCTGTTGTCCCCACGCCGTCCGTCCGTCGGGCGACGCCGCCAAGAACAACACGGCCAATACGACGACCGCCAGGCAACCCAGCGCGACAATTTTCATGGTTCACCTCAAGAGGCACGTAAAGTCGGCCGGGAGCCATAGACTCATTCTAAGGTCCCCAGCTTCGCATTGCAAGGAAAAACGACCCGCCCGGGGGGGCTCGCCGACACGGCCTGATTCCAACCCGCATAATCGGAATCCGCCGCGCCGACGCTACCGCCGGCGATGCCAAACTGCTTTTCGTGAAAAGACTTGCCGCGAGGAGTCCCCAGCGGGATAAATAGGGTCCGCTCGGCGGCGGGAGTGTACCGACGCCCGAAACCCCGTGCAAGGCCACCTTCCACCCACCTCGCCCCGTTCCAAGCCCTTTCCCGAGGAATCCCCACCCCCTAAAATTAGCTTAATTGAGGAACCCCCAAACCCCCGTAGGTCAGGCTGTGCCTGACAGATAATCTCAGCAACATGCAATCGTATTTGTCAGGCACAGCCTGACCTACGATTTACCGACTACCGACTACCATGCCCACCTCCTCCCCCCGCCGACCCGTCGCCGTCCTGTTCAGCGGCGGTCTGGACAGCGGTATCCTCGTCGGCGACCTCCTGCGGCGCGACCTCGACGTGACGCCCATTTTCATCCGTTCCGGCCTCACCTGGCAGAGGGAGGAGCTTCGGGCCGCTCGGCGGTTTGTCGAGGCCCTGGCCTCCCCCCGCGTTGCCCCGCCCGTCGTGCTCGACCTGCCCCTGGCCGACCTTTACGCCGACCATTGGAGCGTGACCGGCACCGGAATTCCCGACGCCTCGACCCCCGACGAGGCCGTCTATCTGCCGGGCCGCAACGTCCTGTTGGTCGTCAAGGCGGCCGTTTGGTGCCAGTTGCACGAGATCGACGAGTTGGCCTTGGGCGTGCTTGGCACCAGCCCCTTCGACGACGCCCACGACGCCTTTTTCGATCACCTCGAAGCCGCGTTGAACGGTCCGCCCGCCCGATCCATTCACTTATCGCGTCCCTTCGCGCGGATGGACAAAACCCAAGTCGTCCGCCTAGGCCGAGGGCTGCCGCTCGAATACACCTTCTCGTGCCTTTCGCCGGTCGACGAGGCGCATTGCGGAGCGTGCAATAAGTGCGCCGAACGCAAGCAAGCGTTCCGCGCGGCTGGTCTCGACGATCCGACCTTTTATGCCGCCCTCGCCCACGGAGTCCCGCCATGTTCCAAGTGACCCGCGAAATCAACTTCTGCTATGGCCACCGATTGTTGGACTACCAGGGAAAATGCGCCCATCTCCACGGCCACAACGCCCGGATCCAGATCACCTTGGGCGCCTCGGACTTGGACGCGCAAGGAATGGTCCTCGATTTCACGGAGATCCGCCGCGTGGTCCAAGGCTGGGTCGATGAGCAGCTCGACCATCGAATGATCTTGCGGCGAGACGATCCGGCGGCCATCGCCC
>DATECS010000401.1:0-3688 GCA_035286785.1 Thermoguttaceae bacterium | reverse complement strand
CAGCCAGATGGAACATTATTCTGGGTGTGCCACTGGCTCTGCCAGTGTCGTGTTTTCCACGTTCTTCCAGCACTGGCAAAGCCAGTGGCACACAAACAACGGCCAAAAATACGATCCAAGAACTCTGACGCACTACACTAGCCACGGCGATTTTCTCTAGCCCAGGTGTTTACGCCTGCGGTATCTGGTGCGTTGAATCCGCATCCTTTTCTCTAGCCCAGGCGTTTACGCCTGGGACGAGGGATGAAATTATTGTTGTTTTTCCATTTCGCCGCCTTCAGGCGGCAGGGATGAATAACAGATTTGGCGGGTCGTCGCGGTGGATCGCGGCCACTCGCAAATGGGTGGACCAGGTGAAGTGGTAGAAGAGTTGGTGGAAGGCATGGGCCATCAGATCGTCTCCCGCCGTTCAGGACGGCCCCGTAAACGGGGCCTGATGAAAAAAGGATCGCTTATTATGGAATCCGTGATCCCAGGCGTAAACGCCTGGGCTAGAGAAAAGACTCCCTGGCCAACGAAAACCCAGACGAAAGAAAAATCTTGGTCCAGAGAAAGTCGCCCAGGTCAAGAAGGCTTACAGAAACCACCCACGAACGCCGACGTACACCGCCAGCAAGCCGAGCGTGGCGGCGGCGATCAGTTGAACGCTTCGCGGCCGGCGAACCATCGCGAACATGCCGGCGGCCAGAATGATCGTCGGGCCGACGTCGCCCCAGGCAATCATCGGCCAGGCGAACTCGCGTCGGGAAAACGGCCACCAAAGCGGCACACCCCAGATTGGCAAATGGCGACCAATCGAAAAGAGAACGTCGGCCAGCAGATGTCCCCAAGCCGCGACCAGCCCCACGACCATCCACACAAGACAATCTCGCCACGAGCAACTCCTCTCGATGGCATCCGTCGAATCCTTAGCGGCAAAGACAGTCCATCGTCGGCCCAATGCCCGTTGGACTCGCGGAATCAGATCCCCTCGCCACAGCAAAGCCGATGTGACAACGGCCACCAGACCGGCAACCAGCAGACCATGTCCCCAGACGCGGTGCCCTTGGATATAACCGCTCGGACCAAGGCAAAGCGTCATCCCGTCCCAGTCGGGCAACATTGATTCGACGGCGGCCAACGCAACGATAGGCCATCCCCAGCGACGATATAGCCCAAGCGCCAACGCCCCATCGACGCCGATCATGGCGTGTTCAAAAAAGGTCATGCAAGGTCATACAATGCCGTGGGCCTGTTCATAGGCGGCAATGGCCGCTTCGTGGCCCAGGGTTAACGCAATGTCGTCCAAGCCGTTCAACAAACAATGCCGGCGATGCTCGTCCACCTCGATCGGCAACGACAAACCGTATTGATCGGTGACGGATCGTTTTTCAAGATCGACAGTCAGCCGATAGCCCGGATGTGCAGCGCAGCGGCGGAACAGATCGTCGATGACCGACTCCGGCAAGCGGATGGGCAACATGCCGTTCTTGAAACAGTTGCTGTAAAAAATATCGGCAAAGCTTGGAGCGAGAATCGTCCGCAGCCCGTAGTCGGCCAGCGCCCAAGGCGCGTGCTCGCGGCTCGACCCACAGCCGAAGTTGCGCCGCGCAAGGAGGATCGTCGCCCCCGCGTACTCGGGCCGGTTCAGCTCGAACTCGGGATTGGGCGAACCGTCGTCGAGAAATCGCCAATCGAAAAAGAGGAACTGGCCGAACCCAGTCCGCTCGATTCGCTTCAAGAATTGCTTGGGAATGATCTGGTCGGTATCGACATTCGACCGGTCCATCGGGAGGACAAGGCCGGTGTGGCGGGTGAAGGGAAGCATGGTGAGGGATTGGGGATTTGGGATTGGTGATTAGAAAGCGCTAGCGATATTCCCACCGGCGGATGTCGGTGAAATGGCCGGTCACGGCGGCAGCGGCGGCCATGGCGGGCGAGACAAGGTGGGTCCGCCCGCCTTTGCCTTGCCGGCCCTCGAAGTTGCGGTTGCTCGTCGCCGCGCAGCGTTCGCCCGGCTCCAGCCGGTCGGGATTCATGGCCAGGCACATGCTGCAACCCGGCTCTCGCCATTCGAGGCCCGCGTCGAGGAACACGCGATCGAGCCCCTCGGCTTCCGCCTGGCGTTTGACCTGGCCGCTGCCGGGCACGACCATCGCGCCGACGCCCGAGGCCACGTGGTATCCGCGCACCACGGCCGCCGCCGCGCGAAGATCCTCAAGCCGGCCATTCGTGCAGGAGCCGATGAAAACACGATCGACGGAAATTTTTTCGATCAGCGTACCAGGCTTCAGGTCCATGTAACGCAGCGCGTCGGCCGCCGCTTTCTGCTCGGTGGGATCAGCCAGATCGACCGGATTGGGCACCACGCCGCCGATGCCGACGACCTGGCCGGGATTCGTGCCCCACGTGACTTGTGGCTCGATTCCCGCGGCGTCGAACGTCTCGACTCGATCATACTTGGCTCCTTTGTCGGTCGGCAGTTGCTTCCAACGTTTGACCGCCGCGTCAAAATCGGCCGGCGCGAAGTCGCGTCCGCGGAGATAGTCAAACGTGGTCGCGTCCGGCGCGATCATGCCGGCCCGGGCGCCGGCCTCGATCGTCATGTTGCAGACGGTCATGCGCCCCTCCATGTCGAGCGAGCGGATGGCCTCGCCGGTGTATTCGATACAGTAGCCCGTGCCGCCGGCAGTCGTGATTTGGCCGATGACATAAAGAATCAGATCCTTCGCGGTTACGCCCGGTCGCAGCCGCCCGTCGACGCGGATTTCGAGCGTCTTGGGCTTCGACTGAAGCAGCGTTTGCGTGGCCAGCACGTGCTCGACCTCGCTCGTGCCGATCCCAAAGGCCAACGCGCCGAACGCCCCGTGCGTGGCCGTGTGGCTGTCGCCGCAGACGATCGTCATGCCCGGCTGGGTCAGTCCAAGTTCCGGCCCGATCACGTGAACGACGCCCTGGTTCGGGTCGTCCAGATCGTACAACCGAACGCCGAACTCGTGGCAGTTCGTCCGAAGCGTGTCGATCTGACGCTTGGCGATCGGATCGAGAATCGGCAGCGAGCGGTCGGTCGTCGGCACATTGTGGTCGGCGGTGGCCACCGTGCGCTCGGGCCGGCGCACCCGGCGACCGGCCAGTCGCAGGCCCTCGAACGCCTGGGCACTGGTCACTTCATGGACCAATTGCAGATCGATGTAGAGGATCGTCTGTTGCCCCTGTTGCGCTTCAACAACGTGGGCGTCCCAGATCTTCTCGAACATGGTCTTGGGGAGGTTGTCGGCAGACATGGCTGCTAGCTTCCGTTGTGTTTCGTGAGTCAAGGGGTCGGCCACGACCCAGGTCGGGCAAATTCCCCACCGCCAAAATCCTCATTGTACCGACAAAATCCCCCGGGGACGAGCGTCACGGGCCTATCGCAGGGAAACGGCAAAGTTGTGAAAGATCAGGAGGACAGGCATTCCTGCCTGTCTTTTTCGCCCAACCCAGCCAGACAGGAATGTCTGGCCTCCTGGAACACGGGACTTTGCAGTTCTCCTGGGCCTATCGGGCGCCGGATGTTGGGAACCGAATGTGGGGTGCCATGTCCACGCTTGCGTGGACATGTGAAGTGGAGGTGACGACACCCCCATAGACACGGCATGTCCACGATGGGTTGAAGGCGTCTGAAAATTTCGGCATAAAAAAACCGAGCCGCGACCATATAAAAAACCGA
>DATECS010000400.1:0-7222 GCA_035286785.1 Thermoguttaceae bacterium | reverse complement strand
GTTGGGGTTCTCCCTCCCGATAGAATTAACGCTAGCAAGGGTGTGGCCGGGCAGCGGCAGACTGCGGGGCGCGCCGCCGGAGATCCTGGCTCCAGAATTCACAACCGAACCACGGAGCAACGGGGTATGAAAATCTCTTATACGGTTCTGCTGACTGTTGCGATCCTTTGCCCGGGTAGTCCAGCCGAAAGCGAACCGCCGGCGAAAAAAGAAGTGGATGCGGGCGTGGTTCGCGTTGATGACCACATTGAGGAGGCTGATGGACGCGACAGCAACGAGATACTCGGACCGGGACTGGGTGAGTTCATCTTCATTTCCGGCGGCGAGTATGCGATGGGCCGCAACAACGGCGAGAACGAGGATGAAAGACCGGAACATCTTGTCGAGCTATATTCCTTCCACATTGGCCGGACGCCTGTCACCAACGCCCAGTTTGTCCGGTTTTTGAACGAAATGCGAGTCCAGCCGGAGGAGTACCCTTTCTCCCAAGTGCGTTCTCCCATTGTCAAACCCAGCATCACGCTGGTCGATGGAAAATGGACGTGTGCGCCGGGTACCGAAAACGATGCCGTCGCCGGCGAAAGCTGGTTTATTGCCGGCAAATACTGCGACTGGCTTTCGGCAAAGTCCGGGCGGAAGTGTCGCTTGCCGACGGAAGCGGAATGGGAGTACGCATGCCGGGGAAAGGAAGGGAGAAAGTTTCCTTGGGGCGACAGTGAAAAGAATTTGGAGAGTAGGGTCTGGTGCTGGCGAACGTGGCGTTCAGGCAAACCGCACACTCTTCCGGTTGGCAATTTTCCCAAGGGCGCTACGCCCGAGGGAGTCTGCGACCTGATCGGGTACATGGACGAAATGTGTTCCGACTGGTACGATCCGCGGTATTATGCGAAATCGCCGAAGGTAAACCCTCGGGGGCCAAGCAACCCGATGGAGGCGGAAAAATACAAGAACGCCAAAGTTACGCGTGGCGGCCTCGAAGGTCGCTACCAGTCCAAAGGAGCAATTGGGTTCTTCCGTGAATCTCAGTTCTTCGGCGTTCTGCCGTCGACGTATCTGCCGCGTGGATGGACCAGAAAGCACCTCAGAGAAGCAACCGGTCCGCCCAAGAGCCCCTCGCATGCTTACGGTCGTCTTGGTTTTCGCGTCGCTGTTGAAATCGAGGCCGTGAATAGCCCAGTTAAGAATCCCGGATCACTTTGATTGGCGGCGCGTCTGGTCCGCGAAGAGATCTCTTCCAACAAAAGACAGTCCTGATGGAGCTTCGTCCGCCTCCTGAGGGCTGGCGGCCATGCTCCGAGCGTGGCCCTCCATGACGGCTCACTGCCTGCTGCCCACTGCCCGCTGCTCCGCTCCCTTACGGTCGCGGCTCGGATTGGTCGCGGCCGATGCCGCGGTGGTAGGCGCGGATTTGTTCTTCCCAGTCGGGCGGGGCGTCGAGGCGGCGGGGGGCGCGGAGGCGGCGGAGTTTATCGTCCGCCGTGCCGGAGCCGAGTTGCGATTGGCCGCGGTGGAGGCCGAGGCTTTTTAGGGCTTCGTCCAATTGCTCGCGGGCGCGGCCGGCTTCGGGGCCTTGCTCGCGGGCCTGGCGGAACATGGCTTCCCAGCGGCGGGTGAATTTCTCTAGGTCGTCGCGGGTCCAGCCGCCGAGCGAATCGAGCAACGCTTGGTCGGGCCGGTCCTTGGCCAACTGGTCTTTGAGATACTCGATGGCGAGTGTGGTTTGGCGTTCGGCGTAGTCGCGGATGAAGGGATCCTCGCGCGGCACGTCGGACGACTGGCGCGGCGCGACCTGGCCGGGTCCGCCGCCGCCCGGCTCGCCACCGGTCGAAGGACCGCCGCCGTCGGGCGTTTGAGGAACGTTGGCCTTGGCGTTGGGCGCTTCGTCGGTCCAGCCCTCGGGACGGAGGTTCGTGTTGGGGTCGATCTGGCCGGGATCGAGACGTTCGCCGGGTTCGGTTTTTTGAGTTTGATCGCCCTGCCCTGCCCTGCCCTGGTCGCCGGGTTGAGGTTGGTTGGGTTGGCCGCCGGCGGGTTGACCATTCGGCGCGGGGGTGCCGGGGCCCTGGGGCGAGACGTTGTCGGGCCGATCGACTTGGGGAGCGTCGGGATTGGCTGGTCCCTCGCCCGGTCGGGCTTGGCTAATGTCGTCTGGCTTGGGTTGGCCGGCGCCGGGCTTGGTCTGTTCGTCGCTTGGTTGGGACGACGTGCCTTGCGACGGTTCGCGCGAGGCGCCGGGTTGTTGGTTTTGAGAGCCTTGGGACGTTTTGTTTGGGGCGCCGGGTTGTTGGTTGGTGGAATCGCCGCCGTTCGGCTGTTTGTCAGGCACAGCCTGACCTACGGGAGTATTTTGTTGGTTCGGCTCGCGATTGCCGGAGGATTGGCCGCCGGAGGACGGTGGATTTGAACCTTGTGGGCCTGGTTGCTGGCCCGGTTGTTGGCCCGGTTGTTGTTGGTCGGAAGGCTGATTGCCTTGGCCTTGGTTGGCTTGTCCTTGATCGCCCGACGGGGGTTCGGTGGATTTTTCTTGGCCGGGCTGTTGCGGGCCGTCGCTGGGTTCGCTCGAGGGTTGGTCGTCGGGATTCTCTTGGCCCGGCTGTTCGTTGTCTGACTTCTGGTCGCCCGACTTTTGTTTGTCGGATGGTTTTTGGCCCGGCTGCTGGTCGCCCGGCTGACGATCGCCGGGTTGCTCTTTACCGGACGAGGGATTATTGGGTTGCTGTTCGCCGGATTGCTGTTGTTGGTCGGGTTGTGATTGCTGATTCTGGGGTGGTTGGGGCTGATTGGTTTGATTCTTTTCTTGTTGCTGCTTCTCGCGTTGTTCGAGCGCTTTTTGGATCACGTCGCCGGGATTGGTTTCGCCGTCGATGGGCTCGGAGGGCTTTTCTTGTTGCTCTTGATTCGCTTCGTCGGGCTGGGCGTTTTGGTCTTGTTGGTCGTTCGAGTTCTGGTCGGTTTGTGATGAGTCGGCCTGGCCTTGGTCGCCTGGTTTTTCTTGTTGGTCGGCGTCCTTGGGGCCGGATTCTTGTTGTTGATCGTCGGGTGTGCCCTGCTGGTCTTGTTGTGCGTCTGAAGGTTGTTCTTGTTGTTCGTCGGACGAAGGTTCGCCGGGCCGTGGCTGATCGGGCGATTTTTGTTGTTGCGACTGGTCGGTCGGCTGTTGATTTTGTTCAGCCCCCCTGCCCTGCTCTTCGTTTGGATTCTGTTGATCGGTTTGCCCTGGTTGTTGCTGCTCGTTTTGCGGCGGGGTTTGGGGCGGGTTCGCCTGGGGTTCGACGATGGTGATCCAGCGGCGGCTTGTTTCGGCGCGGCCGGCGACCGGCGATTTGTTGTCGCGGGCCTCGGCCCAATAGGCCACTTCGTCGCCCGGCTTGAGACCCAACTCGGCCGGTTTGATTTGGCATTGGCCCTGGAAGACGCCTTGATGGGCCGGGGTGGGCGGGCGGACTTCGAGCATCGGGCGAATCGGCAGGCTGCGGTCGTTGCGAACGGCGCGGACGGCCACCTCGGCCAGGGCGAAGTCGGGATCTTCGGCACGAACCGTCAATGAAAGTTCACCGTTGACGGGCAGCTCGATGCGCTCTTCCGGCGAGTCGACCAGTTCGACCGTCGGCGGCTGGTCGGCGATCACGTCAATCTCGTGGCGAATCGGCCGGCGATTGTCGCGCCCGGCCTGATCGGTGAATCGCAATTGATAGCAGTCATGCTCGGGCCGCATCGGGTCGCTCGGGTCGAGCCGCAGGGTGAAGCGGCCGGTCGCGGTTTGGTCGTCGGCCCGCATTGGCGCGCCGCGGAGTCCACGGCAGCCGAGGTCGATTTCGGCCCGGTCGATCGGCGCGTTGGCCTTGGCGTGGATCGTGACCTGCGTGCCTTCGATCGCGCGGAGGTCGGCCTCTTGCCTGACCACGCGACGAGTCAGGCCGGTGTAGGCGGGATAGTCGTACTCGACCGATTCAACGTCGATCGCCGGCGCTGTTTCGACGCGGACCGTGAACTCGCGCGAGCGGAAATCGCCGGCCGCCAGATAATAAGTCAGGTCTTGCTGCAGGCCGTCGGCGTCGGGCGGCAATCGGGCTTCGTGGCGATAGGCCCCCTCGGCCAACGTCATGGGCACGGCCTGATCGACGCTTTGGCGGTCGGCCGTGGTGAAATAGACCAGAGGCGTTTCACCGTCACGCAGGCCGTCGATGCCCGCCGAGACGGCGACGTGCTCGCCGTGGAAAGCGACGACGTCGCCGGGCCGAATGTCGTCGAACGTGACCCGGGTCGGTGCGCTCAGTCCGCTCCAGGGCAACATGATGCGGAAGACCGAGGTGAGCGGATTTTTCGGCGAGAGAACCTGATACAGTGCGCCGACGAGAATGACGGCGACCAGGACGTAACAAAGACGGACCAGATGGTGGCGGCTCACGACGTCCTCGGGCTCGACGTCGGCGAGTTGGCCGGCGGCGTGGCGTTCGATTTCGTGATTCACGGCCGCCGGGAGTGACTCGCGCTGGGGACGCAGCAGGAGAAAATTGATCAGGCTGTTCTTGAGCGTCGGGCGGCTTTGCTCGATGGTTTGGGCGACGTAGATCGGATTGATCCGCCACAGCAGCGGCCGGAGGATGCGGAGATAGAAGTAGGTTCCGCCGGCGCCGAGCAGAATCACCCAAGCGAGAAATCGTCCCGTCGTGCCCAGCCCGCCGGTGACCAGCCAATGGTCGGCCAGTGCGACGAGAAACAAATAGCCGATCGCGCCGATGGTTAGAATGAGGCCCGCGGCGGCCAAATCGACCGTGCGGAGCTGTCGCCGGGTGCGGAGGAGGCGATCGTCGATAATCGACTCGTCGGGCGACGGGCCTGCTGGCGGCGGGGCCGGCAATGGCTTCTGGGGGGGTGCTTCCACGGACATAGTGGTCGCCTTGGGGTTCTGTTCCTAACCTTCAATTATATGACGCGGGAAGGCATTGCGGGATTCCCTTTTTTCAGACTTTTTTACTGTACTCCTCACGCTCCGCGTGAGGTCACCCCCAGCCTTTTCCGCCACTGACGTTTGTATCTGCTGTCTGATGCGAGAGATTGATAAGGAACCAAGAGTGATAGGAAGAAGGTTGATTTAATGGGAACCTCACGCGGAGCGTGAGGAGTACGAACTCAGCTTTTTGGGGTGAGGGGCTTGCTGTAATGGAGGAACTGACCGGCGTTGAGCCTCGCACGGATGGGATTGTCGCCAATGTAGAGGCGGTAACGGTCGAAGTCATCGGATGAGCGCACCAAGTGATCAAAGTCGTCTTGTTGCCAGAATTGCCCCTTGCGACATAACGCCTGATTGATTTGCCGAGCCGTAAAGTGCTTCCACGACTCGCATTGTTGGAGCATGCCCTCTTCACTTGAAAAAGCGGCCAGAACATGCACGTGGTTTGGCATGACGACATAGTCGGTCAAGACGTATCGATCACCGTCAAAATGTATTAAACTATCGGCAATCATTCGGGTAAACTCTGGCCGGGAGAGAACGCACTGGCCATGCAAAGCGTCCAAATGATCGTTCCAACGATCCGAGAGGAGTCGTTTGAATTCGGTTCTTGCAGCCTCCGGAAGCGAGTCGAGGCGAGACCTCCAGTTGGAAAGCAAAGGATTGATGCCGTGGTGACGCAGCCAAGCATCGCGTCGGACAAGCCAGTCTTCGACGACGGGAGCAGGCATGGAGTCCCAGGTACGCCAAGTGATGAACGTAATCGTGCCGGGCTGTGACCAGTGCGGGAGACGATGACGCACCACCGCCGCGTACTGTTCATTTGGGTCAAATGTCTGGAGCGCCAGATTCGGGATATTCGATTCGGATTTACGAGGCTGGCCCACGGGAGATGCCTCCTGTTGTACTCCTCACGCTCCGCGTAAGGTTGGTGAGAGGATGGTAGGTTTTAGTGGGAACCTCACGCGGAGCGTGAGGAGTACGTACAGTGGGTATCGTGGTCAGTGAGTAGCGGGGTGTCAATCGTGCTGGAAGAGATTCTTATTGAGTCGATTGACGAGAGCGGTGGGGTTGGGTATTTTCAGTAATCTGCATGAAGTGCATTTGATCGATTCATTAAGAGATTACTGAAAAGGATTTAGACCATGACGCACGAAGTTACGTTGATCACCGGCGATGGCGTTGGGCCTGAGTTGGCCGAGGCGGCGCGGCTTTGCGTCGAGGCGACCGGCGTGAAGATCCATTGGGACGTTCAGGAAGCAGGGCTCGACGTGATGGAACGGACCGGTACGCCGCTGCCCGAGAGCTTGATGGCGAGCGTCCGCCGCACCCGATGCGCCCTGAAAGCGCCGATCACCACGCCGGTGGGCACGGGCTTTCGCAGCATCAACGTCCATCTGCGTCAAGAACTCGGCCTGTTCGCCTGCGTGCGGCCGTGCAAGTACTACCCGGGCGTACGGACGTTTTTCAGCAGCGTGCCGGTGGACATCGTCATCGTGCGCGAGAACACCGAGGATCTTTACGCGGGCATTGAGTTCGAACGAGGCAAGCCGGCCACCGGCGAGTTGATCGACTATATCAACCGCGTCTCGACCGACAAGAAGATCCGCACGGGCCGCGACGAGACGGGCGTGTCGATCAAGCCGATCAGCGCCTCGGGCAGCGAGCGGATCGTGCGCTATGCGTTCGAGTACGCCCGGGCCAATGGGCGCAAGAAGGTGTCGGCTGTTCACAAGGCCAACATCATGAAGTACTCGGACGGGCTGTATCTGGCCATGGCTCGTGACGTGGCCAAGGAGTTTCCCGACATCGAGTTTGAGGACCGGATCGTCGACAACATGTGCATGCAGTTGGCGCAGAAGCCCGAGTTGTACGACGTGCTCGTACTGCCCAATCTTTACGGCGACATCCTCAGCGACTTGGCGGCCGGGCTGGTCGGCGGGCTGGGCGTGGCGCCGGGAATGAACTTCGGGCCCAACGGCGCGGTGTTCGAGGCCACCCACGGCAGCGCGCCGAAGTACAAGGGCCAAAACCGCGTGAATCCGACGGCGTTGATTCTCTCGGGCATGTTGATGCTGCGTTATCTGAAGGAAGACGCGGCGGCCGATCGGCTCGAACGGGCCGTGGCGGCCGTGATCGTCGAGGGACGCGACGTCACTTACGACATGAAGGCCGACCGCAACGACCCGACGGCCGTCGGCACGCAGGAAATGGCCGAAGCGATTTGCGCGAAGATGTAGGCCGGCAGGAAAACCGAGCCGCGACCGT
>DATECS010000399.1:0-7807 GCA_035286785.1 Thermoguttaceae bacterium | reverse complement strand
CAGCCGCGAAGGCGAAGATGGAGGCAATCTTCAAAACGCCTCGCGTATTCGTTTCGACGCCGAGCGGATCGAGCGATCTTCGTTCGTCTCGTCCCGCCGACCTTCGCACCGCTGCGGGGCGGGCGTGGAAGGCGGAACACGGGGGAGCGAAGACATGATGCCAGTCCCGAAAGCACTCGCGGAAGCCATCACTCTTCATCGGGTGCACATGGTGAAACCCGCTACCGCGACCATGGCATCGCAGAAGAAGTTGATGGATTTGTTGGAGGAGGCTCGGGACGAACTCCAAGGGGGCGGTGGGATGAAGAAAGACCACGACGCCGATTTTCTGCGCAAGATGGGCCGCTAGTGGAAACGGGAGCGCGCGGGAGCGACGGGATGATCTACTGTCTGGCGATCGGCTTGGTTTTGTCGCTGGTGGTGAACGTGTGGTCTATTCATCTTGTGTATCAACTCGCCGTCGAACGTAGGGCGGCTCTCGCCGTAATGAAGGAAACGAGCGACATTCTTCACTCGACGCGAGCGAGTCTGGGAGCGCCGGCGTGAATACGCCTTATGGGATTATGAGCGACCGGGAGTACGACAGCTTCCTGTCGAATCAGTGTACTAGCGGTCGATTGCTTGGCATGATGGGCATCATGCCGTTGGGCATGGCGGTTGGAGGTTGTCAAGCCGCCATTCAGAACGCGATGCAAGCACAAAGACTTGCCATGCAGAATGATCTACGCGCTCGCGGATTGCGCTACGATGAAGGATTGCGGGGCGTGGTGGATTTACGGGCCGATCCTGGTTGTGTGTTTGCGCCGCAGCCGGCGATTCCTTGCGGCGACCGTATTCCGTGGTGCGGAAAGCCGTTCCTCAAAAAGCGGCGATGGTGGCAGAGGAAAGCGGCGTGACGACCTACTGTTACTCAAACCTTAAAGGCGGCAACGTGTTCGAGCATTCCTGTAAGATGGGAAAAGCCCCCGCGACGCTCACGATCGCGGGCGTGACGCTGCACCGCGATTTCAAGGCCGAACAGGGCGGTAAATGGGGCCGCAAGGATTGGTACAACCATTGGAGCATGAGTCTGGGGGTGACCGATCCGGCGACCGGGACAGCGTTCAAGAAGAAATGCGCCGCGGCCGGAGTTGCAGAGCCTAAGTTCAGGATGGGCGACTCCGGACAGGTGTTGGTGGAGAACGAACGGCACGCCAAACAGCTTCGCGCCCTGCACCCGTCTGGACCGATGGTTGACTTCGCGGCATACTACTGACGTGTTCGATCCCTACGATTCAGAGCAAATCGCAAGACTGAACAGCGCGGTGGACGCCTCGATCGGCACGCTCGCCAAATACCGCAAGAACTATGAGCGCTTGCGGCTGAAACTCCACGATCCGTGCCATGCCGAAAAACCCCCCACGATCGCCCGTGAACCCGTCAATGAGATCAGCGATTTCGTGTTTGACTTGACCAGGTTGGTCGTGTCCAGCAACCCCAGCTTGCGGATCGGTCGCACGAATGCCCCGCGAATCTCCGGAATGACAAAGGCGTGGTTGGAGGACTGGGGTCGGAAAACAGACATGGCCTCCGTTCTACAGGGAGCGTTCCAAGAGTGCTTGTTGCGTTGGGGGATTGCTTACCTGAGCGTAGATGCGAGCCGAGAGCGCGGGTACTGGCCGCGGTGGATGGTATTGGACTTCCACGACTGGTTCATCGACCAGCGGCAGGCGGACGAAGCGGAGATCGACTTCGAGGGCCACGACTACGACGTGCTACGCGAGGAACTGGACGACAACTCGATCTACGATGCGGAGGCCGTGTCGGCGCTCAACAACGTCACGCCGCGAGACGGCGTTTATCCGAGCACGTACGATCGGGTGAGGTTGAGGATTTTGTGGCTGCCGCGAGAACGATTGCTGCTGACGCTTCCGGCGGCGTCCGGCGACCGCAGCAAGCCGCTCACCGTGCGAAAGTACCTTGGTCCGCCGGAAGGACCGTATGCCCACCTGAGCCTCAAAAAGCGACGCGGAACGATTGTCCCGGTTTCGATATGCGCCGCCCTGGAGGATTTGAGTGATTTTCGTGGCCTGATGGAACGGCAGAAGTTCATGCAGGCCGATCAATGGTGCGAGTTTTTCGTGGCGGAACGAGCGTCGGCCCGGGACGCCGATCTGTACCGCACCGCCGAGCATGGCAAGGTCTACACGGTCGAGAACGTCAACGGGGTCAAGAAAGAGACGCGCGGCGGCGTCGCCCAGCCCACCATGCTCGGTTCCATGCAGGCCGCCGATCTATTCAACGAGAAGACCGGCAACCTCCGGCAAGCGACGGGCCGTGGCGTGGGAGCGCCTACGTTGGGCCAGGAACGTTCGCTGGGGGTAGGCGTAGCGGCCATGATCGAGAACGCAAGATTGGCGCTAAACCGCTTCGCCAAAGACCTCTATCGTCGCCCGTCGTGGTACTTTCTCCACGATGACGTGTATGCGGAACAAAACGACGACGGCGCCGAGAGGCCGCGTTGGATCAACTACACTGACGAGTACGGCAAGACCGCTCCCGGCAAATGGCAGTTTGGCATGGGCGCGCTGGCCACGGCTGACGACTTGGACTTCGAGATCATCCCCGACAGCCTCATCGAACGGTCCTCGGCGGAGCAGGCGTCGTCGCTCCTGTCGTCGGTACAGGCTTTGGCGTCGCTGATGGCCCTGCCGGGTCCGAAACCGTCGTATTTCGACCTGCCCTATATGGTGGAAGTTATGGCGGAAGATTTGAATCAGCCGGAGTTGGCCCGTTTGTTCGGACAGGCCCAGAGCGCCGAGTCTATGGCGCCGGGGGCGGACAACGCCGTCGCGTTCGCCCAGCGTGGAGGCAATCCAAGCCAGCCCGGTCGCACCGGGCCGTCGCCTGCACAGCGAATGCAGGATAAATTGATGTTTCAAGGTAGTCCATCAGCGGCTATCGATTGACGACTATGCGATCCATTGATTTCCATTGGTGGCCAAGACGTTATGAGGGGTCTACGACGTCGTAGGCCCCTCATATTGTTCTGGTTGTGGTGGAAGTGGGACCGCCCGCTTGACAGGCGGTAAGACGGGAATAGAGTTGTAGTGGACTTAGGGGCCGTCGGTCTTACCGATGGCACCGAAAAAGCTGAAGGCGATTGATCCTCGCCGAGAAGCGTAACCTTCGATGCTCGTTACGGGGCTAGTCGGCAAACCGACGGCCCCGTTTTATTTTGGAGCATCGAAGTATGCCGGAAGAAATTCTTGCACCGCCCATCGCATCGGATTCACCGCCGTCGCCAACCACGACACCAACACAGCCGATCGGAGAGGTGTCGGGCACGGGAGTGGAGGGCGGCGCGCCAACCGCACCGGCCCCACTCGACCCCGATTACGTTTCCCGCGCCAAAGTATTCAGCCTGAGCGAAGATGAGCTACGCGCCATTCCCCGCGAGACCGTGGAGCGCATGATCGCCAGCTCCGACCGGGCGTTCATTAACTCCGCCCGCCAAGACTTCGCACAAGGCCCACCACCACCACCACCGCAACAGCAACCGCATCCGGTCGCGCGCCGCGAGAACGGACAGTTCGCCGCACCGCCGACGGACTTCGCCTACGAGCCGTGGAAGCCGCAGTTCGACGCTGACGAGGAAGTTGCGGAACCTATCACCAAGAACATGACGGCGCTCGAGCAGCACGTCGCCAAGCAGTTCGATCGACTCCATCAGCACTACGCCGCGAAACATGCCGCCCAGGAGCAATTCCAAACCGACACGATCACGCAACGCAACAACGCGACGATGGATCGGTTTGTGGAAAGCAGAGGGCCGGAGTGGGAGAGCGTATTCGGCAAAGGACCAACCAGTGAAATGAATCCGCAATCGCAAGAGTTCCTGAACCGCGCGGAGGTTTGGACGGCTGCGACTGTGATGGTGCAACGGTCGGCGAGAAATGGAATCCGCCTGACCATTGAAGAAGCGCAACCGCGTGCGGCTAACGCAATGTTTATGGAAAAAGCATTTGCGATTGAACACGCTAAGGCAAACGCTTTGTCTGCCGAGAAGCGACTGAAAGACATTCAGGCCCAATTGCCTCCGGCCACAGGCCGGATGGGGGCCTTCGCTGCGGCGGGCGCGAACGGGTCCGTGAAAACATCGGACGCCGATTTTCTGCGTCGTGTCCGCGGCGGATAACAGCAAAGGAAAAACGACATGGCAGCGCAAGATTTGCACCTTGTGGCGCCCAGCACCCTAGTCAGCACACGCGATTCGCTGAAGCCGGTGGGTTGGGCCAATGAGATGCAGAACCTTCCGGAGTACCCGTTCGCTCAACGGCTCATGGGAGCGGGATGGGGCGAAGAGGGCGGCTTCGGCAGCAAGCATACCTGGCGGATGGTGGAGAATGCGGGCGATCCAAAACCACCGTACCCCATCGGCCACGTCTACACCGCCAAATACGAGGCCGACGCCACGGAGCTTAGCGTGCCCTGGTATCGCGGGGAGGACACGGCGGCGATCCCCAAAGGCATCATCGACGCCAACCAGGGTGACGCCCAACTCATCGACGAGCGCGATCTGCAAAAGCAGCGGGCCACGACGCGGATTTTCGAGTTGCAAGAGGACGTGGCGTGGCGACCGAGGTCCGTTGGGCAGAGCGAGTATCCCGTTTCGATTCCCATGTGGATTCCTATACCCGGCAACGTGACGACCCCGGGGTTCTACAACGCCCTGGCCGCCGGGCACACCCTCATCGCGGGGACAGACGCCTCCGATTCCGGGCACCCCAAATATCGCCCGTTCCTGGCGAACTACAGCACCTTCGGGGTTGATGATTTTCCGGTGACTGCTTCGCTGCTGATGCGCAAGATCAACTTCATGCCCATCCCCGGTACGAGTATGACGATGCCGGGCAGCAACGCGAGCAACCTGATGGTTACGATGGGTCCAAAGACCTTAGCGCAGATCGAGTTGGCCGCGACGCGAAACAACGATCAAAACGGTCGGTCGATCTCGCCGTCATTCAACGCCACGAGCATGTTCGGCATGACCCCCACGGTCAGCCACAAGGTCGACGATTTGACGGACGCGCAGGGCACGAGCACGTCCTGGCCGATCTACTTCCTGAACCTCACCAAGGACGGCTTCTGGCCGGTCTTCCAGGCGCACGGGAACCGTTTCGTGCAGGACGTGGATTGGGAGAAGGCCCCGATGTCCGACACCTTCTACTGTCATTGGAACTGGGTCTACGCCTATCGGGTCCGGTCTCGACGACGACTGGGTGGAATGGCTCGTAGCGCGCCGTTTGGCGAGGCGAACATCTAAGAAAGGAGATTCGCTCAAATGAACAATACGATGGAGATTCGCGCCCCTGGGATGGCCGGTAAATCCGGCACTTACGACCAGCAGGGCATTTGGCTCGATGTTCCGTGGAACGACATCGGACGGGGCATCGACGGGTCGAGGTTTGAACTCGACACGCACAACTTCCCGAACTTTTCGGCGGCGTCGTCCAATCCGACCATCGCGGCGGCTTCAGCGATCAACCCGCTGGGGCACGCGGTGTATTACGACACCGCCGACGTGATCGGCAAGGCCGCGGACGAACCGTTCGGAGCGGCCAAGTTGGTCGGAGCGGCGACCGACAACAACGAGCAATGGGTACAGGCGGGAGGTAATCTCGGCGGCATGATCGTACTGAACGCGCCGTCAGCCGCGACGCTTCCCAATGTTGCGTTCGACGCCTGCTTCCAGACATCCACGATCGCGGCAAACGTCCGCTCTCTCTTCATCGGTTGCGGGGAAGAGGGGATGGCGGTCGCCAACACGCAGGTTGACGACACCGGCGCGATGGCGGACAAGGACTGGATCGGGTTCCGCACCCTACACGGCGCGGCCGCCGAGAACGCAACCTTGCAGTTCGCGTTCAAGAAGGCCGGTCAAACTCTCGTGACCGTCATTGCGGCGCTCAAGACGCTCGTGGCAGACACGATCTACCGGGTCGGTTTCACGCATTTGCCCGGCGTACACCCTGAAACCCGTCGCATCACAGTCTGGCTCGATAACGTCAGGCAGTTGGTGGGCGTGACAAACGCTCAGATGGCGGCTGCGACGTTCCCGGCGGGCGAGGAAATGGCCCCGCTGTTCGGCGGCAAAGCCGGCGCCGCCACGGCCTCGACGATCAAGATTCATCGCGTCAAAGCGGCGATGTGGAAGAACCCGTAGCATGGCCGAATCGACCCTCTCGCTGCCCCGCGTCGAACTCAACCGAAGGCTTGCGTTCTATCTCGGCTGGGGACGGAAGGCCAGCGCGGCGGAGGGTCTATCGGCTAATCAGGCCTTGCAGGTGGACGACGCCCGAATCCTGGGCGAGCGCGATTTCCTGACGGCCTACAACTGGTCTTTCCTCCACCCACGGGTGGATTTCGTCTTGTGGGCGTCCGTAGCGGTGAGCGCAGCGGTGACGGTTACACAAAGTACCGGCACGCTCACCGCCGCGGGCGGCACGCCTTTCCTTTCGTCGATGATCGGCAAGACGATCGCGGTCACTACGGAAGGGAGCCGGGTCGTCACCGCCTATACGAGTCCAACCCAGGTGACGGTGACTCCGGCAACGACTTTCGCAACGCCCAGGACGTTCTCGATTGCCTCGAACGGCGTCTATCGCCTGCCCGATAATTTTGGGGGGATGGAGAGCCGGAGAATCCGTTTTGTGCGCGGATACGGCCAGTCGGGTTACATCGACATCAAGGCCCGCAACCTGATAGATTTGAATTGGCAAGTGCAAACCTCTACCGGCCCGCCCGTCATCGCGGCAACCGACGCGGTGTCGTTTGACGGTCCAACAGGCCGGCGGTTCGATTTGATGGTCGCGCCTGTCCCGGACCGGAACTATACGGCGTCATTCCGTTACCACTCGCTTGTCGATGCGATGGTGGACGGAAGCTACGTCATCGGCGGAATGCCTTACTCGGAGGCCTTGGCGTGCTGCTGCCTGAACGCGGCGGAGCGCACCTTTAACAACGACCAACGTACCGAGCAAGAGAGGCGCGACAGGGCGCTGCGTTCGGCGATCGAGCACGATCAGCGATTCCACGAGGATGCGCGGCTTGGTCCTACGACCTGGTCGTGGCTGGACCAAGAGAGCGGCGTCGGCGATCGGATCGGTTCGTTCCAAATCCAGGGCGAACCCTTGGTAAACATCGGATATTAGAGAACGCGCATGGCTGCTGAACTGCTGTTGAATCCCGGCTACGAGAAAAACGGCTTTTTTCTGCTGCGCGGTCCGATGCTCACCGCCGCACCCGACACGGTGTTGACTACCGCGAACATGAACCGTTCGCTCAAACAGCTAAAGGCCGCTAACGCGCTCGTTCAATATGCGGAGATCGGAGCGCGGGACGCCCTGCGGATCATGGTATTCGGTCAAGGAACAACCAACTTGACCGCAACCGTGACGATGTACGGGTGGAAGGATTTTTGGAGTCCTACGTCGCTGATCGGATCGCTAACCGCCACACTCGGCGATACGCCGTCCGAGGACAACGCCAACGCCACGCCGGGCTGGCATACCGATCCCGAGGTGGACGCCAAATTGCGCGGGGCGATGGCGGCAAACGAGGACTGGTATCCATGCGACACGTACACCATCGTCACAAATCCCGGGACCAGCATCGTGACGCCGACGTTTACGGCGGAGCACCCGGGGTGGTTCGAGGTCAGTATGGCGCTGACGCAGTATCAGTTCATGGCCCTGATGTTCACGAACACAGGAACTCCAATGACGAAGGCTGTGGCGGCGTACAGTCCGCTCCGCGGCAAAGCTGG
>DATECS010000398.1:0-5767 GCA_035286785.1 Thermoguttaceae bacterium | reverse complement strand
GCCGCGCCGAATGGGGGTTTCCTGCCGGAGCCGGGTTCCGAGTATCGTACGCCGGCCGCGTGGCTTCTGCCGGGCGTATTTGGCCCCGCGACCTTTGGCCAAGACGGAGGTATCCGATGAGCCGACCTAGACGCTTCCTGTCGCTCGTCCGATGCCGCCTGGCCGCCGTGGCTCTGGTGCTTGTGGCGGCGATCGCCGGCTGTCAATCCGACACGTGGCAATTTGCTCGGCATGATCCGTTCACCGAACGAGCGGCGTCGCAGGTGGCCGACGCGGGCCATGCCTACCTCGCCGCGAAGCCGCCGACGATCCGCGCGCAGTTCTCGTCCGACGGCGGCGTGTCGATGCCCTCGTTCGGTCGAACGTCGTCGACCACCACGTCCAACAACTACTCGTCGTCTGGACCCATTACCACGACCATTGCGCCGCCGAGCAGCTATCCCGCGAACAACTCTCCGGCGAACCATTATCCCACGACCAACTCGGGAACGACCGGCGGACTCGCGTCGGGCACTTCGTCGAGCGGTTCCACCGGCTCGACGACGACCGTGGCGCCGCCAACGACGGCTTACGCGAGCGGCGGGGCCCAAACGGTCCAGCCCAACCCGGCGCTTGCCGAAGACCGGAACGCGTATCCACGGATGGTTCCCCCGCTGACCGGCGATGCGGCCGGGATGGGACCTTACGAGCCGGATTACGCCCCGGACCTGAGCGTCTATCCTTCGCCGTTGGATACGCCGACTCAAGAATTGCCGTTGACGATCCTCGCCGACGAGGCCATGACGGGCCGGTTCATGTTCAGCGTGGGCGTCAATTCCGACGCGGGCCTGATGGGCTCGATCATCGTTGATGAGCAGAATTTCGACTGGACGCGGTTGCCGACCAGTTGGGAGGACGTCCGCAGCGGCAAGGCGTGGCGAGGCGACGGCCAGCGGTTTCGACTCGAGGCGTCGCCCGGCACGGTGTACCATCGTTACATGGTGAGTTGGCAGGAGCCCTATTGGCTCGATTCCCAGGTGAGCCTGGGCCTGATGGGCCAGTACTATACGCGGAGCTACCTGGATTGGAACGAGCAATGGCTGGGCGGCCGCGTGGCGTTGGGCTATCATTTTACCCATGCCCTGACCGGCAGTTTGGCCTTCCGCGGGATGAAAGTGACGGTGTTCAACCCGGTGAGCCCGGCCCCGATTGAGTTGACCGAGGCCGTGGGTGATTCGTCGCTGTACGGATTCCAAGCCCAATTGGCCCACGACACGCGAGACAGCCAGTTTCTCGCCACGCAGGGCCACTTGATCGAACTCTCGTTCGAGCAGGTCATCGGCACGTATCAGTATCCGCAGGCCAATCTGGACATACGAAAGTACTTTCTTCTTCACGAACGGCCCGACGGATCGGGACGCCACGTGCTGAGCTTGAGCGGCCGGCTTGCCTGGACCGATACCGACACACCCATCTACGAGAATTTCTTCGCGGGCGGTTTCACGACGATTCGTGGCTTCGATTTCCGAGGCGCGTCGCCCCGGGACAATGCCACCGGCGTGTTTGTCGGCGGTCACGCGATGGTGCTCGCTTCGGCCGAGTACCTGTTTCCCATCACGGCCGACGATATGCTCCGCGGCGTTGTCTTCTGCGACACGGGCACGGTCGAGCCGTCATTCTCAGACTGGACGGAGAATTATCGCGTCGCGCCCGGCTTCGGGCTGCGAATCACGATCCCGGCCATGGGCCCCGCGCCCATCGCGTTGGACTTCGCGTTCCCGGTGTCGCATGAACCGGGCGACCGGATCGAGAACTTCAGCTTCTGGGTCGGGTTCTTGCGATAACCCTTATTCGTACTTGACGAGGCTGAAGACTTCGTAGCCGGCCAGTTTTTTTACGCCGCCGAGCGAGACGAGTTCGATCACAAAGGCACAGCCCGCCACGACTCCGCCGGCTTTTTCGATCATCGCCGAGCATGCTTGGACGGTGCCGCCGGTGGCCAGCAGATCATCGACCACCAGTACTCGGGCGCCGGCGGGAACCGCGTCGGCATGCATCTGGAGCATGTCCGTACCGTATTCCAATTCGTAGGTGTGCGAGAGCGTCGCGTGGGGCAGCTTGCCCGGCTTGCGGATGGGGATCAGGCCGACGCCCAATTCAATCGCCAACGGCGCGGCGAAGAGGAATCCGCGTGCCTCGGCCGCGGCAATCAGGTCGATTTTCCTGTCGCGAACATGGTCGGCCAACTGGTGGATCGACTCGGCGAAAGCGGCCGGCGAGGCCAACAGCGGCGTGACGTCACGAAATAAGATGCCCGGCTTCGGGAAGTCGGGAATGTCGCGGATGTAATCGGTCAGACGCAGTGGGTGGGCCTTGGTCATCGCAAGAATGCTTCTGAACAGTGTAGGCCGGGTCGAGACCCGGCAACGTTCGTCCGACCTCGTGCATCGCCGGGTCACGACCCGGCCTACGTCTATAACGACGGGCCGTTGAGGCTCTCGTTCAGTTTGCCGAGGGCTTCTGTCCTCGTGCATCGCCGGGTCACGACCCGGCCTACGTCTATAATGACGGGCCGTTTAGGCTCTCGTTCAGTTTGCCGAGGGCTTCGGTTTCGATTTGCCGGACGCGTTCGCGGGTCAGGCCGAGTTGCTCGCCGATTTCCTTCAGCGTCCGCGGCTCACTGTTGTCCAGGCCGAAACGCATCCGCAGCACGGTGGCCTCGCGCTGGTCCATCACGTCGAGCTGGCGCATGACGTGGGTCAGGTTGTCGTGCTCGACCATCTCGTCTTCCGGAGTGCGCGAGTGCTCGTCCATGACCATCTCGCCCAGCGACCAGCCGGCCTCGGTCTGGTCGGTCTGCGGCGTGAGGTTATAGATGCGGATGGCCTTCTTGATGATGGGCAGCTTCTTGCGCGGCAGGCCGAGTACGCGGGCGACTTCCTCGGGCGTGGGCGTGCGGCCGAGTTCCTCGGCCAGCCGGGTGCTCGCGCGACGCCACTTCGAGAGCAGCTCGACCATGTAGGCCGGAATGCGGATCGTCTTGGCCGTGTTGATCAACGCGCGCTTGATCGACTGCTTGATCCAGTAGCTGGCGTAGGTCGAAAATCGGGTGCCCATCGCCGGATCGAATCCCTCGACCGCGCGGAGTAGTCCGAGGTTGCCTTCCTCGATCAGATCCTGCAGACCGAGCCCCTTGCCCGTGTAACCCCGGGCGATATTGACCACCAGACGCAGATTGGCGCGGACCATCCGGTCGCGGGCCTCGATGCTGCCGTTGCCGATGGCCAGGGCCAATTCCTGTTCGTCGTTGGCCGAGAGCAAGGAGGTTTCGTTGATCTCTCGGAGGTACGTCTCCAGGGGAGACTGGACGGACGCGAGAGATTTGGGTCGCTGTTGGGTTGTGGCCATGTGGAGGCATACCGTCATGGGGGAATATGGGGTTTAGCCAGAGTCCCCTATCGACGCCGCGATTGAGGTTTCTGCACTCCAGCGCCGCGCCGACGACGTGGACCGGATATGCCCGAGGTTCGGACGATGCCGAAAAGAACGGCTCCCGCGGACGGTTGTCCGCGGGAGCCGTGTGTAATGCACGAAGGATTTTGGGGCGTCGAACGACTCTTGAGTCTTTCGACGCGATTTGCCGGGCCATTCGACCCGGCGGCCGGTGGTCTCCGGGGGCTATTCCGATTCTGCCGGTTCTGTTTCGGAATCGGCTTGCTCGGCTTGTACTTTTTCTTCCGGGCCTTTTTCGTGCGGGGCGCCGAACGGACGAATCAGCGGGCCGGTGCTGTGGCCCACGCCGCCCTTGAGCTCCACGTTGTCGGCCGAGGAACCGTTGGCCGAGGAGTCGGCCTTATTGCCCTTTTCGGCCTCGTCTTCCTCGGCCCATTCGACCCGTTTGCGCGACAGGCCGATTTTGCGTTCGTCCGGATCGACGCGGAGCACCTTTACCTCGATCTCCTCGCCGACGTGGACGATCTTTTCGGGATTGTCTACCTTGTGATCGGCCAACTCCGAGATGTGCAGCAACCCTTCCAGGCCGTTTTCCAGGCCGACGAAAACGCCGAAATTGGTGATCTTCGTCACGGTGCCCTTGATGATCTGGCCGAGTTCGTACTTGCTCGGAATGTCGTTCGCCCAGGGGTCTTCGGTCATCTGCTTCAGGCCCAGGGCGATTCGCCGGCGATTCTGGTCGACCGAGAGGACCTTGCACTCGATCTGCTGGCCCTTCTCGACGACTTCGTTCGGATGGCTGATCTTGCGGGTCCAGGAGATGTCGCTGACGTGCAGCAGTCCGTCGATGCCTTCCTCGATCTCGATGAAGGCGCCGTAGTTGGTCAGGTTGCGGATCGTGCCGGTGACCGTGCTGCCCGGCGGATAACGCTGGGCCACGACGTCCCAGGGATTCTCCTGGGTCTGCTTCATGCCCAGCGAGATTTCCTGCTTCTCCTTGTTGATGCCCAGCACGACAACTTCGATTTCGTCGTCGATCGCCACGAGGTCGCTGGGATGCCCGATCCGCTTGGTCCACGACATTTCGCTGATGTGGACCAGGCCTTCGATGCCCTCTTCGAGCTTGACGAACGCGCCGTAGCTCATCACGTTGACCACCGTGCCCTTGATGCGGGAGCCGACGGGGTATTTCCCTTCGACCTGTTCCCAGGGGCTCGGCGTTTTCTGCTTCAGGCCCAGGGCGATCTTTTCGGTTTCGCGGTGGATGTGCAGGATTTGGACTTCGATTTCCTCGTCGATGGCGACCATCTCCGACGGATGGTTGATGCGTCCCCAGCTCATGTCGGTGATGTGCAAGAGGCCGTCGATGCCGCCCAGGTCGACGAACGCGCCGAACTCGGCGATGTTCTTGACCACGCCCTTGACGACATCGCCCTCGTGAAGCCGTTCGAGGAGTTGGGATTTTTTTTCGGCCCGTTCGGCCTCGATCAGCGAACGGCGGCTCACGACGATGTTGCGCCGCGATTCGTCGATTTTCAGCACGATGCACTGGATCGTCCGTCCGATGTAATCGCCGATGTCGGCCGGCCGGCGGATGTCGACCTGACTGGCCGGGAGGAAGACGTTCACGCCGATGTCGACCAAGAGACCGCCCTTGATCTTGCGCGTGACCTCGCCGGTGACCACGTCGCCCTCCTTGACGGTCTCCATGACCTTCAGCCAGGCTTCGATCTTCTCGGCCTTGCGCTTGCTCAGGGCGATCATGCCCCGCGACTCGTCGATATGCCCCTGCACGTCCTCGACGTCCTCGACCAGAACCTTGATCAACTGGCCGGGCTCGGGCAGCGATTCATTGTCGTCCCATTCGTTGCGAAGGATGATGCCCTCGCTCTTGTAGCCGACGTCGACGAGCACGAAATCGCCGTCGACCCGAATGACGCGGCCCTGGACGATCTGATTGAGAGCCACTTCTTGGCCGCCCCAATCGATCTCGTCAGCGGGCTGGCCTTCCATCGCCGCGGAAAGCTCTTTTTCCCATTGGTCCTCGGTAAGTTCCAAACCTCGAATCAGGTTACGGTTGACCATAAATGAATTTAAACTCTTGTGGTCCGTGCGGCAGCGATGACGGGGTCGAGAACGACTTGAGGCAGTTGTGCCGGGTCGCCCTAGTGTTCGAATCCCACCGAGCCTCCACGCCGGAGTCAGGTGACGGGCGGCCCCGCCGGTCCCACGCACGAGGGACAACCACGGCCGGAGCCAAACCAGTAAGTGTATCAAACGGCTCGGGTTGTGGCAATCGGGTATGGGGGCGAAAAAAGGGGGGGGCAACAGCCAC
>DATECS010000397.1:0-2200 GCA_035286785.1 Thermoguttaceae bacterium | reverse complement strand
AGCGTAAAAAGGGCAAGAGGCGCAAGGGAGGCAAGAAGGCACTCGCCCCGGTCGTCAGCCGCTATGTCGATATGTGGGCCTTTCTCCGAATGCATCCCACGAACGTCGATCTCTTGCAGCGGCTCAAGTCGGCCGACGACCTGCAATTCGGCGCGAACATGGACGTTTGCGGCACCGTGTCGAGCAAGGATCCGAAGGGCGGCGGCTGGGACAAGACCCACATGGTCGGCATTCGCAGTGACGCCTGGAACTCCGACGCGCAGCGCCGCCTCGTGCTGAAGTTGTTCAAAACCACCGGCGAGCAACTCCGCTGGGTCGGCACGGTCGAGGAGATTACGACCCGCGAGATCCATAACTCGATCGGCTCGCAACAGGCCATGCTCACGTTGGCCGCCATTCTGCCCGACTATGAGTTCCTCGTGAACGTCCAACAAAACCACCGGACGTTCCGCATCCCGTCGATCTTCACGTTCTGTTTCCATGACGAAGACGAAAACCGCGCGTGGTACCTCGACATCAAACGCAAGTGGGTTTCGGTCGGGGCGGATTTCGTCGTCGAATCAGGCGGGCGGAAAATCGCCGAAATCGACGGCAAGCTCATCGGCTTCGGCTACAACGCCTACGTCCACGTCCACGAGCCCACGCTGGCCGACAATCGCCGCTTTGTGGATTTGCTGACGCTTTTCGCCGCATCAGTGGGCTACCATCGTGCCATGCGCCGCAGCGTCCGTCAGCGCGTCCGGGCGATCCAGTCGGGCCAACCGCTGGCGCACGTCGTCGAAGACGAAGAGTCGTGCCTCTTGAAAAACCCCCGCCGCCGCGCCGCGTGAACCCGTACGGTGCGTCTGGACGCACCTCGAAACTTGAGGCTGTCCGGGAATTGGACTCGTAAAAACGCGGTCATTCGCAACTTTACCGAGCCGCGACCGTGAGGGAGCGGTGGCGGATCGATAGACATTCAACCGCTCCCTCACGGTCGCGGCTCGGTTTTTTCATGGGATTTGAATTCCTGGACACCCTCAACTACTTTTGCGGCGTCGTCAGACGATCTTGAATTGTGTTTCCCAAACCGCCGGGCAATTTCAGCTCGCTCGGCGGACGCATCGGCTTGAACTCGACCTTGGGCAGCTTGTAGGCCGCACTCGGCCGAAACACGCCGCACTTGTTGAAGATGGAGTAGTCCTTGCCGTCGCGGCGAATCACATCGACCAGATGGACACCCGGCAGCAGACTCGTCTTGGCCGGCGCGAGGCCGAAGAGGGCACCGTCGATAATGACGACGGCCGGCTCGTCGCCGGCGGGCACGGAGAACGTGGGCATTTTTCGACCCGCCCGTTGCATGGCCGTGATCGCGCCCGACTGATCTCCGCTGGTTATCAGAACCATCGCCGAGAGCCAATTGGGCAAGGGGTGTTTGGGCTCGACCGCGGCGGCGTCGGCGAAATGTCGCTGGGCCGCGCCGGCCTGCTCTCTTGACGCGGCGCGGAGACCCTTGACCAGCGCGGTTCGCGCGTCGGGCGGGAGGTCGGCGGCTCCGCCCGTGACCAGCGAGCGATTCGCGTCCAGGAGCCATCGCCACGCCTGGGGAAGATCGTCGGGCGCGAAGAGGGCCTCGGCCAACGGATCGGCCCGGCCTTGGCGGGCTTCGACAATCGCCGCGAGGAGCTTCGAGCCGGGGGGCGGCTCTTTCAACGCGGCGAGCCGTCCACGTGCCTCGGCCGCCTTCGCGTTTTCGCCTCGTTCGTCGAGAATCCATACCCGGTTGTAGACCGCGGCGGGCATGTTTGGCTCGATTCGCAGTGCCTCGTCAATGGACTGGAGAGCGTCTTCGTAGCGGCTGGCCGTGGCATGGACCTTTGCCAGATTGAGGTGGAAGGCGGCGCGTCCGGCGTCGAGCTCGACGGCCTTTTTGAGTGCGACGTTCGCCTCGTCGAGCCGACCAAGCTTGTGCAGCGCAAGGGCGCGATTGTTGTGCGCGACGGCGCATGTCCCGACCTTCGCGATCGACTCGTCATACTTCGCTAATGCTTCGCTGAAGCGCAGTTGGCGATATTCAATGTTGCCCAGGGCGACGAGATTCTCGGCTTCAATTCGCGTGGCCTCCGCGGCCGTGGCGTGCGCCGCCGTTGGGATCAGTTGTTCCCACGAACCACAGCCAAAATCGATATCATCGTCGCAGACAACGACGGCGGCCGACGCG
>DATECS010000396.1:0-4813 GCA_035286785.1 Thermoguttaceae bacterium | reverse complement strand
TAAACCAAAATCAGTGCGTTTTACCGGGCCGATCGTCGCCCCACCCTACGTAATGCGATGGGGTGCTCGTCATTCTCCCGGCTGGGCAGCCTATGGTCAAGGGCTGGGGGCACGGCCGAACGCGTCCCTCCATACGGCTGGAGAGCCAACATAACTGGAGGGCCACGCTCCGTCGTGGCCGTTACGCTCCGTTTACGCTCCGTCGTGGCCGAGAATGACTCTCATTGACTTCTCGCCCGCTCCCTTCATAATGAACGAACGGGGCAATGAATACCCGGGTGGCGGAGAAGGAGACCCCTCGATGGAAGAGCGTGAGGTCGCCGTGACGCTGGAACCGCTGGGCAAGACGATCCACGTCTTGCAGGGCACGCGGCTGATCGAGGCCATAGCCGGGGCCGGCATGACGCTCGACCAGCCCTGCGGCGGCGAGGGAACCTGCGGCAAGTGCCGCGTTCGCATGACCCGCGGGGCGTGCGAGGCGACTCTGGTCGACCAGCAATCCTTCTCGCCCAAGGAAATCCGCCAGGGGTGGCGTCTGGCGTGCCAAGCGGTGGTCGAAGAGCCGGCGACGATCGAAGTGCCCGAGACCTCCCTGCTCCCTTCGCGTCATCGGATCCTGACCACGGTGAGCGAGGACGAGCCCTTGGTGGCCGATCCGGCGTTGCGCAAGCGATACGTCGAGCTGCCGCCGCCGACCCGGGACGACGCGGCGGCCGACATGCTGCGGCTTGAAACGGCCGTCGGCTCCCTGGAGGCCGACGTGGACGTGCTCCGCATTTTGCCCGGCCGATTGCGCGAGACGGGCTTTCGCGGAACCGTGGTGACCAACGACGACGAGTTGATCGACTTCGAGCCCGGCAACACCGAGAACGAATGTTGCGCCGTGGCCGTCGACGTGGGCACGACGACGCTCGGGGCCATGTTGTTGGACGTTCCCTCGGGCCAGCAGCGGGCCATCGCCTCGCGGACCAATCCTCAGGCCGCGTTCGGCGACGACGTGCTCGCGCGGATTCTCCATGCCCGGCAACATCCTCAGGGATTGCACGAGCTGCATCAGGCGATCGTCGAAGCCGTCGACGAAATGATCGGCGAACTCTGCGATGAATCCGGCGTGGCCCGCAACCGGATCTACAAGATGACCGTGTCGGGCAACACGACCATGCAGCAGTTGTTCTGCCGGATCGATACGAGCAGCTTGGGCGAGGTGCCGTTCGTACCCACCGCCGCGCGGCGAATCGTCATGCCGGCCGCGAAACTCGGCGTGAGCATCCACCCGCGAGGGCGAGTCTACGTCATGCCCGTGATCGGGGGATTCGTCGGCGGCGACACCGTGTCGGGCATCCTGGCCACCGGCCTGGCTGAAAGCGACGAGCCGACGTTGTTTGTCGATATCGGCACCAACGGCGAGATCGTGCTGTTTGCCAACGGCCGGCTTACGGCCGCGTCAACGGCGGCGGGCCCGGCGTTCGAGGGAGCCCGCATCTCGCAAGGCATGCGCGCGGCGGCCGGCGCGATCGAAAAGGTGCTCTTTGAAGAACGGCTCCACCTGCACGTGATCGGCAACGTCGCGCCGGTGGGGCTGTGCGGCTCGGCCCTCGTGGATCTGGCCGCCGAACTGCTCCGCCACGGCGTGCTGTCGAGCGAGGGACGGCTGCTTACCAAGAAGCAAATGAGCAAGAACGTTCCGGAAGACCTGCGGCGCCGCGTCATCGCGCACAAGAAAAGCCACGCCTTTCTCCTGGCCGAGGAATCGCAAACGTCGATCGACCGGCCCATCCTCGTCACGCAGCGCGACTTCCGCGAGTTGCAACTGGCCACCGGCGCGATTCGCGCGGGCATCACCATCTTGCTTAAGCGAGCCGGGCTTCAGGCCGAAGACGTTGAAAAAGTGTTTCTGGCCGGCGGATTCGGCAATTTCATTCGGCGGAGCAACGCCCAGCGAATCGGCCTGCTTCCGACGAATATTCCGCGCCATCGCATTCGCTACCAAGGCAACACATCGCTGGCCGGGGCCCGGCTCGCCGCCCTGTCGCGCACCGCGCGAGTGCAAGCCGAGCAACTCGCGCGGCGCACCGAACACGTCGACCTGTCGGGCGATCCCGATTTTCAGAACGTGTTCGCCGAGTCGATGATATTTCCCGAGGAGGAGTAGGAGTAGGGTGGGCACTGCCCACCAAAACATAAGCTCTTGTGGTGGGCGATGCCCACCCTACAATAATCACTACGGGTGATGACCTCGCGCGGAGCGTGAGGAATACGGTGAGATCATGCATGAATCCATGAAGCCCGAGTTGCGACCGATCAGCCGACGACGGTTCGTCCAATACGCTTCTCTCGGCGCGGCGGCGGCCGTGGCCGGCGCGGGCGGTGTGCTGACGGTTTTCCACACGAGGAGCAACGGCCCGCTTGACGGGTCGGTCGTTCCCATTCAGAACCCCGCGTTTTCCGTGGCGGCCGGCGAGACGGAAGGACACGTCGTGCTGTTCTGTCAAGTTGGCGTGGGCACGACGAAGGACTTTCTCGCCTTTGATCTCAATGGGACGGCGGCGGCCATCTGGGGGATGTGCGCGTGCGGCGTTCCATCGTCCGGCGCGTCGTCGCGCACTTTGGACGAAATCGCCGCGGCACTCTCCAGCCATGCCGAGGCGGCGGACGTCACCGGGTTTGTGTCGCTCATGCGCGACAAGGGGCTGGTCTATCTCGCCGATTCGGAGAGCCGCGTGTTCTGGGAATACGAGGACGTGCATTGATGGTCGCTTCCTCGGACTATCGCGTCACGTCGGAGATTTTCGTCGTTTCGCACGACGAAGGGCTGATTCTCTACGCGCCCTTGAAAGGCGTTGTCGCTCAAATCAACACGGCGACGGCCGCGCTGTTGCGCGATTTGAAGGCCGAAAAATCCTTCACGCTGACCGACGCCGACCGGGAGGTGCTCAAGCCGCTGGTGGACGTGGGCCTGATCAACGGAGCGCCCGATTTGCGTCTGCGAGTCCACGAGGAAGGAACGTTTTGTCCGACGCACGTCACGCTGTTTTTGACCGACGCCTGCAATCTGCGGTGCGTCTATTGTTATGCGAGGGGCGGCGACAATCCGCGTCCGGTCGTGATTCCCCGGGAGGCCGCACGGGCGGGCATCGACTTCGTGGCCGACAACGCCCGGCGGATCGGCGCCGAGGCGTTTTCGGTCGGCTTCCACGGGGCGGGCGAACCGACCTGCGCGTGGCCCATGTATCAGGAACTCGTGGACTACGCGCGCCGCAAGGGAGACGAACTGGGCCTCCGCGTGTCGTGCGCAACATGCACCAACGCCGTCATGCCCGAGTCGCACGCGAGGTGGATCGCCGAGAACACGGACACGGCGACCGTCTCCTGCGACGGCCTGCCCGAGTGGCACGACCTTCAACGTCCCAAGAGCAACGGAAGCGGTTCGTTCGACGAGTTGCGGCGGACGCTGGAGATTTTCGACGAGGCCGGGTTTTTCTACGCCATTCGCGCCACGATCACGGAGCACAACGTCCATACGATGGCCGAGATGGTCGAGTTTTTGGACAATAACTTCCGCGTGGGCGATCTGCAGTTCGATCCGCTGCTTTTCGCAGGGCGGTGTCACGAGTCGGGATGCCGGGCACCGTCCGACGAAGTCTATGTTCGCGAGTTTCTTCGGGCGTATGAAGTTGCGAGGCGGCGAGGACGACTGGTCGGGTTCTCCTGCCTCTCGTTCACCGCGTTGAAGTCGTTCTATTGTTGCGCGGTGTCCGACGGGTTCACCGTGACGCACGACGGGCTGGTGACGGCCTGCTTCGAGGCATGCGCCCTGGACCGCCCCTTCGCCGACACGTTTGTTTACGGCCGCTACGACGTCGAACGGGGAACGTTCGATCTGAAATTGGACAAACTACGGCGGCTCCAGACGCGCCACGCCTACAATCTGCCGTACTGCAAGGACTGCTTCTGCAAGTACATGTGCGCCGGCGATTGTCCGATGCACGCATTGAAGCTGGGCCACGGGCTGGAGCGCGGGGCCCGTTGCGAGATTACCCAGGCCATTGCCAAACATCGGCTGGCGACGGTGGTTCGCGAGTCGCAGCCCACGGCCGTGGTTCTTTCCAACGACGAGGTGCAACATGGCTGACGAGCGTCCCGACTTTTCGTTGGAAAATGTGCCGGGCGAGCGGGGACTGGAGAAACCGGCCCTGTTTCTGGTCCGCTACTTCCAGATCAAGGAGGCCGACTACATGAAGCCGCCGATGGCCGAGCAGCTTCTCGAACCCGACGGCACGCCCGCCGCGACGGTCGCCGGCGTCATCGTATTCGAAGCCTGCACGTGCAATCTCGTCTGCACGTGCGTGCCGGTCTCGACCTGCGCGTGCAACACAGTTTGCACGTGCAACACGGTGAATCAGGCCTACGGCGTGAAGGACGTGCCGGTCGTTGAGCAAAGCGTTCAAACCGTTCGTGAAAGCACGGGAAGCAGACAAGCGGGCGACGACGAGGTCGAGGCCCTCCAGCGACAGATCGAGGAACAACGCCGCCGCCATGACGGCAGTGCCGGGCGCGAACGCGTCGAGCCCATTCTCGGCCCACGTCGCACGAACTCCGGGTGCGGCGGATACGGCGGCGGGGGCCACGGCGGATACGGCGGGTATTTTGCCCCTTGTTTTTGAAAGGAGCGGAAATGACGCGGCACTTTCTCGCCCCGAAACGCCTGCTCGTCGCCGCGGCCGTGGCGTGCGCCGCCGTTGGGATCAGTTGTTCCCACGAACCACAGCCAAAATCGATATCATCGTCGCAGACAACGACGGCGGCCGACGCG
>DATECS010000395.1:0-4522 GCA_035286785.1 Thermoguttaceae bacterium | reverse complement strand
TCCACCGCTCCCTCACGGTCGCGGCTCGGTTTTCTCATCGAAGCTCTGAGTAGGGTGGGCATCGCCCACCGGAAGCCAAGATGTTTGGTGGGCGGTGCCCACCCTACGTTACTCGATCCAGCCGCCGCCGAGCACGCGGTTGCCGGCGTAGCAGACGGCGGCTTGGCCGGGGGCCACGCCGTGGCGAGGCTCGTCGAAGGCCACGTGGAAGCGATTCGCCGGCAGCGGCCTGACGGTCGCGTCGACCGCGCGGCTGCGGTAGCGAATTTTCACGGCCGCGCGAAAGGACGCTTGCGGCGGGTCAATGAGCCAGTTCGCCTCGCCGGCCGTCAACGCGCGGCGCGCGAGATCCTCGCGCCGGCCAAGCACCACGCGACACGTCGCGGGCTCGATCCGCGCGACATAGTACGGCTCGCCCAGCGCGATGCCCAGGCCGTGACGCTGGCCGACCGTGAATCGTTCGTAGCCATCGTGCCGGCCGACGACCATTCCGTCGGTGGTGACCACCTCGCCGGCGGTGGCCAAGCCAGGGCAGCGACGGCGGATGAAACCGGCGTGGTCCTGATCGGGGACGAAGCAAATTTCCTGGCTGTCGCGTTTGTCGGCCACGTCCAATTCGAGTTCGGCCGCGATTCGGCGGATTTCGTCCTTGTGGTGCTCGCCCACCGGCAGCAAGACGCGCGGCAGCACGGCGCGGTCGATGCCGAACAGCACGTAGGACTGGTCCTTGGCCGGATCAAGACCGCGGAGCAACGCCGTTTGGCCGTCTTCTTGTCGGATGGTTCGCGCGTGGTGGCCGGTGGTGATGAATTCCGCGCCGGCGGCGTCGGCGTATTCGAGGAGCTTGCCGAATTTCAACCAGGTGTTGCAGAGAATGCACGGGTTGGGCGTGCGGCCGGCCAGGTATTGCTCGACGAAATGATCGACGAGCCGCGCGAAGGACGTTTCGAAATCGAGGACGTAGAACGGGATTTCAAGCCGCTGAGCCACGCGCCGGGCATCGGCCGCGTCGGAGGCCGAGCAGCAGACGGGCTTCGCGCCGGACGGGGCGCACGTCTCTTGCCCATGGCGCATGAACACGCCGGTCACGTCGTGGCCCGCCGCGCGCAACAGCCACGCCGCCACGCTGCTGTCCACTCCGCCCGACATGGCCAAAACGACACGCGACATAAAAACACCACTGCTATTGGGAACCACAGATGGACACAGATAAACACAGATAGTTTTTGTAGGTCAGGCTGTGCCTGACAAATACATCAAATAGACGTTGTTCATGTCAGGCACAGCCTGACCTACGGCTATATCCTTGTTCATCTGTGTTTATCTGTGTCCATCTGTGGTTCCTTATTTTTTCCCAAGGCTTCGCTGGTGGCGGAAGAAACGGGAGAGGATCGCTCCGCACTCGTCGGCAAGCACGTCGGACACGATGAGGCAGCGATGGTTGAGCCGGGGGTCGTCCAACAATCGGAAAAGCGTGCGGACCGCGCCCGCCTTCGGGTCGGCTGCCCCGTAGACCACCACCGGCAGACGTGCCTGGAGAATGGCCCCGGCGCACATGGGGCACGGTTCGAGCGTGACGTAGAGCACGCATTCGTCCAGACGCCAACTCCGCCGCGACTCGGCCGCCTGGGTAATGGCGATCATCTCGGCGTGGGCCGTCGGGTCGCGCAACTGCTCGCGTTGGTTGTGCGCGCGGGCCACGACGCGGCCCTCGTGAATGATCACCGCGCCGACCGGCACTTCATCCTCGGCCAGGGCCGCCTCGGCCTCGGCCAGGGCGATTCGCATGAATTCTTCGTGGATCAGCGCGGGTTCGGGCGTTAGCATGGTCGTCAGGAAAAACATGTAGGGTGCGTGCTTGCACACACCACCAGCGTCGTAGGCCGGGTCGCGACCCGGCATTTTTTAGAAAATCGCGGGAACGTCGCCGGGTCGCGACCCGGCCTACGGAGGCTACCCAAAGGGCAATCCTTCTGTTATCCTATCAGCCGACATTGCGGCGGGAAACCCTCGCCGCGCGAAACACGTCCGACCGCCAACCACCATCGCCCCTCGCATTGGGAGAACCATCATGCTCAAGACGAAGCTCCTCCAGCCTGAAATTCTGGCTATTCTCGGCATGGCCGGCCACGGCTCGCAAGTGCTCATCGCCGACGGGAATTACCCGTTTCTGACCGGTTCGCCCGAGACGGCCGAAAAGGTTTTTTTGAACCTGATGCCGGGCATGGTCAAGGTGACCGACGTGCTCGAGGCGTTGATCTCGGCCATTCCGATCGAAGCGGCCACGGTGATGGTGCCCGACGACGACTCGGAGCAGCCCATCTTCAACGAATTCCGCAAGCTGCTGCCCAACGGGCCGGAGCTGACGAAGATCGGCCGGTTTCCGTTCTACGAAAAGGCGTGCGAGTCGGACACGGCCCTGGTGATCGCCACGGGCGAACAGCGGATCTACGCCAATCTGCTTTTGACGATCGGCGTCGTCCCGCCAAAAAGCTGACGGATTTTCTCACCACGGAGACACGGAGGTCTTTTTAATGGAACCACAGATGGACACAGATAAACACAGATATAAAGAAACTTATCTGTGTTTATCTGTGTCCATCTGTGGTTCCCTTTTCTTTCCGTGTTCTCCGTGCCTCCGTGGTGAAGAAACCGTTTCGGAATCACGCGCCTTCGACGACGGCGAGGATTTCGGTTTCGCTCAGGATGAGGAGTTCCTCGCCGTTGATTTTGGCCACGACGCCGGCGTAGCTGTTGAAGAGCACCCGGTCGCCGTCGTGGACGGCCAATTTGACGCGAGTCCCGTTCTCCAAACGGCGTCCGTCGCCCACCGACAGGACGCGGCCTTGTTTGGGTTTCTCTCGGGCCTGTTCGGGCAGGACGATGCCGCCGGCGGTCGTCTCTTCCGATTCGAGACGCCGGACAATGACTTTGTCGCCCAAGGGCACTAGCTTCATTTTTTGCGAGCTCCACTTTCGGAATCTCGGCGGGGAGCCGTCCGGGCCCGTGTCCGGCCGTGCATGGATCGGGTCCGCCCCCGGTCGAGGTGATCCTAAAATTGTCGCATCTGGGATTGGTTGTTACAAGGGTCCACCCACACTAACCCGAAGCAGTCCACCCCTACTAACCCGAAGCGCAAGCGAGGAAAAACGAAAGGGGAAAATGGCTCTTGCCTTCACCCTCGCTTGCGCTTCGGGTTAGTATGGCGAGAACCCGTCCGGGCTTAGAACCGGACGGCCATGGTCACAAGAAAGGCGACCCAAGCGGCCAGCAAGACGATTGCCGCCCCCAGAAGAAGCTTCTGGCGCGTTGTAACCGCCGGCAACAGATTTTTGGCCGGTTTTGCACAGGCAGGCGGGTTCGGGCGTTTACCCATTGGCGGCTACGACTCTTTGGGGGGGGCGATTTTGAATCCTTGACGAAACGCCGTCTCGAAATCGTAGACGTTGTCAAAATCCTCGCGGCGGTCGTCCGGTGTTTTGCGCATTTGGCCGATTCGGATCAGGTTGAAAACGATCTCGCCGAAGTCGCCCGTGCCGTGGATCCCCCAGCTTGCCAGAACGTCCTTGGCCATGTAACCGTATTGCTCTAGCGCGAAATGGCGAATGGCCTCGCACAATTGCTGGCCGGTGACGTGCCGTTGGGGCGACTCGCTTTCGGGCGCTTCCGACGGCTCGGAAGCCGCCTCCTCGCCCATCCCTAAGTGGTTCTGCGCATAGCTGAGCGATTCGAACACGAACACGTACGCGTCGAACGTGTACCGGGTGTCTTCTTTCAGCAATTCAACAATCGGGTGGGAAGGATCGAGCATGTGATCTTCCTCCCAGGGTCAGGGCGTTTTCTTGGAGGTCTGTTCCGCCGTTTTCGGCGGGGCCGGGCGAACGTCGGCCACGTCGACCAGGCGACGCACCTTGTCTTCCTGCTCCACCAGAAGCTGCGACGCGAGAATCTCATGGGCCAGCACCCGCGCCGGGCCGCCGGGAGTGATCACCGTCGAGCCGATCGAGGGCAGCTCCTTCTGCAGCTTCTCGTAGACCGAATACTCATAGCGCAGGCAGCACTTCAGCCGGCCGCAGCGGCCCGAGATTTTCGTCGGGTCGAGCGTGGCCTTTTGCAGCTTGGCCATTTTCATCGAGACGGGCGGCATTTCGTTCAGGTGGGTGTTGCAGCAGACGGCTTTGCCGCAGTCGCCGTAGTCGGCCAAGAGCTTGGCTTCGTCGCGCACGCCGATCTGGCGCATCTCGATCCGCGTCTGAAACTCGCCGGCCAACATGCGGACCAACTCGCGGAAATCGACGCGGCCCTCGGCCAGGTAGTAGACCACGATCCGCTCGCCGCCGAAAATGTGCTCCATGTCGACCAACTGCATGGCTAGGCCCAGCTTGTCGATGCATCCCTGGCACGTGGCGAACTGCTCGGCCTGGCGCTCGCGGATTCGGGCGATGTCGCGGGCGTCGTCGGGCGTCATTTCGCGGAGGATTTTACCCTCGCTCGCCTCGCCCAAGTGCTCCACGTTTTGCTC
>DATECS010000394.1:0-2942 GCA_035286785.1 Thermoguttaceae bacterium | reverse complement strand
TCCACCGCTCCCTGACGGTCGCGGCTCGGTTTTTTTAAGGTGGCGTTACTGAACCCACCACGGTTTCTCGCGCGACGGCGCCAATTCTCGGGCCGAGGGATCCTCGGGCCGCGCGACGTCGTCGATCCACACGGCGTCGTTCATGTACGCCTTGACGTACTCGTAGCTCAACGCGCCGTCGCGCGAGCGGCCGGCCGAGTTGCGGATCAGAAACACCCCGCCGCCCGGCTGGGTTAGATCGTCGCGATAGCCGACCAGCAACACGCTATGGCCGTCGCGGACCTGGTCTCGCGAGCGCATCTCAAGAACCCCGTCGTTCCATTTCTCCCGGCCGTCCTTGGGCCAGAGGAATCCGCCGCAGACCGGCCAGCCGAGGTCCAACGCCCGTTTGATGTCTTGAAGCTGCCGATCGGTGAGCCCACGGTTCGGGTTCCAGTACTTGATCCAGTGCATGTGCAGGCCCGCGTCGCGAAGCGGCTTGGCCTTTGCCCGGGCGTCGTCCGAGGGGCGCGTCTGGGGGTCGAATTCCTGGCGGTACGGCAGGTCGGCTTCCGAGCATGCGCCGTGGGCCTTGAACCCCTGCCACAGATCGGCGAAGTAGCTGCCGTCTTCCGGGATGCCGTTCTCTTCGTTCGATGCCCAATTGAGGAATTCGACGCTTACCGGAAAATCGCACTTTCCATTTTTCTTGGCCAGCGCGTATTCCAACGCCCCGGCCATGGTGAACACCGAGCACGTGCCCCGTTTGCCTTGGAGCCGGGTCTTCAATCCGTGCCGGACGAGCAAGGGCCGCAAATCCTTCGAGCCGCCGGCCGCCGCGGGTTTTGCCGTCGACGCGTCGCGGCTCGCCGCCGGGCACGATGCCGTCGTTGAACCGAGAACCACCAGGGACAAAATCAGACTGCCGCCGACAACCACGGGACGAAAAGAACACATAGCGGGGGCCTCAACGCGTGGGAAAAAACAAGGGTCGAATTCGCGATACGCCGCCTCACGACGGGACGCGGCTTACGATCAAGGCAGGTTAATGGATGCGCGTGGCCTTGGCGGGATACGGAATCTGCCGCGCGCGGGCGGGTTAGGTTTCATGCTATCACGGCGGGCGTCGCCGGATCGCGGTCGCCGGCCACGCCTGCCGCCGGTATTCATTATACATAAAACCCCGCTCCCGTGCATCCGTTCCCTACGATTGGCGGGCTAGCAGCCTATTGAAAAAGGGGGGGCAGGCACCTCATGGCAATCGTTTTTCGCGGTGTTGGCACGGTCAGTTCGGAGCCAGTCCCCCCTTTTTCAACAGGCTGCTAATTCCGCGATTATCGCCGCAACGGGTTGGGACCGGGGTTTGGCTGGCCGAAGGCGGGCTGGCCCGGCCCCGCGGCCGGCGACGAGCGGAGGTTAGCCTCCAGCTCGCGTAACGCCTCCTTCACCCCGGGCAGCACGTCGCGGCTTGCCTCGGGATCGTACAGCGGGCCGCGGACCTTGATCACCATCGTCTGGCGGCTGGCCTCGCCCATCAGCGGCGTGAGGATCGGCACCTGCCACTTGTTGCGTCCCAGCCGGGCGGAGAACGCCAGGTCGATGTTCGACTGGAAATCGAGTTCGCCCTGGCCGACCAGGCTGACGGCGTCGCCGTTGAATTGGATCTGGCTGAGATAGACGTGATCGCCGGCGATCTGGAAGAGGATGTCGGCGTCGCTGAAAGCGGTGACGTCGGGTTCTTGCATACTTAAAAGTTTCAGCATGGCGATCATCACGGGCAGCTTGTAGACGTCTCCGTCGCGGAGCCACATCCGTCCGCCGCCCTGCAGGCCGGCGATCGTCGGACGCCGGCCCATCAGGTTGAGCGTCATGCCCATGCGACCCTTGAGTTCTTGTCGGCCGGTCATGGTTTCGGTGGCGTATTGGGCCAGATCGGCGCCGAGCAGTTCGGCGTTCAAGGCGTAGCAAGGCGTGAATTTCGGCGCGACCCAGGCGTCGGCCCGGACCGTGCCGCCCAGGAGCCGGCCCGTCACCGCGCGGGGCGGCGCGATCGGAGCGCCGTTCGGTTGCTGCTCTCGCTTGGCGACCCAGGAGCCAAACAGCACGCGGTCGGGCTCGATCCACAGCGGGCCGCGTACTTCGGTGAATTGGAGCTTTTTATAGCTCAGCGATTCGACGTCGAGTTCGCCCTCGCTCGAAAACGTCGCGCCGTCCGACTCGCCGCGCAGCGCCACTTCGCCGCGGATATTGTCGATGGACAGCCCGCAAGAGATTCGCCCCGGCTGAAGCCCCAGCCTCGCGTCCCACGCGGTTCGCGTCGGCGCGGCGACCGCCGGCGAGTGATGCACGTCGAACCGGCCGCGAGCGAGGTACATCGTGCCCTCGATATTCAGCCTCGCCAAACTCTCGCGCAGCCGGCCGGGCAGGGCTTGGAGCAGATCGCGGTCATCGGGCCGCAAGCGATCGACCGCGACGTCCCGGATGCAAAAATCCCAGCTCCCGTCGGGCAGAAAGTCCCATTGGCCCCGGCCGGTGATTTCCGTCCGTCCGTGCCGCGCGTGGAAGTCGTCGAAGGTCACCCGCCCGTCGCGATAGACGAGCGTGCCTTGGAGTTTCTCCATTAGGTAGGGAAACATCCGCGGTTTGATCGAGGCCGCGTCCGCCCGCGGCCGCGCGACGACGACCAATTCCAGCTTCTTCGGCTCGACCAGCCACGTAACGTTCGTCTCCAGGTCGATCGTGCCGGTCGGCTCGAGGTTGTCCCACGCCTGCTGCATCGAGGATTTCAGCGAGTCGTGCAATTCCTTGTCGAGCGGGACGTTCCGGCCCGTCAGCGTCAGCGCAAGTTGTTTGCCGCGCGGGCCGTCGAACAATTGCCCGTCGCAGCGGACCTGGGCCGTGTCGTTCGTTCCCTCCAGATCGCGGAACTCCCAGCGGCCGTCGGCGAACCGCTCGAACCGGCC
>DATECS010000393.1:0-7289 GCA_035286785.1 Thermoguttaceae bacterium | reverse complement strand
TAAAAAATACTGCCTACCGCCCTCTGCCTGCTGCCCTCTGCCTGCCGCATCAGCGTCCATCACGCAGTCGATCGCCGAGATAATTGTCCAACTCCGACACGGCGTAGATTTTCCGGATCGTTTCCTCGACCGGAAGAAGGTTATACTGGGCGTTTTGGTCGCGTGTTCGAATTGCCGAGGAAGGAGAAACGCGGTGAACATCAAGGTCGGTGAGTTGGGCTTCCTGCAAAATCTGGCCTCGCGGTTCAAAATTCCCACGCCCGAGTTCGTCGTCGAGCCGGTGGCTCAGTCGGTCGTGCGGGAGAAGTTGGACAAGTGGGGCTCGGGCATCATTAAGCCCGACGTGCTCATCGGCAAGCGCGGCAAGGCGGGCGTCGTGCGCACGGTGACCGACTATCGCGAGGCCGTGCGGCTGCTCAAGCAAGTGGCCGCCACCGAAGTCTCGGGCCAGCAGCCGCGCACCGCCTACATGGTCCAATCAGTGCCGGCCGACTGGGAAGTGTTCTCGGCCATCACCTATAACTCGCGGTTGTTGGAGCCGTCGTTGACCGTCTCGCTCGCGGGCGGCATGGACATCGAGGCCGTCGACGAAACGAAAAAGATGACCATCCCCGTCGGCGTCTATCAAGGGCTGAACGCCTATCAGGCGTCCGAAGTTCTCTCGAAGCTGGGCCTCGAAGGCCGGCCTAACGCCACGCTGGCCCGGTGCCTGGTGAACCAGTGGGACATGTTCATCCTGACCGGCATGCTCAGTTGCGAGGTCAATCCGTGGCGAGTGACGAAGTCGGGCGACGCCTTCGCCTGCGACTTCAAAGCCACGCTCGACTCGAACAACATGAAGTCGCACGACCTGGGCATCCACTGGCCCGAGTACCCGACGAACGAAACGCCGTTCGAGGAGGAGATGAAGGCCTGGGCCGCGTCGAGCTACCAGGGCCAGGCGCACGTGTCGGACCTTGGCGGGAAGAAGATTTTGCCGATCCTCTTCGGCGGCGGGGCCAGCACGATCATCATCGAGACGCTGGCCCAGTTGGGCGGCGACCCGATTTTTCTGTCCGATTTCGGCGGCAATCCGCCCTATGATCGAATGAAGCGCACGGCGGCCATCTGCTTCAAGCATCACTTGGGCAAGGCCTCGTTGCTCTTGATTCTCGGCGGCAAGGCCAACAACACGCGGATCGACGTCACGTTCGCGGCGATCAGCGACGCCCTGCGGGAATGGGTCGAGGAGCACGGGCCGATCTCGATACCCGTGGTCGTGGGCCGCGGCGGGCCCGGCCTCGTGCAGGGGTACGCCAGCCTGAAGGAGACGCTCGACAACCTGGGAATGCCTTACGTGTTTTTTGGGCCCGACACGCCGATTACGATGGTGGCCGCCTATGCCGCCGAACTGGTCAACGTGGCCGCCGAGCCGACGGTGGAGGAAGGAGCGACCGCATGAGAGCCCAATCGCTGGCCGATATCCTGAAAAAAGGCGACCGCGTGGCCGTGTCCAATATCACGGGCCGCGAGGCGTCGAACGTTTCGTACATCTCGCAGCTCTACTGCGGCAACGTCGTGGGCGGATGGTCGCTGGGCAAGGGCGGCCAGACGATCGAGGTGCCCGGCGGACGCGACATTCCCGTCTTCGGCCAGTTCGACGAACTGATTGAGCGGCTGCCCGAGGGCCGGAAGCCGAACAAGGTGGTCGTCTATTCGCCGCCGGCGGCCGTCTACGGCGACGTCAAGGAAGTGATCGAGCACGGGAAGTCGTGCGTCGATACGATTTTCGTCATCACGGAGAACGTCTCGGTCGAGGTGACGGCCAAGTTGCGACGGTTGTGCAATCTCGACAATTTCGACATCCTGGGCTGCAATACGCTGGGCGTGATCAACGCGCACGACGCGGTTCGCGTCGGCGCGGTCGGCGGCGACTCGCCGGCCGAGGCGTTCACGCCGGGCAGCGCGTGCATCCTCTCCAACTCGGGCAACATGGTCAACACCATGGCCAGTTACCTGCAATCGGCCGGGCTGGGCGTTTCGTACGGCATCGCCACCGGCAAGGATCCATTGATCCTCACGCCGATGAAGGAGCTTTTGCGGCTGGCCCAGCGCGACCCGAACACGCGGCTCGTGGTGCTCTACATCGAGCCGGGCGGGGTCTACGAGCAGGAAGCGATCGAAATGGCACGGGCCGAAGGGTTCAAGAAGCCCATGCTGGTCTACGTGGCCGGGTCGTTCGCCGAGGGCACCGACATTTCGCTGGGCCACGCAGGCGCGGTGGTCGACGGGCCGCATACGTCGGCGACGGCCAAAATGGCCCTGTTCGACGAATACCTCGGCCTGCCCGTGTTCGATCCCGAGAACGCCAAGCAATTCACGGCAATGGTGGCCGAGACGCGGCGGGGGCTGCGGGTGAAAACGCTCCACGACCTGGTGCCGGCGGCCACGTCGCTGATGACGGCCCTGCAATGGGACCGCGACATGACGCCCAAGAGCCCGCTGGTCTTGCGGCCCTGGCTGGTCAATCTCGGGGCGATCGCCAAGCGGCTGCCCAGCCACCTGGTGCCCCACGTCAACTCGATCATCGAGCCCTATGGGTCGCTGATCAAGAAGACGATCCACGCGGGCCTGGGCCAGACGCCGCCGCGCCAGTCGATGCGCAACGCCTCGCACGCCTCGTCGAACGACGGCGTGACGCCGCGACTGTACGGCTATTCGGTGCTGAACCTGATGAAGCAGGGCTCGTTCGTCGACGCCGTGCTACTGGCTTGGCTGGGCCATCCCGTGCGCCAGCGGTTCGAGTCGCGGCTGGTCGAAATGTGCCTGATCGCCGCGTTGACCAACGGGCCGGGCACCATCTCGGCCCAGGCAGCCAAACTGTCGGCCTCGGCGGGCAACGGGCCCAACACGGCCCTGATGACCACGCTCGGCGCGATCGGCGAAGTCCACGGCGGCAACGGCAAAGTGGCCGCCAAAATGCTGATCGACGTCTTCGGCAACTCGGGACTGGTGAATCCCTACGACCGCGGGCACGGCGTGGATCTCGACAAACTGACCGCCGAGTTCGTCTCGAAATTCAAGAAGGCCAAGTCGGCCGCGAAGGAGGCGGGCATCGACTACAAGAAGGTGCCTTGCCTTGGCCATCCCGTGTTCAACACCGACGCGGTGAACCACGACCCGCGCGAAAGGGTGATCCACGCCTGGCTCGAAGAGCAAGGGCTTTACAACGTCTTCTTGGATTTCTATCACCGCTTGGCCGCCGAGCTGGTCAACCAGCAGGCCACCAACAAGGTCCACGCCGTGAACGTCGACGCGGCCATCACGTGCGTCCTGTTGGGCGTGGCCTGGCCGCTGTTGGTTGAGAAGAAAATCACGGTCGAGCGAGTGCTCGATCTGCCGTTCCTCGCGTTCGCCCTGGGCCGCGTGGCGGGCGGCGCCGGCGAATACCTCGACCACCGCGAATCGGGCACCGACATGGACATGCGCGTGCCGGTGAGCGAGTGCAAGACGCTCTGCAGGGCGAAGGATTGACGCGGCTATCTTACCACGGAGGGCACGGAGCCCCGTAGGTCAGGCTGTGCCTGACGGTTTTGACGGTTTGTTTCCGTCAGGCACAGCCTGACCTACGACTGCGATTGCGATCCGTCCCCTTTGTCTTCCTTGCGCGACCCCTTCTTTAGTCGGCGGCGGCATGACCACCCCCGAAACGCCTCCAAAGCCCGCCGAGCGAAATTTCGCACCGACGAATTCTTCCCGCCCCGCAATGCCCGCCGAGCCAACTCCCGCACCTCGGCCGGCGCGTCGTGCGTGTCGATCACCGTCGTGTAGTCGGCGATCGCCCCTTGCGAGTCGCCCAACCGGCCCCTGTTCACGCCACGATTGTACAACGCCTTGGCCTTTTAGTCGGCCGGCGCGTCGGGCATGTCGATCACCGCCGTGTAGTCGTTGATTTCTCCTTCCACATTGCCCAACCAGTTCTTGGCCGCGCCCCGATTGAACAATGCCCAGGCCTTTTGCTTTGCTGACACATCGGGCATGCCGAGGACAGTCGTGTAGTCGGTGATTGCTCCTTGCGCGTCGCTCAAATTGTTCTTGGCCAGGCCCCGATTATACAACGCCCAGGCCTTCTGCTCCGCCGTCGCGTCGTGCATGTCGAGGACGGCCGTGAAGTCGGCGATCGCTCCTTGTGCGTCGCTCAACTGGTACTTGGCCACGCCCCGTTTACCCAACGCCTCGGCCTTCTGTTCGACCGTCGTCTCGGGCGACTCGATGATGACCGTGCAAGCGTCGATTCTCTGGCGTAAATCAGAGAAGTCGTCACTCCGATCAGGAATACCGTTGACGTCGTTGGCCATCCGCACACCCTCTTATCGACCGTCGAAGTGGATCCGTGCGATGGCGCCATTGTACCGGCGCGAAATGGGTCGTACAAGAATCGGTCTCGCCGAGGGCGCCGTAATGGATTGTGGCGATATCACGAAGAGCCGAGTCGCCCGCTCCGAAGGAGCAGCCGTTCGCCCAGCCCAGGGCAACGCCCTGGGGAACCGTGAAACCATGAACGGGATGGTCGGGCCAACGGCCCAATCATTCTCTCGGACAAGAACCGTTGGCCCTTTGGGCCGACCGCCGGATAAAACCGTGTCCCAGGGCGTTGCCCTGGGCTGGGTGAACCAAGGGCCTTCGACCCAGAGTTTTCCCATTTTGACCACTGAGTCTCGTAGGTCAGGCTATGCCTGACAGTTATGACGGTTTGTTTCCGTCAGGCACAGCCTGACCTACAGGTGGCCAAAAACGTGGGTTGAAATTGGACGCCGAGTTCTGCTATCCTCACGGGCACGTTGAGGGTATCCGCGGGGCCTGAGCTGACGCTTGGGTGTTTCAAAGAGCCCGGTGGCGAAGAATGCGTTCTTCGCCGCCGGGCTCTTTTTGTTTGCGCGGTGAGTTGGGAAGGACGATCCATGGCGCACATCTTGAGAATCAATCTCAGAAGTGCTGACAAGGAGATGGCGGTGTCAAAGACATGTTTTCTCTAGCCCAGGCGTTTACGCCTGGGAAAGGAATGCATACCTCCATTAGTTGCATTGCCCCTTTAGGGGCGCACGGAGCTCGCCAAAGCCCCTGAAGGGGCTTGGAAAAGAAAAATTGAATACTTTTTTCACACCTTGCGTCCCAGGCGTAAACGCCTGGGCTAGAGAAAGTGCCTGGGCTAGAGAAAACGCCTGGACCAAAAAGAAAATCGCGGCGCGGAGCCCATGAAGCAGGGCCGTCAAGCGACATCAGCCTTATACATGATTCGAGGTTTCCATGATTGCGACCGACGTGATTGACGCGATTCGCGAGTTGTTGGCCGAGGGGCGGATGAGTCGGCGGCGGATCGCGCGTACGCTGGGCGTCAGCCGGGGCGTGGTGGCCGGCGTGGCCGAGGGGCGACGTCCGGACTACGACGCGATGCGTCGGCGGCGAGAGGAAAACACGCAGCCGTTGGCGCTGGGGCCGCTCAGACGATGTCCCACGTGCGGCGGCATGGTCCACGTGCCGTGCCGGCTGTGCGCATTACGCGAGCAACTCCTGGAGACGGCGCGAAACACGGCGCGGCGCATGCCCGATCTTCGGCTGACGGAGCCGCTGGGACTCGAACTGCACGGCGAGGCGCGGTCGCGCTACGAAGCGATCCACTCGCGGCGAATGCAGCAAGGCGAACTGTGCGTCGAGGACGAAGGCGACTTGGCGGAGGATGCGGCGGATTGGACGGATGCGACGGACGACCCGGCTGATTGGCCCGAGGACGACGAGGGATGCCTGTGAAACACGACGATCAGTGGCGAGAGATGGTTCCGTATGCCGAGGCCCGGCGTCGGATGGACGACGGCGACCTGTTGCTGTTCCGCCGGCGCGGGCTGATCGCGATCGCGGGCCGCGGCGAGCACAGCCACGCGGCCAAGGCGGCTTGGTGGGACGACGACCTGTTTTGCGTCGAGTTCCGCGGGTTCCGCGGCGGCCGGGCCGTGTTGCTCTCGCACCTCGTGCGGCGCCGGCCGGGCCGGATCGACGTTTTCGAGACGAATCCCGACGGACGTTGGATCGACTACGACCGGCGCGGCGCGGTCCGCCACCTGCGGCGACTGGCCGGGCTGCCCTACGGCTGGGTCAATTTGCTGCGGGCCGGGCTGTTGCACTTGCCGGTGGTTCGGTTGTTCGTTCGGGCCGAAACGCGCGACGCCGCGACCACCCATCGGCCGCCGTTTTGTTCGCAAGCAGTGGCCGAGTCGGAGCGGATCGGCGGCGGCGTGGACCCGGTGCCGCGCCTGGCCGATCGCCTGACCGAGCCGGCCGACCTGGCGCGATCGCCGTTTTACCGTTACCGATTCACCCTTGTTCCCTGACGGCCACGGAAGAAAACCACGAAACACACGAAAAGGCACGAAAAATGAAACGACTCTCTTTCCGACTACCGACGACCGTCTACCGACTACTTCTTACTGTTCTCTGCCTGTTGCCCGCTGCCTGCTGCCTGCTTCCGTCCGCCGTCGCACAGTGCGGGCCGGGCGGATGCTGTCCGGCGAGTCAAGAGCCAAGGGTCGAGAGTCAAGAGCTCTTGGACCCGGGCCCTAGACTCTCGACTCAGGGCTCTCGACTCTCGACCCTGGACTCTCGACTCTCAAGCGCGGTCCGCGTGCAGACGCTCGACGCTGACGGGGCGCGGTCGTTCGGGTCCGGCGCGGCGATTGCCTACCACGGGCGGATCGTCGTGTTCACGGCGTCGCATGTGGTGCGCGACGCGCGGCGGGTGTGGGTCCGCGACACGGCGGGCCGCTGGCACGCGGCCGGCGTCGTCGCGCGGAGCGAGTGGGACGTCGCTCTGTTGCAGCCGTTTGGCGAAGGGCCGTTCGTCCCCGCCAAGCTGGCCTATCGAGCGAGCGAGTCGGACGCGGCGGGCACCGTGTTCCGGCCGGGTGATCGGCTCGATTCGTGCGGGTTCGGGCCCGACGACCGGCTGGCCGTCAACCACGGGACGTTTCTTCGTTACGCGCGGCGCAATCCGGCGGACACAGTGACCGATTGGCTGGTGCTCACGGGCGCGGCGCGACAAGGCGACAGCGGCGGGCCCGTGTTCAACTCGCGCGGCGAGCTGGTCGGCATTCTCTGGGGCACCGACGGGCGGACCGTGGTGGCCACGCAGTGCGGGCGGTTGCACGTGGTGTTGCGCGAGGCGATGGGGGACGAGGGACGGGAGGCGGGGGACGAGGAATCGGTGACGGGCAATCGAGCGGCCTCATGTGATCTGAATTCTGGAGGGCCACGCTCCG
>DATECS010000392.1:0-6028 GCA_035286785.1 Thermoguttaceae bacterium | reverse complement strand
GCACGCACCAATCCATGCTACCCTACTCCACCACCGCCCGATAGTGTCCAATCAATCCGGCGGTCGCCCGCGCCACGTCAAACTGCTCCTCGGCCCGCCGCCGAGCCGCCGCCCCCATTGCCCGCCGTCGCCCTTCATCCGCCAGAAGCTCAGCCACCGCCCCGGCCACCGCCTCGGCATCGTTCGGCGGAATCAGCCGTGCCGCACCCGATTCCTCCGGAAAAATCTCCCTCGTGCCGCCCACGTCCGTAGCCACTACCGCCACACCGCTGGCCGCCGCTTCGAGCAACACCCGCCCCAACGGCTCCTGCCGCGCCGTGTGGACCAAAAGCGTCAACTCATTCAACAATTCCGCCACGTCCCCCCGAGCACCCAGAAAATGGACCCGCCCATTAAGCTCCTCGGCCATCGCGTGCAACCGCACCTCGAACCCACGACTCTCCTCTTTATCGCTCCACCGCTCGCCGACGATCAGCCAATGAACAGACTCATCCGAGCCGCGACCGTGAGGAAGCGGTGGCGTCCCAAAACGCTCAACAACCGCTCCCTCACGGTCGCGGCTCGGTTTTTTCAGCAAGCGAGAAGAGCATGCCACCCCGTTTGCATTCACCCGCAATACTGCCTCCAGCAACACCTCCTGCCCCTTGCGCAGCGAGATCTGCCCGATCGACCCGACCAGCGTCGCCCCGGCCGGAATTCCCAACTCCCGATGCAAATACCCGGTCGCCGGCCGAGGACAAAACCGCGCAAGATCCACCCCGTTGTAAAGCACAAACGTCTTCTCGGCGTCCAGCCCCGCCGCGACGTGAAATTGCCGCGTCGCCTCCGACACGGCCAGCAGCCGCCGATGTCGATTCAAATCGCATACCGCTTGGCGGCTCAGCCGGATAATGTCGCGCAGATGAGCGACGCTTGCCACGCCCAACTCGGCCGCCACGGGCCCCGACAGCCGCCCCATCGCCAGACTATTCGCATGAAGCACGTCCGGCCGCAGCCGCGCAATCTCCCGCGCCAGCCGCTCCCGCCGTCCCGCCAACGACCCATCCTCGGCCTCGCCACTCGCCACCAGCAAAATCCCCCGCGCCCGACATGCCTCGGCCAACGCCCCTTCGCCGGGCCCCATCACCTGTACGTCAAACCCGGCCCGCGTCACCCCGTCCATCGTCGCCAGCATCGACCGCTCCCCGCCCGAAAGCGTCGGATACTCGCAGAGAATCAACAACCGGACGGGCATTTGAAACCCCAACAGGAGGACAGACATTCTTGTCTGTCCAGAGTGGCAAAATGTAGGGTGGGGCGAGCAAGCCGTCTTATCAGCAAAACTCCGTGGTGGAAACAACGTCGCTTCAATGTTGACGTCCGAAACCAAGGACAATCAAGGCTTGCTCGCCCCACCAAGCCCCGCCGCATGACGCCGCGTTCCGGTCCCTACAGCAATCCATAGTCCGCCAACGTCTTCCGCAGCTTTGTTTCTTCGTCGTGTCCCAACGGCGTCATCGGCATCCGCAACTCGCCCGTGTCGCGCCCGAGCAACTTCATCGCCGCCTTGATCGGAATCGGATTGGTCGCCAGCCCCAGCATGTCGCGGCACAACGGGAAAAGCTTGTGATGCCAACGGCGCGCCTCGACCATGTTGCCCGATTCGAACGCCGCGAGCAATGCGGTCATGTCCTTCGGAATGATATTGCCCACCACCGACACGACGCCGCGAGCGCCCATCGCCAAAAGCGGCAGCGTCAAGCTGTCATCCCCGCTGAGCACCGTCAGGTCCGTCTCGGCCAAAATCTGCGACGCCTGATCCATCGACCCCGTGGCTTCCTTCACCATCGTGATATTGGGAATCTTGGCCATGCGGACGATCGTCGAAGGCTCGATATTTTTGCCCGTCCGGCCCGGGATGTTGTAAACGCAAATCGGAATATTCACCGATTTGGCCACGGCCTTGTAGTGCTCGTAGAAACCCTCCTGCGTGGGCTTGTTGTAATAGGGCGCGACGACCAGCGCGGCGTCAGCCCCGCATTCGGCCGCGCGGCTCGTCAACCGAACGGCCTCCTCCGTGCTGTTCGAGCCTGTGCCGCCCATCACCTTGATCCGTCCGGCCGCCGCCTCGACCACCGCCGCGATCACCCGTTCATTTTCCGGATGGGTCAGCGTCGGCGACTCGCCCGTCGTGCCCACCGGACAAACGCACGTGGTCCCCGCCTCGACTTGAAATTCGACCTGCTTTTGCAACGCCTCGTAATCGACCCTCCCGCCTCGAAATGGCGTGATCATGGCCACCGTCAAGCCCGCGTAATCTTCCGATCGTGTCGACATGGTTCATCCTGCTTGAAATGGGTAGGGTGGGCACCGCCCACCAAAGAAAGTTCTCAATAAGTCCCCTCTCCCTTTGGGAGAGGGCAGGGTGATGGCGAATCCACAAACGTTGCTTGATTCATTCTCGGTGGGCGGTGCCCACCCTACAATGCTCACGCAATCAATCGCTTCATCTCGCGCACCGCCTCGGTCAATCCGACCATGATCGACCGCGCGATGATGCTGTGTCCGATGTTCAACTCGCTCATGCCGACGATCGCCGCGATCGGCCTCGCGTTGCGATACGTCAATCCGTGGCCCGCGTGCAGCGTCATCCCTTCGCGGAGCACGACGGCCGCCGCTTTTTTCAGTGTCTGAAGTTCCTTCTCCTGCCCTTCGCCCGGCGCGGCCAATGCGTATTGGCCCGTGTGTAACTCGACCGCGTCCGCGCCCAATTCCCCGGCCGCCAAAATCTGGGCCAAGTCGGGCGCCAGAAACAACGAGACGACGACACCCACTTCCCGTAACCGCTGAATCACGTGAGCGACGCGGTCCCGGTTCCCCAACACGTCCAGCCCGCCTTCGGTCGTCACTTCCTCGCGTCGCTCGGGCACGATCGTCGCCTGACGCGGTTGAACCCGACAGGCGATCTCCACGATCTCGTCCGCACAGGCCATTTCCAAGTTGAATTTCACCGCGACCGTCTCGCGCAGCACCATCAAGTCGCGGTCCTGAATGTGCCGCCGGTCCTCGCGCAGATGGATCGTAATGCCGTCAGCCCCGCCCAACTCGGCCAGCGCCGCCGCCCACACCGGGTCCGGCTCATTCGTCCGCCGCGCCTGCCGCACCGTCGCCACGTGGTCAATATTCACGCCAAGAAGGGCCATTTTTTAAGCCTTCCGTAATTTTTTCGTGTATTTCGTGTCTTTCGTGGTTCCCTTACGGCAAAACCGTCACCGCACGTCCTGTCGCGTAAGCTGATTTTCAACCTGGTCGGCCCGGGCCGCGATCTGTTCGATCTTGCCGGCCAAAACCCCCGGCGTCACGGAGGCCGCGGCCATCGTCTCGACGATGATCAGATTCGCCTGCCCGTCGAGATCCCGAATGGCAAACGCCCCAAAAGGCATCCCCAGGTTCTTACGTAAGAGCGTCTCATAATGCTTCGGGTTCGCGGGCCCGCACTCGCTGTAGATCACGACCAACTCGCCCAGCCGGGCGTCGCGGCGATCGAACAGCACGGCCACCTTCTGCGTCCGCCCCTCGGCCGTCGAAAGTTGAAACACATGCGTCCCGCCGCCCGACGCGTTCGCCTTCACGCCCAGGAACTCGGACGTTTGGGCAATACACTCGGCCGCGTCGAACGAACTTGCCTTCGGCCGTGTGCCAAGCGATTTTCGCCACCGCCGTGGATCGGTTCCCAGATCCTCGCCCGTGATTCGAACCAACGCGCCGCACACGTCCCATTCAAGAACGCCCCGTTCGAGCAGCGCAACCAGGCGTTCCGTTGCTTCAGCCGCCCGAAGCTCGCCCAACGACACCACGGCCGCCCAAACCACCGACTGATTGGGCGAATCGAGACACGCCACCAGCGGCTCGACGGCCCGGGCCGCGACCAGCTTCTGCCGGGCCGCGCGCCGCGTCTCGGGCGCATAAAGCTGCTCGACCCACTCGGTCGTCGAAGCGGACTCGGGCGAATTCTCCATCATGCTAGGCTTCCCTGCGAGAGGCGAAACGGTCAGGACCGTCACAATCAGGCCGATTATATTCCGCCCATCCACCCCCTACAAGTCACGCCGCGGCAAGCTGGCAAAGCGGCCCACCGATCTCCGAAAGCGTTTTCCAGAAACAATTTACGCCCCCACTCTTGTCCAGCGGCATGATTTTGCTTCGCAACGGCCTCCCGGCCATCGATTAACGCTGCTTGCGGAGCTAAGAGAGCCATAAGCTAGGATTTCATTGGGCCCCGCTCCGCCCAGGGATGCGCCGACATGTGTCGCATCCCCAAATCCAGTAGTCCCAAACTTGTAACTACTGAAATCCCAAAATCCCTCCCACCCCCATGCCCCTAACCTGCCACGACCTCGCCGAGCGGATCGAGCACATGCAGCCCGCGGCCCATCCCCGCGACGTGGCAAGGCTTTGTCTGCTGTTGACCAACTACGTCAACCGCCTCGACGGTCTCGACGACGAGGAGGCCCTGGTCCAGGCGTGGCAAGAGATGGGCATTCGCATGCAGGCCGTCACCGACCAACACGAGGCCATGACCGAAGACCTCGAAGAACTCGCCCAAACCAACCCCGAGCAATTCAGTATGGACCAGATCTGGATCCTGCTCCGCGCCATTAAAGTCCAGAGCCAGATCCTGCAACTCTACGTCGGCCAACCCCCGGCCGAAGAATGATATACTAACCCGAAGCGCCAGCGAGGGCGACGAGTAGCCGTAGCCGTAGTGACCCGGCAATTCTGGAGGGACACGCTCCGTCGCATCCACTTAGCGTGCTCGTCACGACCAGGATTCTTATTTGGGCGGTTTGCTCACTGCGATTCCGGACGTGGCCGTTCCAGCTACTTTTCCCAGTCCGCGACTACCGTTTCTGGGTTTCATCCCCGGCCGGACGGGCATTTTTCTTTGCCAACCTCGCGTCGTAGATCGTCCAAACCGGTGTGCTGTCCTGGAGCTTCGTGATATAGACGCGTTGTTTTTCTTTTCCGCGTTCTTCCTGGATGGTCTTGCGGATTTTCTCCTGCACCTCCTCGAACGCCGTGCGATAGGCCTCCCGCCGTTCGACGACCCGGACGATGTGGAACCCCTGTTCGCTCTCAAGAATCTGGCTCATCTGCCCCACCGGCAACCCCGGCTGTCCGTCCGCGCCGAAAATCGCCTTATCCAGTTGCTCCGCCACGAGACTGCCTTGCGTGGTCCACGCCCGGGCGCCGCCGTCCGTCGCTGTCGAGCCGTCCGAACCCCGACGCGCCGCCTCGGCAAACGGCAATCCCGCCATGACTTGGTTGCCAAGCTGTGAGATCTTCTGATAGGCCGCCTCGCGGCTCGGGTTTTTCGCAAAGCTGACCATCAACTCTTCCCACTTCGCCCGAGCCTTATGTTCATAGTCCGACAGATGTTGCGTGTAATAGATGTAAAGATCCTCGGGACTCACCGGCTCGTCGAATTTCACTTCCATGCCCATCCATTGCTGCCCAATGGCCTGCTCGACGAACAATTGCTGCTGCCACGCCAGCGACGTGCCCAGATCGGCCAGCTTTTGCTCCAGCTCCTCCTCCGTCTTGACGTTGGTCCGCTTGAGCATCTCGGGCAACGCCTTGCTGCGGAAATAGCCTTCGACCTGCTTCTTCACCTTCGGAAGATTTTCCTCGGGAATGGTTCGGGTTGCCTCAAGGTACATCATCTTAATAAGCACTGCCCGGGGCATCCAACTCATCAATATCCGCTCACGATATTCCTCCGGGACGGACTGGTCCAGCGAGTCGAGTTTTTCGTGTACGAAAATGGCCATGACGTCGCCGGCCAGAATGACCTCCGTTCCCACTCGCCCCAGAATCTCGATGTCCTCGAGCCGTTTTGTTTCCGCGGGCGAGGCCGCGCCGGAAGGATTGCCGTTGCCGGCCGCCGGTCCGTTGACCGGAGCCGTTGCCGCGCCGCCCGCCGCCGCTTGGCCCGTGTCGGGATACTGAGCCGGCTGGCCCGGCCAGGTCGTGGGTCGTGCCGTCGCTT
>DATECS010000391.1:0-3678 GCA_035286785.1 Thermoguttaceae bacterium | reverse complement strand
GGCGATGGCGTGACTCCGCATCATCGTTTCCCAGGCCGCGTGCTGGCTCGCGCCGAACTCGTCCTTTTCATCGGGCAGCCAGCCGATCGCGGTCGGATAAAAAATGATCCGCGCCCCGGCCAACGCGGTCAACCGGGCCGCTTCCGGATACCACTGGTCCCACGTGCGGGTCCGGTAATTCGAAGCGAAATCGCAGCTTACGTCACATCGACAAGCCGTGAGCTGGTCGGGTAACAATGGGGGCTTGGTGGTGACTATACCCCGCGCGGCCTGGGGTGAGACATTCGGGTTCCACGGGGAGTGGTTTTCGGGTATGGAGTAGGGCGTCGTGGAGGATTGCGGGGGGGTGATTTGTGCGTGGAGGTGCCAGGGATGGCTTGGTTACGGGTTCAATTGTCGCAGTCCGAGCAGGCGATCGTGCAGGAAGAACAGACGTGTCACCCGAATCGGCAGATTCGCAAGCGGATGTTGGCGTTGTGGTTGCTGCATTGCGGCGTGACACGGGAGAAGGCGGCGACGATCGTCGGCAGCGGGCGGGCCACGGTGCAGCGCTGGGTGGCGGCGTACCGCGACGGCGGGTTGGATTCCTTGCGGCGGTGGGAGGTCCACGGACCCGCCAGCGAACTGGCTGCGTATCGCGAGCAGATCATCGAGATGTTCACGCAACAGCCTGCCTGCACGGTGGCCGAAGCCGCGGAGCGCATTTTTCAGCAGACTGGCCTGCGGCGTGGGCCGACGCAAGTGCGCACATTTCTCAAAGGCCTGGGGCTGAAATGGCAGCGTGTGCGGGCGATTCCCGTCCCCCCCAAAAAAGTCTCGCCGAGCACGTGCAGCAACAAGCTGTGTTTCTCGATCAGCAGTTGAAGCCGCGTTTGGACGTCGCCCAGGCGGGGCAAGGGCACGTGTTCTTCGTCGACGCTGCCCATTTCGTGTTCGGCACGTTTCTGTGCTGCTTGTGGTCGTTCGGGCGGCTTCCGGTCGTCAACGATTCAACGTGCTGGGCGCGTGGAATGCTATCACGCGCGAGTTGATCCACGTCGCCAACACCACGGTGGTCAACACGGAAACCATGTGCGAATTGCTGTGGAAGATCGCGGCCCAGGGTCTGGTCGGCCTGCTCACGTTGGTGCTGGACAACGCCCGCTATCAACGCAACGCGGTGGTGCAAGCGTTGGCCGCGGAATTGCATATCACGTTGTTGTATCTGCCGTCGTACTCGCCGAATCTGAACCTCATCGAACGCCTTTGGAAGTTCCTCAAACGCCGCGCGCTCTACGGCCACTATCACCCCACGTTCGCCGAATTCCGTGCCGCCATCGAAGAGCACATGGCACAACTATCCACCACCCACCGAACGTCGCTCGAATCACTAATGACCCTCCACTTCCAGCAGTTCTCCGATGTCTCACTCCTCGCCGCGTGAGGTATAAACCCTTTTCCTAACCGCAAACGGCCACTTTACTTGCATGGCGCCAAAATCTGGGAGGTTTAGTCGGCTCGGTATGCAGGAAAACTTGGAAATCAACGACACGCTAAGGATTTGCGGAAAAACTACTTCGGTGTTTGGTTGATATAATCGCCTCAGAACCCGGGAGGAATTCTGATGCGAACGTACGATGCGCAAGTGGAACGTCAGATGGTGAATTTTTATCGGTCGCTTTCGGAAAAGGATCGGCGGCGGTATGCGGCGGTCGAGGCGGTTAAGCTGGGACACGGCGGCCAGGCGTACCTTGCTGGCTTGTTCGGCTGTGATCCGGACACGATCGTCGCGGGGAGCTGCGATGTGGCCGAGTTGCCAGCGGATGCGGCCGCGGGTCGCATCCGAAAAAAAGGGGGGTCGCCGTAAAGCTAGCTTGGCGGATCGGGCGCTCTTGCCGATGCTCGCGGCAGCCGTCCAGGACCATACGGCAGGTTCGCCCGTGGAACCGGGGCAACTGTGGACCAATCGTTCCCCGGCCGAGTTGGCCCGCGAACTCGCCGAGCAAGGACATCCGGTGAACCCGAAGACGGTCCGGCGGATGCTTCAAGACGACCTGGGCTTGTCGCGTCGACAGATGGTGAAAACCCTCTCGATGGGCGAGAGTGCCGACCGGGAAGCCCAGTTCCAGCGGCTGCAGAAAATCAAAAGCGAATTCCTCGAACGAGGCTTTCCGGTGGTGAGCATCGACACGAAAAAGAAAGAGCTGTTGGGCAAGTTTTATCGGTCGGGGCCGGCATGGACCAACGGTCGGGTGCGGGCGTGGGACCACGATTTCCCAAGTTCCTCTTGGGGCAAAGTGATTCCCTACGGCGTGTACGACCTGGCCCGCAACGAATCGCTCGTTTATTTGGCTCAAGGGGCCGACACCGGGCAGTTGGCGGTGGATGCCGTTCGCCGCTGGTGGCATCGCCTGGGCAAGTGGCATTATCCGACGGAGGCGCCGCTGCTGCTGTTGGCCGACTGCGGCGGTAGCAACGGCTATCGAATTCTCTTGTTTCGTGAGCAACTGCAACTCCTGGCGAATCGACTGGGCAAGGTCATACGCGTCTGCCACCTTCCGCCGTACTGCTCGAAATACAATCCAATCGACCATCGCCTGTTTTGCCATCTCAGCCGTTCGCTCAAGTCGTTAATGCTGCGGAGTATTGAACTAGTTCGAGAGGCAATCGAGCGAACCACGACCGGCAAGGGGCTGCGAGTCGTCACCGAACTGGCACGCACGCTCTATCCTGCCGGAATCAAAGCCTGCCCCGAATACCTCCGCCAAGAAACCGTCCTCAGGGACGTCAGTCTCCCACAATTCAACTACCGCTTTGAGCCTCAGTAAACACCGAAGTTATTTTTCCCTCGTTCCTTAGGTTTCGTGGACCGAGAGTGAAAGGAGTTCCTCATGAAGGTTCAAGAGCGTGTGTTGAAGGCTTGGCAGTCGTTGTCCCGCCGTGAGCGCCGGATCATGCGGATCAAAGCAAAGGGCTGCGCCGACGCAGGGTTGCGAAATCGTTGTAAGATCATCGTGAGCTTGGTTGCCGGCCATTCTCCGGCAACCATTGCCGGCGGAGGCTGTTTCAGTTCGTCCCAAGTTTACCGAATCGCGAACCGGTTTGTCGAGCAAGGGTTGCCTGGATTGGCCGACGGGCGAGAAGACAATGGAGAAACCAAAGCCGACGAGTCCTATCAAGCCGTGCTGCTGAAGGTGATTGGCGAATCCTCGCCGCGTCAGCATGGTTACCGGCGTCCGACCTGGACGCAGGAGTTGTTGGTTCTCGTGCTGGAGAAGAAAACACAAGTCCGCGTCAGTTGCACGACGATGAGCCGCCTATTGAAGCGACTGAAAATCCGCCTCGGTCGACCGAAACCGATCGTCGGCTGTCCCTGGAAAAAACGGCGTAGAATTCGACGAATCAAGGTGCTGGAACGTTTGGTGTCCTCCCTACCTGCCAACGAAGTCGTGGTGTATGCAGACGAAGTGGACGTACACCTGAATCCCAAAATCGGCGCGGACTGGATGCTCTGTGGAACGCAAAAGACAGTGCTGACGCCGGGCAAGAACGAGAAGCGCTATTTGGCCGGGGCGCTCAACGCGCGCACGGGACGTCTCACATGGGTGGAATCGGATCGTAAGAACAGCGACCTGTTCATTCGGCAACTTTGGCAATTGATCCAGGACTATCCCCGCGCACGGTGCATTCACATCATCC
>DATECS010000390.1:0-3269 GCA_035286785.1 Thermoguttaceae bacterium | reverse complement strand
GCCAGCGCAGTCCACGGCTCTACGACGGCTTCGACGTGCTCCTCGACGCGCCGGCACGGCACGCCAAGCTTCGCGTTCGGCTCACGGCCGACGGCGACCGAAAACCGCCGGTCGAAATTGAGGTTCCCTTGACCGACATCCTCGCGGATTCGGTCACGACCGACCTCGACCAGCAGGGAACCCGGCTCTTGGTGCGCCGCGTCCCGGGCGACGCCCTGCGAGTCGAGTTCGATCGGGCCCATCTGGTCTTCGCGCCGGGCGAGTCGTTCGCCCTTCGCGTGCGGCCGAACCTGCTTGACGACGGCAACAACGACCATCGCCAACTCAAGACGCGGGTGCGGCCCGCCCGAAGCGACCAGATCCTCTGGAAGCAGGAAGACGTGCCGTTGCGGGACGCCGTGGACCTGACGATCCCGCTGCCGACGTCCGAAGGCGTCTATGACGTCGTGCTCTCGGTCCTCGACATGCCCAGTCTCCCGTTGTCCTCGGTGGCGTCCGTCCCGTTGCGGCTAAAAAAGAAGGTGCTCGTCGAGCGCAAGGTTCAAGTGATCGTGCTCGACCAACGTCCGCCCGAGCCGCCCCGCGGACCCGAGACGCCGCGAACCGTTGCCGAAATCGATCCGACCAACGCCAAGTGGTGGGAAAAATTCGCCAAGACGCCCGCTCCGTTGACCAAGCTGCCCCTGGGCAAATGGTCCCGCCTGGGCCAAGGACCGTTGGGCTCGGGCGACCTGGGTTTCCGCGACCATCCCCTTGGCAAACTGGCCCAACTAGGCCCCAGCGTGCTGCCCCGCGACGTTTCCTGGGAAGCCTACACGCTGCCCGTCGAGCAACTGGACAAGCCCCACGTGCTCGAAGTCGAATATCCCAGCGACGTGCCGCAGCAATTAGGCATCAGCGTGCTGGAGCCGAACGCGGCCGAAACGCTCATGCCGATCCAGCTCGACTCGGGCGTGGATCTCGCCGAGGAAGTGGTCGGCGCCGACGGACAAAAGCCGCGGATGCTCCGCCACCGTCTGGTCTTTTGGCCCCACACGAAGTCGCCGCTCGTGTTGATCACCAACCAAAGCGCCGCGAGCCCCGCCGTCTACGGCAAGATTCGCGTACTCGACGGAGGGAGCCGCCTGCCCGCGCTGGCGGCGGATGAAAAACAAGACGGCCGGTTGCTGGCCGCCTATTTCGATCGCCCCCTGTTTCCCGAAAGCGTCTGCGCCACCGAAGCTTACGACGCCTGGAGCCGCCGGAGTCTCGACGACTGGCTGACGTTCCACCAAGGCGGAACGCGGCTGGTCGAGTATCTGCGCCACGCCGGCATGAACGGCGCGATGATCTCCGTCCTCTCCGAAGGCGGCACCCTCTATCCCAGCCGGCGCGTCCAGCCGACGCCTCGCTACGACAAGGGACCGTTCTTCGACTCGGGCCAGGATCCCATGCGCAAGGACGTGCTCGAAATGCTCTTCCGATTGTTCGACCGCCAGGGGATGAGGCTCATTCCCGCCGTCGAGTTCGCCGCCCCTCTGCCCGAGCTTGAGGCCATGCTCCGCGCCGGCGGGCCCGAGTGCAAAGGAATTCAATGGGTCGGACCCGAGGGACTCACCTGGGAACAAGTTCACCGAACCTATCGCCGCCAGGCGCCCTACTACAACGTGCTCGATCCCCGGGTCCAGGCAGCCATGTCCGGCGTGGTCCGCGAGTTGGTCGAAAACCACGCCCGGGGCCACGAGTCGTTCGCCGGCGTGGCCGTCCAGTTGGCCGGCTACGGCTACGCGCAGCTTCCCGGACTCGACTGGGGCATGGACGACGCGACCATCACCCGATTCGAACGCGAAACGGGCCTCCGCGTTCCGATCGTTCCCGGGCCGGGACGCCATGCCGCGCGGCACGCCTACCTCACCGGGCCGGGCCGAAACGCATGGATCAAGTGGCGGTGCGATTGCCTCGGACGTTTCTATCACCGGCTTCAATCCGAAATCGCGGCGGTCCAGCCCGGCGCGCGATTGTATCTGACCACGGCCAACCTGCTCGCCGGACCCGACTGGCCGCGGCGGCTCCGGCCGACCCTCTCGCGGTCCGTCACCTTGGACGAACTGCTCCTCGAGGCGGGCATCAACCCCGCGGCGTTCCGCGGTCCGGATGGACCCCTTTTGGTTCGCGCCCAACACGTCACGCCGCCCCATTCGACCGACGCGAGGGCCGCTGAACTGGCCTTGAGCGAACTGCTCGGCGCGGGGGAACCCAACGACGGCCCCGCCGCCCCGGCCAGTCTCTACTTCCACCCGCCGCGCGAACTGCGACTTGAGTCGTTCGACGCCCAAAGCCCCTATCGTCCCAGCTACACGCTGCTCCACTCGCAGCTTGTGCCGTCGGATCGCCAGAACCGGCGGCGATTCATTCACGAATTGGCCGCGGCCGACACCCGGGCCTTTTTCGACGGCGGAGATTTGCTGCCGATGGGCCAGCAGGACGCCCTGGCCGATCTCGTGGCCGCCTACCGCCGCTTGCCGCCCGTGGCCATGCGGCGGCTGACCGGTCCGGCGGCGCGGCCGAGCATCCAGCCGGTCACGGTCCGCTACGCCACGCACGAAGGCAAAACCTACGTCTACGCGGTCAACGACAGCCCGGCTCGCGTCTCGCTGAGCGTCCAGGTCACGACGGGCCCCAACAGCCGCTTGGAGCCGCTGGTCGAGAGCCGGCCGGTCGGCGCCCTGACGCCGCTGGGCGACAAACAGTACTGGCGCGTCGAGCTGGCTCCCTACGACCTGATCGCGGCGCGGCTGACCGAGCCCGGCGCGTCGTTCGCCGAGGCCGAGGTGTCGTTGCCCGGCGAAGTGCGCGACTCGCTGGCCCTGCGCATCCGCGAGTTGGGCGATCGCCTGGGCGATTTGCGCGTCCCGCCGCCCTTGGATTGCTTGTCCAACGCGGGATTCGAGAAACCGGCCGGCCCCGCGGGCGTCATTCCCGGCTGGCGGACGCTGCCCCCGAAGACCGAGGACACGAAAGTCGAGTTACAGCAAGACACGCAACGTCCCTACGGCGCTCAGGTTGTTCGGCTCGGTAGCGCCGGCTCGAACGTCTCGCTGTTGAGCGATCCGTTCGTCCCGCCGTCGACCGGGCGGCTCTCGATGTTCGTCTGGCTCCGCGTGCCCGACCAGAACAAACAGCCCTCGGTCGAACTCGTGTTCGAGGGTCGGCTCAACGGCGATCCCTTCTTGCGGTCGGGCCTGCTCGGCCGTGCCGTCGACGGCTATCCGCCCAAACCGATCTCCGAC
>DATECS010000389.1:0-3558 GCA_035286785.1 Thermoguttaceae bacterium | reverse complement strand
GGTTTGGTGCGTCCGGACGCACCCTACGGTTGTTGCACGGAGGGGGCGGGGGCGTTATTATCTTACGAGTGGGCTTGTTCCGCGCCGGTTGTTCAGCAGGAAGATCCTGGGCCCACATTTTCCCGCCAAATCATCCCCTTTTTCGCTGTTTTTCAGGGATGCAGGAGAGCCCGCCATGTTGTTGCACCGATCGGATCGCGCACGCGCCTTGGGTTGCGCGTTTTTCTTGACGACGATTTTTCTTTCCGGATGCTTGGGATGTTCCGAGGCGAAGGAGCCGCTTCGCGCGGGGATTATCGGGGCGGATACGTCGCACGCGGTTGCGTTCACTAAAATTTTCAATAACCCCAAAGTCAAGGGTCCGTTGGCCGGGGTTCGCGTCGTGGCGGTTTATCCGGGCGGGAGCGCCGACATTCCTTCGAGCCGCGAGCGGGTCGAGGAGTACACCGGGCAGCTTCGCAAAATGGGCGTCGAGGCGTGCGGGTCGATCGACGAACTGATTGGGAAGGTGGACGTCGTGTTGTTGGAGAGCGTCGACGGGCGGACGCATCTCGAACAGGTTCGGCCGGTGATTGAAGCGGGCAAACCGGTGTTTATCGACAAGCCGGTTGCGGCGAGCCTGGTCGACGCGATTCGGATTTATCGGCTGGCGAAGCAGCGTGACGTGCCGATTTTTTCCGCGTCGGCGCTGCGGTTCGCGCGGGCCTTTCAGCGGATGCGCACGAATCCGCCGGGCGGGAAAGTGGTCGGCTGCACGGCGTTCAGTCCCTGCCACCTGGAACCGCACCATCCGGATTTGTTTTGGTACGGCGTGCATGGGGTGGAGACGCTCTACACGATCATGGGTCCGGGGTGCGAGACGGTCACGCGGTTTCGCACGCCTCGGGAAGAGGTCGTGGTGGGGCAATGGGGCGACGGACGGATTGGGACGTTTCGGGGGTTGCACGACGGGCTGAATTATGGGGCGGTGGTTTTCGGCTCGCGAGGCGTCCGATATAGCGATCGGTTCGAGGGTTATGCGCCGCTGGTGGTGGAGATCGCCCAGTTTTTTTCCTCGGGCAAGCCGCCGGTGAGCGCGGAGGAGACGCTGGAGATGTTTGCGTTCATGGAGGCGGCGGACGAAAGCAAACGGCAAGGGGGGAAGCCGGTTTCGGTGCGGGAGGTGATGGAGAAGGGGGAGAAGGAGGCGGGGGAGTGAGGGGGCGGGTGGCGGGGCTGGTGCGTCCAGACGCACCCTACGGTTCTACGGTTCACTTAATCGTTGCAGCCGCAGGTGGTTGGGCAGGCGCCGGGGGTGGTCGAGGTGTAATGGGGAATAAGGCAGAGGAATTTTAGGGGGCCGACGCCCGTGTTGCGGAATTGGTGGAGCCGGCCGCCGGGAACGAACACACAGACGCCGGCGCGAAGCGGATGCTCGACGTCGCCGTCGAGGACCGTGCCGATTCCTTCGAGGACGAAGACCTCGTGTTCGTGTTCGTGGTCGTGCTTGGGGGTTCGCCCTTCGGCGCCGAGTTCGAAGAGTCTCATGCTGAAGTTGGGCGCGGCGTCCTCCTGGCCGATGAGGCAACGCATGCGGCATCCGACGGCCCCTTCCAGTTCGACCGGCGCGGCTTGGATTTTTTCATAGTGGGCGACTTTCATGGTGGGGCGCCTTGGCGTTCGAGAAAGGAAAAAAGGGAAATCGTGGGGTCCGGGCGGCGTCGGGGGCACGACCCTCGGCGCAGCAAAAGACCCCGAGGCAACGACTCCCAGCGCCGTGTTCGCCTCCGACAAGGAAGTTTCACAGCCGTCGTCCTCGAGGTCGCCGTCGCAAACGGACGAAATGTTCGGTGCGACGAAGTTTAGTCTATAGCCGATCGTTCGTTTTTGTCAAGGGGAGGCGTGGGGATGTATCGGCGAATGACGTCGTTCAGGCTCGACGGCTAACATGGATTACGATAGCGATTTCACGAGACTCACGAAGGTTGCTCCGCGATGTTCGAAGTTGCGGAACTGATCGTGGCTGGTGAAGGCGGGCGAGAGGACGATCGCGTGACCGGGTCGGCTTTGTTGGAAGCACCATGTCAGCACGTCGACTAGCGACTCACGGCAGACACACGTTGGATGGTGGGGACGACGCATGAGCGAGTCGTGGAGGAGCGGGCCCAGTTGGCCGTAAAACGCGGCGCCGCAAGCAGTTGCGGCAATAGCGTCGAGCAGTGGGCCGGGGTCGATGCCCTTCGAACCGCCGCCGACCAAAAGCCACATCGGTTGAACCAACGAACCGAGCGCGGCGATGGTGGATTCGGGCGTGGTGGCGGTGGTGTCGTTGTAGAAATCGCGTCCGGCGACGGTGGCGATGCGTTCGAATCGGCCGGGCAATCCGGCGAAGGATTGCAGGGCGACGTTGATGGAATGCTCGCCGCAGCCGGCGGCCATCGCGGCAGCGGCGGCGCAAACCGCATTTTCACGATTATGTTTGCCGGGGACGCGCAGAGGGCCGATTCGCGCGTCGTCGAAAAGCGGCACTCGCCGCGGTCCGGCGACGCGCGACCAGGTTTCGTCGAGGCGGTGGCCAAGCACGACGCGGCCGTCGGCCGGTTGGCGGGCGAGGAGGCGTTGTTTCGCGGCGACGTAGGCGGGCCAGTCGGCGTGCCAGTCGAGATGGTTCGGCGTACAGTTGGTGACGACGGCGACGCGGGGCATGACGGTATCGGGCGGGAGGTGGTGGAGTTGGAAGCTGCTGAGTTCGAGGACGACCCCATCGTCGGCGGTGATGCGATGGGCGTCGTCGAGCAGGCTTCCGCCGAGGTTGCCGCCGAGCCAGGTTCGCCGGCCGTCGCACTTGAGAATTTCGGCGATCATGGCCGTGGTGGTGGACTTGCCGTTGGAGCCAGTCACTCCGACGACCGGCGCGGTGATCGCTTGCAGCAACAGGCCGATTTCGGTTGTGAGCGGGACGCCGTGGCGACGCGCGATTTCGAGGAACGGGTCGCCGGGACGCACGGCCGGGTTGACGACGACAAGGTCGGCGCGGCGAAAATCGTCTTCATGGTGAGCACCGAGGTGAAAAGTATGGATGGGCGCGCCGTCGAGCGAGGCCAGGGGTTCGGCCAGGGCGATTTCTGATGCTCGATCGGTGACCGTCACGAGGGCGTTTTGCCGGGCGAGCCACCGCGCGGCGGCCGCGCCGCCGCCGAAATGGCCGAGGCCCATCACGGTGATGCGTTTTCCACGGTAGTTCATGTCGTCAGTAAAGCCGGAAAGGGACCCGACGGCAAGGGGGTTGAGACGGCTCGCGGCTGGTTGCCGATGCGGCGCGGTGGTATGATGGCAATTTGCGGCGCGGTGGAAAGTAATCGATATGGTAATAGATCGCGTGATTTCGTTGCGAGGGGTTCAGGTTCATAACCTGGATTGCATCGATTTGGACATTCCTCACCGGAAGTTGGTGGTGCTGTGCGGGGTGAGCGGGAGCGGGAAGAGCAGTCTGGCGATCGATACGCTTTATGCCGAGGGGCAGCGTCGGTACATCGAGAGTTTTTCGACCTACACGCGGCAGTTTTTGGAGCGTCTCGA
>DATECS010000388.1:0-2965 GCA_035286785.1 Thermoguttaceae bacterium | reverse complement strand
CGCCGGTGCCCACCACGTCGATCACGTCGCGGCGGGTGGTGCGGATGGGGGTCATGTGGCGTCGCATGGCCAGGGCCGCCCCGGCGATTTCGGCGACCGATTCGCCCTTTTCGTGAAGGGCGACCAACAGCCTGGCGATTTCGTCTTCGGCAGCGCGGCCCTCCATGATGGCGCCGATGGCTTCGGCCATCTGGTCCATGGACAGGTCGCGGCCTGATTCGACGAGCTGGAGGGTGGGTTCGAGCATGGTTAGGCGTGCTTCGTGCGGTGGTTGGGATGGAAGGTTATTGTAGCAGGTGGGGGGAGGGAAGTGAGAAGTGAGAAGTGAGAAGTGAGAAGTGAGAAGTGAGAAGTGAGAAGTGAGAAAGGGGGAGGGAGCATTAGGCGGGGGCGGAGGGAGGATTTGAAATCTGAAATTTCAGATTTCAGATATCGGTGCCTCATCTCCCGTCCCCCGCCTCCCGCCTCCCGTCCCTCGTCCCTCGTCCCTCGACTCTAGACTCTAGACTCTAGTCCCTCGACTCTCCGACTTTCGCCGCTGCCGGGCTTGCCGATGCGGGGGGCGACCTTTACAATCGCGCGGCGTGGGAAGTGTGTTGACTGAGTTCTTCTCCCTTAAATACCCACCGGCGGGGGATGTTATGCCTAGAAAAGTGATTTTGGACGTCGATCCGGGAATCGACGACGCGATGGCCCTGTGCATGGCCTTGCTCCAACCGGAGTTGGAGGTTTTGGCGGTGACGGCGGTGGGCGGAAATTGCCCACCCGACCAGGCCACCCGAAACGTCCAAACCGTGATCGAGCAGCTCGATCCGCCGCGGTGGCCGCGGGTCGGGGCGGCGTCGGCGCCCGACCGGCGGCTGCCGGTCGATGGGCGGCTGTTGCACGGCGACGACGGGCTGGGCGACTCGAACATTCAGGTGGCCGAGCTTCGCGCGCGTCATCCGTCGGAGAAGGTCATTTCGGACACGATTCGATCGGCGCCCAACTCGGTGACGATTATCGCGTTGGGCCCCTTGACCAACGTGGCCCGGGCGTTTCAGCGTGATCCGGAGCTTTCGTCGCTGGTGGATCGGATCGTCATCAGCGGGGGGACGGTCAACGGGGCGGGCAACATCACGCCGGCGGCCGAGTTCAACATCTATTGCGATCCGGAGTCGGCCCGGGCCGTTTTTCGGTCGCCGTCGACCAAGACGTTGATTCCGCTGGACGTGACCAATCAGGTGATGCTCAGCTTCGATCTGTTCAACCGGCTGCCCGACGAATCGACGAAGGCGGGCCGGCTGCTTCGGCGAATTTTGCCGCCGGCGTTCCGGGCGTATCGGCAGCGATTCGGGCTGGAGGGAATCCACGTTCACGACTCGATCGCGCTGTGCGCGGCGATGTTTCCCGAGTTGTTCACGTTCCGCGAGATGGCGGCCGACGTGGAGACCTCCGGCGAGTTGACCTCGGGGATGACCGTATTCGACCGGCGGCGGGTGCCGGCTTGGCGACATAATCTCGAGGTGGCCGTGACGATGGACGACAAGAAGGTGGTGGCGAAGATTATTGAGTGTCTGGGCGGGACGCCGGGGTAGGGCAGCAAAAGGGGACTGGCTCTGTCGCCACGTTTAACGTAGTCCTGCCGGCACGCTCGACGGCGACGGTGCCTGTCCCCTTTTGCGGACCACGCCGAACCAGTTCCTTGGCAGCGCACGGAAAAAGGGGGACAGGCACCGTCGCCGGAGACCGGGTTGCAGGGACTTGCTTTACTCGGGCGACGGAGCCAGTCCCCCTTTTTCCTCACAGTCCCCCTTTTTCCTTCCCCCTTCCCTCTTGTCTTATTCCTTGATTGTGAACGCGGCTGAGATTTCGATCCGCTGCGTGAGTTCGTCGGGCGACGGGCAGAACACTTCCTCGGGCCGCAACTTGCCAGATGCTCTGAGACTCTGCAATGCGACCAACTGCGTGCGGAAGAGCTGCTGTTCCGGAGACTCGACTTGGAATCGGCTGCCGCCTTCGTGGAGCGTCGCCAAGGGGCCGAGCCGGACGTGGGCCGCTTGGGCCAGTTCGGTGGCGTTGTTCCGCGCCTGCTTGAAAGCCTTTTGCAAGGCCTCGCGGCGAGCCTCGGGCGGGATTTGGCCGACGTAGACGATGACCGGCTCGACGACGACGCCGGTCGAAATCATTCCGGGGGTCGCTGAACCTCCATAGGCAGGGCTGCTGGCTTGCATCTCTTCGAGGATTTCTTGTTCTTGCGGAGAAAGTTTCTCCTCGGATTTCTCGCTCTTCTTTGAGTCCGGCATGGCGGCCGATTTGACTTTGGCTTTCAGGTCGTCGACGAACACGAGCACTTTTTGTGGATCGGCGTCAGGCAGAGTCCACTGGGCCGTGAGGGCCGCTGAGGCGTAGCGGACGTTGGCCGATGGGCCGGCCATTGGGGGCTGGTACGACATCGCGGGATCCACGACGAGCGACGGCGCGGACATCGTGGACGAGATGCGTGGAGCCGGGACGGAGTACGTCACCGGGCCTCGCGAGATGGTCACCGAGCCGGACGACCAGGACGTGCTCGCCGGCGCGGTGAATGGGCCGATAGGACCGGCGGCGGGGTTTGGCGTGGCGAGGTGGATCGAATCCTTTTCGGCCTTCAAGGTTTCGAGTTTCGCGGCGAGGTTTTTATAACGGCCGTTCAGGTCGTCCAGCGCGGCGGAGAGGGTTTTGCCTTGGCCCGTGAGTTGGACGAACACCAGGGCCTTGGTCGGCTTTACGTTGAGCGGGGCCGAGCCGTGGCCGGTAATGGTTCCTTCGGCGCGGGCAATGTTGCTTGCGACAATCGTCGTTAGAATCAGTGCGCAAAGCCCGAGGAAAACGAGGCAAATCTTTTTCATCGAACGAGTCATGACATTTTCTCCTGCTGGAAAACGTGTGGTTTATAACCATTTACCGAGCCGCGACCGTGAGGGAGCGGTTGTCGAGCGTCACC
>DATECS010000387.1:0-4289 GCA_035286785.1 Thermoguttaceae bacterium | reverse complement strand
GCGGCAGTTTTTGGAGCGTCTCGAACGGCCGGACTGTGATCATATCGACGGGATTCCGCCGGCCATCGCGGTGAGCGGGCGGACGGCGAGCCGGTCGAGCCGCGCGACGGTTGGAACGGCCACCGAGACGACCGATTATCTGCGGCTGTTGTTCGCCAAGATCGGGCGGGTGTTTTGCCTGGAATGCGGCGAGGAAGTGCGGCGGGATTCGCCGCAGAGCATTGCAAGGGAATTGGAAGGCTTGCCGGCGGGCGCGAAGTTCATGATCGCGTTTGCGATGGGGGACGCCGACGGGGCCGATCAAGAGGCGACGGCCGCGGCGTTGCGGGAGGACGGGTTTTTGCGGATCATCGCGGGGGGGCGGGTGATTGATCTGGCGGCCGAGCCGCTGCCGCCGCCGGACGTCGCATCGAACGGCGACGGCGTGATTTACGTGGTGGTCGATCGGCTTCGCGCGGGCGAGGCCACGCGGCAGCGGCTGTGCGATTCGCTGGAAACGGCGCTGGCCAAGGGGCACGGGGCGTGCCACGTCTTTGTCGACGTTTCCGAGGGCAGTTCGCATGAAACGGCGCCGCGCGGCGACGCGCGGACGGTCGATGGCCGGACGTGGCGGCGGTTGGGGTTCAGCAGCGCGCTGCGGTGCGAACGATGCGGCTTGGAATATCCGCGGCCGGAGCCGGGGTTGTACAGTTTCAATAGCCCGCTGGGGGCGTGTCCGGAGTGCGAAGGGTTCGGCAACGTGATCGACCTGGACATGGAGCTGGTCGTGCCGGAGCCGAGCAAGTCGATCCGCGAAGGGGCGATCGCGCCGTGGAACAGTCCGGCGTATAGCCACGAACTTGATGCGCTGATGGCGTTGGCGGACAAGTATGACATTCCGGTGGACGCGCCGTTTTCGGAGTTGGACCAACGGGCGCGGCGGCTGATCGTCGAGGGCGTGCCGGAGAAGAAATTTGGAGGACTTTCGGGATTCTTTGAATGGCTTCAACGGCGGAAATACAAGATGCACGTTCGGGTGTTCTTGAGCCGCTGGCGGAGTTATCGGAAGTGTCCCACGTGCAACGGGACGCGGTTGCGGCGCGAGGCGCTGGCCACTCGGATCGGCGGGCGGTCGATCGCGGACGTTTCAGCGATGAAGGTGCGCGACGCGGCCGAGTTTTTCCACGGGCTCGAACCGAGCGAACACGAGCGGGCGATTGGACGGACCGTGCTCGAGGCGGTGGAGAACCGGCTGCACTATCTGGAAACGGTGGGGCTGGGCTATCTCACGCTCGATCGGACGCTGCGGACGCTGAGCGGGGGCGAGACGCGGCGGGTGGCGCTCACCACGGCGCTGAGCTCGAATCTGGTGAACATGCTTTACGTGCTTGACGAGCCGTCGATCGGGCTGCATCCACGGGACATCGGGCGGCTGGTCGAGGCGACGCGCCGGCTGCGTGATCGGCTCAACACGGTGGTGGTGGTCGAGCACGAGGAGTCGATTATTCGGGCGGCCGACCAGGTGATCGAGATCGGGCCGGGAGCGGGGCAACGGGGCGGCCGGGTTGTGTTTCAAGGAACGCCCGAGGAGATGCAACGCGATCCGCGGAGCCTGACGGGCGATTATCTGGCGGGGCGGCGGGGGATTCCGTCGTCGGGACGGCGGCGCGATCCGGAGCATGGGTGGATTCGGCTGGCGGGGGCTCGTGGGAACAATTTGAAGAACATTACGGTGGAGTTTCCACTGGGGGTGCTGTGCCTGGTGACGGGAGTGAGCGGGTCGGGCAAGAGCACGCTGGTGCAGGACACGCTTTATCCGGCGTTGTGCCGGCGGCTGCGGAAGGACGCGCCGAAGCCTTATCCGCACGACGACGTCTACGGCGACGGACAATTGGACGACGTGGTGATGGTCGATCAGAGTCCCATCGGGCGGTCGCCGCGGAGCAATCCGGTGACCTATTTGAAGGCGTTCGACGAGATTCGCGCGGTGTTCGCCGAGACGGTCGAGGCGCGGACGCGAGGACTTTCGGCCAGTCATTTCAGCTTCAACGTGGACGGCGGGCGGTGCCCGAAGTGCGAGGGCGACGGGCATCTGGCGATCGACATGCAGTTTCTGGCCGACGTGTACATGCGGTGTCCCGAGTGCGGCGGGGCCCGGTATCGGCGGGAGATTTTGGACGTGAAGGTTCGCGGGCGAAACATCGCCGAAGTGTTGGACATGACGGTGCGCGAGGCGTTTACGTTTTTCCGCGGGCGGCCGAAGGTTCAGGCACGGTTGAAGCGATTGATCGACGTGGGGCTGGAATACGCGAGGCTGGGACAGCCGGCCAATACGCTGTCGGGCGGCGAGGCGCAGCGGTTGAAACTGGCGGCCTACATGTCGGCGGGACGACGGGGGCGATGCCTGTTTATTCTGGACGAGCCGACCACGGGGCTGCATTTTGCCGACATCGTTCAGTTGTTGGATTGCTTCGACGCGCTGTTGGCGGTGGGCCATTCGCTGGTGGTGGTGGAGCATAATTTGCAGATGATGAAAATGGCCGACTACATTATCGACCTGGGGCCGGGGGCGGCGGACGAAGGCGGGCAGGTGGTGGCCAAGGGGACTCCGGAGATGATTGCACGGAATGCGAAGTCGGTGACGGGGGAGTTCTTGAAAAAGTGGGAAGTGGGAAGGGTGAAGTGGGGTGACGCTTGAGATGGTGCGATGATGAATGACGACTCCTCCCAAACGCTGGTGAATCGGTACGTTCGGCAGACGGTTTATGCGCCGTTGGGGGTGGAGGGGCAGCGGCGATTGGCGGCGGGGCAGGTGTTGATCTGCGGGTGCGGGGCGTTGGGGAGCACGCTGGCCAACATGCTGGGCCGGGCGGGGGTGGGGAGGCTGCGGATCGTGGATCGCGACCGGGTCGATCGACACAATTTGCATCGTCAGTCGCTGTTTGACGAGTTGGACGCCGCTCGGCAGGCGCCCAAGGCCGTGGCGGCGGCCGATCATTTGGCGATCGTCAATTCGGAAGTGACCATCGAGGCGATTGTCGGGGAGATCGCTCGCGACAACATCGAACGGTTGCTCGAGGGCGTGGACGTGATCGTGGACGGGACCGATAATTTTGAGACACGGTATTTAATCAATGACGCGGCGGTGAAGCATGGCGTGCCGTGGGTCTACGGCGGGTGCGTGGGCACGCGGGGACAAATGATGGCGATCGTTCCGGGTCGGACGCCGTGTCTTCGGTGCCTTTGGCCGGAGTGTCCCGCGCCGGGAAGCGTGCCGACGTGTCCGACGCACGGCATTTTGGGTCCGACGGTGGGCGTGATTGCGTCGCTGGAGGCGATGGAGGCGATCAAACTGCTGGCGGGCGCGGCGGAGGCCGTGTCGCCGGTGCTGACGGTGATCGAGCTTTGGGAGAATCGGATTCGGCAGGTGGATTTGGCGGGGCTCCGCGCGGGAAGCGAGTGTCCGACGTGCAAGCAGGGGCGGTTCGATTGGCTGGAACCTTGCGATCATTTATAGTGGGCGGGTGTGGGATTCTTGGTGGGGCGACGCAACCCCGGTTGGCGGCGTTCGGGGCGAAGAGAGAAATCCACGTTTTAAGACGCAACAACGCGATGCGGGTAGCGGGGTTTGCGTCGCCCCACCCTACATGGGTTTGCCCTCGCCGGCGCTTCGGGTTGGTATGGGCTAATTTCTCTTACCTGGATATCCGATTCCATCAGTAGACCCAAATGGTTAGCCTCGGATTGGGCTGACCGGAATTATCGCGGTCTGCGCATATAACGCAGATTGCGTGCAATCTCCATTTTTAACTCTTTCCCGCAATTCAGACGAATCTTGGCGCCCGATGGGTGGCCGGGCGGCTCTTTTCCACTTGGCCGCCTCCATGCCGGCGTTACCGGTCCAGGTTCATTGATGCAGACAACCACCGAGACAGTTCCGTTGTCCCCGTTTGTGTCCGTCGTCGCCGGTGAGTCGGTGCGTCGGTTGGGGAGTTGGGAGTTGCTGGGGCGTCAAGGCGAGGGGCCGCTGGCTCGGTTGTATCTGGCCCGGCCGGCGGGGGCGGCGGACGCTCGCGCGGCGGCGTACGCGGTGAAGGTATTGTTGGAGCGGTTTGAGGACGATCCGCGGGCGGTGGCCTTGTTTCAGCGGGAGGCGGAATTGGGGCGAGCGATTGTGCATCCGCACTTGATTTCGGTGCTTGCGGCGCATTTGGCCGGTCCGCCTTATTATCTGGTGATGCCGTGGCTGCCGGGGCGGACGGTGCGGCGGATGCTGGATGAACGCGGGGCGATTGACGTACCGCTGGCTT
>DATECS010000386.1:0-4637 GCA_035286785.1 Thermoguttaceae bacterium | reverse complement strand
CGGCAAAATGGTCTCCACACAACCCCGTGGACGATCGAATAGCAGCCTGCACGCGATCATCCCTTACCGCCCATTCCGTCCAGGCACGGCCCTTGACAAAAACTACATAGCAGCCAGTCCCCCTTTTTCCGCCGAACCCGCGCGGTAGCGCTAAGGGCCCGACGAAAAGCCGTGCTCTTCGGCCAGCGTCTCCGCTTCCTTTTCGCTCATCCGCTGAAATTTCATCCGTACGCTGAAGACGTTGATCTCCTGGATCAGGATCGTGCCGTCGAGCCGGACCCAAAGGCGGCCCCGCGGCTGGTTGTCGTTGCTCAGCCGCGAGCCCGCGGACCCGCGGTATTCGACCCTCCAAACCGGTTCCGACTTGCCCTGCCACTCCATGCGTTCGATACCGACGACCTCGGCTTGAAGCGATTCGAGGGGATTGTTCGGGTAGCACAACGGACTGCACGCTTCGACCGTCCACGTCTGGCCTACGCGCAGGCCCGGCAACTGGGTTTGGGGCGAGAGCACGTCGCCGTGGAGGACCTCGGGATCAAACGGGATCGTCGTCCCATAGTCGACCAGGTCGTGAGAACGAACCGACAGTATGAGGCGGTTTCCGTCGACACGTCCGGACAAGGTTACTTGCCGGTCGAACGGCTCGAAACGGACCGACGACTCGACGCGCGCGAGCCGCCCTTGCGGATCGAGCAACAACTGATTGCAGGCGTCCGCCCGGATATGCGCGGGCACGTTGGCCAGCGTGTTGAACATCGCGCGGAGCCAGCCGGGGGTTAGTTCGCCCAGGGGCAGCCGCTCGAAGAGCACGCGGCTGAGGATATCGGTGGACCTGTCGGGTCGCGGTTGCACGCGGCTGAGGGCCCAGCCGATCGGCTCGCCGTTCCAGCACACCCGCCAGCCGACCAGCGGCTCTTGCTCGCGCGCGGCGAGGACCGCCTGGACGCTGGGCGGCTCGCCGACCAGGAGCGGCGGCAGCACCTTCTCCTTGACCAGCCACGTCATGGTGGCCAGCCAAAGCGCGACGACCGCGAAATTGGCCCAGCGGCTAATCATCCGGCTCCCCTCCCGTTCCCCAGTACACCCCGCCGATGTCCTAGGCTATTATACCGCATTCGCCGCAAAAGGTTCAATTCAAGCGCAAATCAAGACGCCACGGCATCTTATCCACTTTGACACGCGTGTCGGGGCGGCCTCGGAGACTCGGGCCACGGCCGAAACCAGGAGAACTGCAAAGTTGTGAAAGATCAGGAGGACAGGCATTCCTGCCTGTCTTTTTCGTCCAACCCAGCCAGACAGGAATGTCTGGCCTCCTGGAACATGGGACTTTGCAGTTCTCCTGGGCCGAAACCGAGCTTGCACGAAAACCTTGATCGACCGATGATACTCCTACCTATTGTCGCCTTGCCCGCTGGAAGCTCCGGAGTACCCCATGTTCGCCCCGTCTCGCTTGTTCAGTCGGCGTCTGGTTCTCGCTCTCGTGCTGGCGGTCGCTCCGTGGACCGGCTGCCGCCAAGGAACCGACAGCCCGAAGCCCGACGAGCCGGCCGCGGACGGCATGCCGAATGCCTCGGTGAATCAACGTCGTTCTCGTCGAACGGAAGAACAGAAGTATCCGCGGGTAAAAATCGAGACGTTGCTGGGCGACATGGTGTTGAAGCTCGACGGCGAGAAGGCCCCGCTCACCGTGAATAACTTCCTGCAATACGCCGACGAGGGCTTTTACGACGGCACGATCTTTCACGACGTCAGCGACGGATACGCGATCATCGGCGGGGGATACGCCGAGGACTTGACGCGAAAGCCGACCCACCTTTCCGTGCGCAACGAGGCCCACAACGGTCTGAAAAATCTCCGCGGCACGATCGCCATGGCGCGCGAGCCGGGCACCATCGACAGCGCCACCAGCCTGTTCTTCCTCAACCTGGCCGACAATCCCCACATGGACCATCGCAACGAAACGACCGACGGCTACGGCTACTGCGTGTTCGGCCGGGTGGTCGAAGGGATGGACGTCGCCGACCGGATCGGCAAGGCCCAAGCGCGCCAGGCCACGGCAAAAGACGACGCGTCCCTGGATCGGCTTCCCGTCGAGGCGGTCGTGATCAAGTCGATCCGCGTGCTGCCTGCTTCTGAATAGCAAACGCTTTCGCGTACTCCTGCTTCAGGCGCTCCAGTAGCATATCCACGGTGTAGATGCGGCCCGTCGATTGATTGAACCCCTTTCCCTTGGGAGCCCGCGACAACATGCCGCCCAGATTCCGTCCGCCCGGGGTGGTGGTCATGTACTCGATCATGAGATAGCCGTCCGGGCCGCGAATGAGATTCTCGACGTTCTGACGTCCGCGCGGCAGGCGTCGCAGCCGATCCAGGCGATCGTAGCCGTCGGGCACTCCCGCCACCTGCCGGGCGAACTTTCTGCCTGCCGGCGTGCGAAGCTGTTGGACCAACGGGTCGTTGTCGGGCAACACCGACTCGACGAGGGCCTTTCGCGCGGCGACCCGCCACCCGAGGCGCTCCAGCGCGCCGAAGACCGGCTCGACCTGACTCCGAGAAAGAAGGTCGCCCCGTTTGTAGTCCGGCAGGCGCTCGAAGTAGGCCATAACGGCCTTTTTCACGTCGTCCCACTTCGGCGGATCAGCGGCGGCGGCCGGCCGCCCGGCGACGGCCAACAGCAACCCCGCGACCGCGAAGACCGACCAACATGTTTTCCACGACATGGCAAGTACCTCCCGATTGCGTCAGATCCATTCCGTACTCATCACGCTCCGCGTGATGACCATCAGTAGTCGTAGTCGTAGGTCAGGCTGTGCCTGACAATTAGTGTCCCAACGTAGGGATTGTCAGGCACAGCCTGACCTACAGCACAACGTTGATACACCCTTTCTAGCTTCGAACCACCACCCCCGGTAACTCTACGTCATCCTTCCAATCCAGCATCGCCGGGAAATCAACTCACGCCATTTTGCCTACAGCACCCAATGCCACACATCCCCGCCTGCCATATCCAACCAGTCTTCCCTATTTGCCACATTGTCTCTCCGTCAGCAATCTCGAAGTTGCCGACGAATGTTCCTAACGGCGTTTCGCGGACAGCCTGAGTTAGCAAATCGGCGGCGCGGCACTCTTTCGGGTTGTAGCATAAATAACAATTTTTCACCGGGCGAAACCAGGTAAATGTCGTTGAAAACCGCTCGCCGATATCTTAAGATGCTGGGGTTGTCTCCATGCGCGCTGTCCTCAGTCGATACTCGCCGAGCGCCGGGTGTTCGTGCTTGTCTCGGGGAAGGAAAACGCGCCGGAACATTGGCGCTCTTCGCGGTCGCTGTCAGAACCACTCGGTGAAAGGAGGTACCGCTGATGCCGAAGCGCATGTTCTTCTGTCGCGAGTGCCCGACGTGTGGTCGCCGTCTGCTCATCCTGGTCGAATATCTCGGCAAGAAGGTGGTCTGCCCGCACTGCGGCGCGAAGCTCGACGCGGTCGAAGCGTCGGTCGGTGAACTCCCGTTGGGCGATCCCAGCCGGTTGCTCATGCAGCGCGTCGACGAGTTGCTCGAAAGCGCGGTCGAATCGAGAGCCGGCTCACCCCGCGCGACCCATCCCCGCTGAGGCGTAGCCGTAGGGTGGGCACTGCCCACCAAGATGCAGCCGTTTCATCTTTTGGTGGGCGATGCCCACCCTACGGTTGTGCAAATTCGCTGCCGCTGAGCCGGGCCAGATCCTCGAAAAACGTGGGATAGGTCTTCGCCGTGCAGCCGGGATCGCGGATCGCCACGCCCGGCACTCGCAGTCCCGCCACCGCCAAGCTCATCGCCATCCGGTGATCGTCGTAGGTCTCCAGCGTCGCCCCGTGGAGCCGTCCGGGCGTGATTTGCAGCCAGTCGAGCCCCTCCTCTACCACAGCGCCCAATTTCCGCAGTTCCGCGGCCAGCGCGGCCAGTCGATCGGTCTCCTTGTGGCGGATGTGTGCCACGTTGCGAATCCGCGTCGGTCCTTCGGCGAACAAGGCCACGACGCCCAGCGTCTGCACCGTGTCGCTAATGGCGTTCATGTCGACGTGGATCCCGCGCAAAGGGCCGCCCGCCACCGTGATCGCGTCCGGGCCGTACTCGACACGGCATCCCATTTGGGCAAGACAATCGCACAGGGCCACGTCGCCTTGCAGGCTGTCGCGAGAGAGTCCTTCGACCGTCACTCGGCCGCCCGTGACCGCCGCCGCCGCGAAGAAATAACTCGCCGCCGAGGCGTCCGGCTCGACCGCGTAGCGGCAGGCACTGTACCTTTGCGGCGCGGGCACAAGGAACCGGCCCGGCGAGGGCGTCTCCACCGCGGCGCCGAACGACCGCATGACGGCCAGGGTCATTTTGACGTAAGGCTCCGAGACGAGTCCCCCTTCCACAACCAATTCGACCGGCCCGCTCGCGCCGACGGCCGCCATCAACAGGCCGCTGAGATACTGGCTCGAGATCGTGCCCGACACTTGGGCCGTTCCGCCGTCGATGCCGTTCGCGTGAACCACCACGGGCGGGCAACCGGCGCCCGACTCGCTGACGGCCCTCGCGCCGAGCCGGCCCAGGGCGTCCAGCAACGGCTGAATGGGGCGTTGGCGCATTCGCGGCGCGCCGTCCAGGCGAAAC
>DATECS010000385.1:0-17675 GCA_035286785.1 Thermoguttaceae bacterium | reverse complement strand
CCAGAAAACGCCCCGCGCGAGCCGGTAGCCGATGGGTGAGTTTTCAATACGCTCCAGCACGGGGCGGAGCAACGATGGGCAACAGGCCTGGGCGAAGGCTTTGACGTTCATCGACCTGCTCCAGGCGTGTTCAGAAACTGTCGGCAGGCAGCCAGGATTCGTCCGCACGCCTTGCCGTCGCCATAGGGATTCACGGCGTTGGCCATGGCCGCGTAGGCCGCTTTGTCGGTGAGCAGCGTGGTCGCGTTCTCGATGATCTTCTCCGAGTCCGTGCCGACCAGTTTGACCGTGCCCATCTCGACCGCTTCGGGACGCTCAGTCGTGTCGCGCATGACGAGGACCGGCTTGCCCAGGCTCGGCGCCTCCTCCTGAACGCCGCCCGAATCGGTTAGGATCAGGGTTGCCCGATCCATCATTGCCACAAAGGGCAGATAGTCCAGCGGCTCGATCAGGTGGACGGCGCCGTTGCCCACGGAACCGAGCAGGCGGTGGACCGGTTCGCGGACATTGGGATTCAGATGGACCGGGTAGACGAAGTGCGTGTCGGGGAACCGGCGGGCAAGGCTTGCGATGGCCCGACAGATGTTTTCGAAACCGGCTCCAAAATTCTCCCGGCGGTGGCCCGTGATGAGCACCAAGGGCGGACGACCGTTTTGCCCGCCGTCGTGTCCGGGTTGAAGAAAATCGGGCAGACCGGCAACACGCGGCGGATTTGCCCGGACCCGATCGACCGCATAGAGCAAGGCGTCGATTACCGTGTTGCCCGTGACGAAAATCGACTCGGTCGGCACACCCTCCCGCAGGAGATTTTGCCGGGCGGTTTCCGTCGGAGCGAAGTGCAGATCGGTCAGTCGCGTGGTCAACACGCGGTTGATCTCTTCCGGAAACGGAGACCGTTTGTTGAAGGTTCGCAGGCCAGCTTCGACGTGGCCCACGGGAATGTGGTGGTAGAAGGCGCACAGGGCCGCGCAGAAAACAGTGGTTGTGTCGCCCTGGACCAAGACGAGATCAGGCCGAGCGGCCCGAAGATAGCCGTCCACGGCGGCGATGGTCCGCGACGTGAGGTCCGCGAGCGTCTGGTTGGGCTGCATGAGGCCAAGATCCGCGTCGGGCACAACGCCGAACACGTCGAGCACCTGGTCGAGCATCCGGCGATGCTGCGCGGTCACGCAGACGCGAGGTTCGATGTCGGGACAATCGCGCATGGCGAGCGCCAACGGGCAAAGCTTGACCGCCTCGGGTCGTGTTCCGAAGATGAGTGAGACGCGGCTGGCGGAGTGTTTCACCATCATGTCCGATCATGTTTTATTCGCAATCGCATGCCCCTCGCGCGATTCTCCAAGGTCGTTTCCGAAGAGAACCGCTTGAGGGAATGGCTTGGGCGCGGCTATTTGACCTTCCTCGTGACGTCGTAAACGGCGTTTGCGAACTCCTGCATCTGTGCCTTTGCCAGGTCGGGTTTGTCCGCCTGGGTCTGGATCATCACCTTCAGAACGGACGGCCAGGTGTCGTCGTCGCGATATTTATCCCGCGCTGTGTCCAGATCCGGGGTGTCCAAAAGCACGACGTCGCCGAACTGGAACCAGAACACGACGAGACATCTTTCGCCGTTCTTCTCGAAAACGGCTTGGCGGGCCGTCGCCGTGGCGCCGTCTTTCGTGGTTAATGGAATGTCTTTGGTTTCCTTGGTTGTCCAGCCATTGGCCGGATAGCACGTCGTGGGCGGATGGGGAACGATGCGCCAAAACTCGTTGAACACGGCGTAATGAAGGTTCATGTTCTGCCCGGTCGAGAGGCTCGTATAGTCGCGGCTGACGAGTTCCTCGGCGGCAACCGCGCGGAACATCTTTTCGTCAATCGGGGCCTCTTTTCCCTTCCAATTCTCAAGCTCCATGGGAAACGTTTTGATGGATACGCTTGGAAGGCGGACCGGACGGTTGACCCCCGCTTTGATGCCGGCGTATTTTCCCGCGAACAGAAGCAGAATAACCAGAACAACGGCGATCGCCAGTTTGACAAGGTTCGTATTCATGGGAAAGATTTTCTCGTGTGGTTTTGGGGAATGTTAAACGATTATTTCGATCACTCGCGACGATGCGTGAAGACCGCCGAGGGCATCTCTATCTTGGAAGAGGTTTGGACTTGACGGCAGGGGTGTCGCAAAGCGGCTCTTCGGAAGAGACGTTCTCGGCCGAATTGCCGGATGGTTCCTGCGTGGCCAGATTCTGCAATCGAGATTTGAACGGCTTGACCAGATCCATCGCCTGTTGGATGTCCTGGCAGGCCGAGTGCTCGGTTCGCTCGCCCACGATGAAAACATGGCCGACCGGATGACCGTTAATAATCAAGGGAACGTCCACGTGCCATCGGCAGCCTTCTCCGATCGTCGAGGATCGCTCCCAGGACGCATGATAGGCTTCGGCCATGGTCGGAATGTTGATGTCCAGGCGGACCTTGACGAGTTGCAGCTTGTCCGCCGATTCGATGAACGCGGTCCAAAGCACGTCCCAGTCTCGGTGGCCCTGCAAGTGAATGCTCGTTTGCCACGCCGTGTTGCGTCGGGTGAGGATCGGCGAGATCAACGATCGTCCAAACCCGCGGAGGCGCGTTCCGACCAGCAGGAGCTCGACTCGTCCAAAAACGCCGGTTGCGATGGAGATGGCCACGATGCCCAGGCACGTCAGCACGGTGATGCGATCGTCCTTTCGAACAAGGCCGATCAGCGTGGCGATGGCGATCAGCGCGCAACAAGCCGACACCCAACCGAGCACTTTCCGATTGCTGCCCAACAGATTCAACAGCCGATGATGCAGGTGGGCGCGATCGGTGTCGTAGACGCTTCGCCCGGTGAGTTTTCTTCGCAAAATCGCGGCCGTTGAATCGAAAAACGGTATCGTCCAAATGGCCAGCGGCGCGGCGAGCAGGACGGTGCCCGGCCCCTTGAGTGATCCGCCCAGAGCCAGCGCGCCGACCACCAGACCGATCAACATGCTGCCGGAGTCCCCGAGAAACATGGTTGCCGGCGGAAAGTTAAACCGCAGGAATCCAAACAAGCTGCTGGCGAACACCATGGCGATGATGGCGACAGCCTGATTATTCACGCCGTGCGCCGTCATGAATACCGCCATCGCGGCGATCATGAAACTGAGGATGATTCCCAGGATCGTGGCCAGTCCGTCGATGCCGTCCAACAGGTTCAATGCGTTGATTGCGCCGAGCAGCCAGACGAGCGTGACAAGCCACGCGAAGGGCCCAAACGAGATCTCCAAGCCGAGGATGTCAACCTGTTTGATGGTCAGTCCGCCGAGGATCAGCACCAATGCGGCGATGGCTTGGCCGGCCAACTTGTACTTGCCCTTCAGCCCTTTCCAGTCGTCGATCAAGCCGACGATGACGATGACCAGTCCCGCAAGCAGCAGTGAAGGAAGCTGCTCGTAACCTTCATGCAATTTGGTCGGCAAGTCGCGGGGAGAATCCTGCGTGTAGTCTTTCGGAACGGCTTCCGAAGGGTCCGACCCGGACTGGTCGGAAGCGGCGTTCGCCGCGATCGCGTCTTTCCGTGGAGGAACGTTGCTTTCGCCGGGGAGCATCCAGAGCGTTCCCAGGATGATCGCCGTGGTAAGATAAATGGCCACGCCTCCGCCCAGCGGCGTGGCGCGGCCGTGCAGTTTTCGATGCCCGTCGGGATCATCCGTCAAGCCAACCCGCGGCGCAATCTCGCGAATCAGGGCGCTGAGGCCCAGACTGACGAGGCAAGCGAGCAGGAAGATGGTTGGTTCCATGGTCGTGGTCTTTCACCCGGAGCGAAGTTGACTGTCCTCGGCGTCAGGAACGCATGCACGCGGCCGGATGAACCTTGAACTTTTAGTTGTCGGCGTTAAAAGGGAAGGCCGGCCGCCCGGCGGATACCTCGCGCGGGGCGGCCGGCCAGGGAGCGGTTTGTTACGCGGAGGCCGCGGCTTTCGGGGTCACGGTGTCGATAATGCCGTAGCCGTCCTCGCTGGCGCTGCTGGTCACCACGGCTTCAATGTCGGTGACGCCGAACGATTCGAGGATCTCGCACGCGGCCGTGACCTTCGGGGCACGGCTATAGTCGCGGAAGACCGACAGCACCACGGAGTCGACGTGCTGGCTGACGTACCGCGAGTCGGCCACCGGCAGGATGGGACTGCCGTCGACGATCACGAATTCATACTTCTCGCGAAGTTCGTCGAAAAGCAGCTTGTCGCCGCCTTTGGCCAGCGATTGCAGGGCATGGCGGTCGCAGCGGCCGGCCGTGACCACGTCCAGATCGGCAAGCCCGGTCGCCTGCGGCAAATCCGCCACCGGGCACTCGCCGCAAAGGGCTTCGCTGACGCCCGGATGCAACGGCAACTGAAACGCTTTGTCGATCGCCGGTCGGCGCAAGTCGAAGTCGACCAGGACCGTGTGTTTTCCGGCGCGGGCCAGACTCATGGCGATCTGCGTGGCCAATGTCGTCTTGCCTTCGCCGCTGACGGCGCTGGTGATCAGCACGACGCGATGGTGGTCGATCGCCGCGTTGCGGAGCAACCGGGCCGCGATGCCGTCGATCGACTCGGCCAGTCGAAGGTTCCAGTGTTGGTTGGCCTTGCCCGGCGCGTGGAGCTGCTTGATGGCCCGGCCGGGAATCAGCGGCACGGAGCCCATCACGGGCAGTCCGAGCCCCTTAACCACGTCCTCCGACGAATTGATGCGGCACTTCCGCACGTCCAACCAGACGAAGGCGGTCAGCGGGAAGGCGAGGCCGATCAAGCCCGCCAGAACGGACAGGCTCGCGTTCAATTGGAAGTTGTCATAGGTCGGCGGTATTTCGGCCTTCTGACGCAACAGAATCCGCGACGGCGACTTGGTTTCAACCTCGAGGTTCTGCTTTCGCGTGGCCACGCCGTTTACGACCATTTGGAGGTTGTCCAGGTCCGTTTGCATCATTTCCAAGTCGACCGAGGATTGTCCGAGCTTGTTGAATTCCTCTCGCTGGACATCGACGTCCTTTTTGAGATTTGCCTCTTCCGTTCTTAACAGGCTGACCTTCACGTTCAGGTCGTCGATTTTTTCCTTCAGATCGTTCCGCGTGGCCTCGGTCATGATGTCCGAAAGATAAGCCAGCCGGGCGTTGAGTTCCGCTTGGACGCCGTTCAATTGTTCGGTAAGTTGTTCCGTGAGCGGATCGGACTTTCCGGGCCTTGCCTTGCCGGCCGCCTGCTTGATGACCACCTGAAGTTCGCTGCGCTTTTGTTCGAGATCGCGGCACACCGGATCCTGCAGCTTGAGTTGCTCGAGTTCCAAAGTGCTCGCCGGCGCATTGTCCAATCGTTTGAGCGCCATGTTGCTGACCTCGAGGTCAGCGCTTTGGATCCTCAATTCCATTTGAATCCGGGCCAGTTCCTGCCGATAGCCGCTCAATTGCTGGGTGGCAAACTGCAACTGCATTTGAAGCGCCTGTTTGTCCGTGGTTCCCAACTCATCGGCCAGTTGTTTCACGGTGGTTCGTTTCTGCCGGATTTCACGTTCCTTGCCGGCCAGCACTTCCTCGAGGTTCGCGAGTTCGCGGGCTTTCTGGTTGCGATCGCTTTCGACGATCTCGCTCATGTAGGCGTCAATCACCGCGTTGACCACTTTCCCGACTTCCTTCTGCTCGCGATCGGTCAGGCTGATCTGCATGATTTCGGCGTCGGCCGGAAAGACGACGTGCAGTTTGTCGCGCAGCCACGCGATGGGATCCTCCTCTTCTCGCTTGTAAATGGAAAGCGAAACGATCTCGGGCTTCCGCAGCGCGGCCGTCAGCACCATGGGACTCGTCAGGAGCTGGGCTTGGGTCGCCTTGAAAACGTTGTACTCCTGTTGCGCGTTGTACTGGATATTGGGATTGAGGAGCGTCGGCTCGCGCATGGATACTTGGATTTGTGAAATGGCCGTGTAGTGCTTCGGAAGCGCGAACCAGACGCTTACGCTCACCGCCGCGGCCAGAATGATTCCCAGCAATCCGCCGGCTAGCCAGTGACGCCGTATGGCGTGAAAATAGGCGGAAGGATCCGTCGTCGAGGTTCCGTGGCCTTGGGTGTAAGCGGACACGGGCCCCCAGTCCATGTCCTTGGTTCCCAACGGAGCGCCCTGATGCACCACCAGCGACTGGCCGTTCGAGGGGTGGCCCAGCGATGCGTCATCTTTTGTTGACATACAACCTCTCCTCAACTCTGAAGGTCACGTGGCGGTTCTTACCATGCCGTGCCCGACGGGGGCGACGCTGTTCGTCGCCGCCCTCTTGGGGGGCGCACTCGGAAGCACAACACGCAACGGCTGCTCCGTGACTCCGAATAGTACGAGTAACGCCGGAAAAGGAACAAACTCCAAACGATTCACTCATTGCCCCTGCCGGGCGGAATCGCACTCGGCGAACGCGTTCGGCCCTCGATAGTGGGCATCGGACCCACGAATCGCGCGCCCAACGCGACCGGCGCTTCCCGTTCGGGAACCACAAACAGTCGATCGAGCAAAGCGGTCTCCAGCCATACCAGGCCCATTGCGATCGGCATCATCAGCCAACCGGCCAAATCATGGAAGATGCGGTCGCCCAATTCCTTGGAGACCTGTTCATAGACAAATGCCGTAATCGTGATTCGCGCCACGTTGGAAATGATGGCAATGGGGGGCGCGCTTATCGCCACGAGGATCCGAATAAGGGGGTCGCGATTGCGGAGGTAAAACGCCGCCCCGACGCACGCGGCGAAAAACAACATCAACATTTTCAATCCGCTGCATGCGTCTTCCACTCCCAGCTCTGAATTGCTCAGAACGATGACGTTTCCTTCCGCGATCGCGGGCAGCCCCAGCGTCTGGAGCACGAACACGCTGACGGTTGTCCCGATCGCCCGAAGGTGTTCGCCGAGCAGGCCCGCGATGTTTTGTGGAAGCGGGGCCATGAAAAACAAAAAAGCCACCGACGGCCAAGCCCATCGCACGGCGTGCCATCCGCCGACCAGCAGCACCAGACCGCCGACCATGGAGACAATCGTCCACGCCTGGACCAACGGAATGAACCAATAGTCGCAATAGACCGACGCGCCCACGCTCAACAGAATCACGGGAATGCCCCAGTAGCTTCCTTTCAACTGGTCCAGCTTCAGCATGTCGCGCCGGTCCCATAAGAGATAGGCCGAGAAGATCGGCACGAGGAATCCATAGGTGTAGTCGGAGAACTCCAACCAAACACTCACGAGCCAACAGAGCACCGGCCAATAAACCCCGATGACCAAGGCCAGCAAGGCGATGGAACCGAGGATCAGCATGTTCTTGGACTTCGAGTCAATCGTTGCGGTAGTCAAGGTTCTCACCTATCGAGTTTGAAGAAACCGAGAACTGCGGCCAACTGCCCGCGACGCGGCACGGCCGGTCCATTTGACGAGAGTTGCGCCCGGCGGTCCAAGGACCATATCTCCTGTTTTGAGGCTGTAGGGGACCGGGCGGCGCTTTCTAGACAGCGACGTTGGGAAGAAGACCCAGCGCGATGAGCCTGCCAAACGACGACGACCCACTTCTCTATCCCCATCCTCTCAGCATGATTCAACACTCCCGAAATGTCAAGTTACGGGCCCTCTCGCGTCCTTCCCGACGCAATTGGGGTGCCAATTCAGGCCGCAGACTCAACCCGACATATCTAAACCTAGAAAAGGACGTATCTTGCGTTCCTTACGCGACCGAAGACTTGACCCGGCGAATGTTGACCAATCGCAACACCGCGACGCCTCCGTGCGGCATTGCTGACGCAGATTGAAGACCGCGAAGATTACAAATGCAGTCATCTTTATTCGTCAGCGGGTTTCGCGGACAGGCTCGCTTTTGGACCGCCGAAAATCGGTTGTCCGGCCGATGGTCACGGATCGAGTCCCGGCAGAAGAATCTCGGGCTCCTTCGTGGATTCCGTCCTTGGCGACGCCGATTCTTCCGCACGGCCCGTGCCCGGTCGTGCGGCGGCCGGTTCGATGGTTGTCGGCGCCGGCGTCTGCTTCGTGGACGACGTTTGACCGGCCGCCGACGGATTCATCCGATCCGGCAATGCTTCCGGCGACAGCTTGGGGTTGCCTTTGTAGGGGTTGTACAGGGGGTCGCCCACCAAGAACACGGTCCACGACAAGAAAGGGCAGGTGCGATAGTACACCTCGGCCAGCGAATATTTGCCCGTCAACAACAACGCGAAAAAGTCTTCCGGCAAGGGAAACGCGGTCAGATAGGCTTCGCGACACGATCCCAGCGTGGCGCACGCGCCGTCGGCCAACATCGAGGGGCACCAGGGCGTCTTGTACTGCACGCGGCTGTCGTCATTCAATTGGATCCACGTCGCTTCGAGGCCCGACAGATGATAGCCGACCGCCCCGCGCGACCATTCAAAGGCGTCGACGTACTTCTCGGGCGAGTGCCAGCCGCAATAGAGGGCCGCCTCGGGACAACGGCCCGGCCCGAACAACTCCTGCTTGTCATCCAGAACGACCTTCAACGTCGAGTGTTTTCGCAGCCGCTCGGCGAGATCCCGCAGCGACTGATCGTACTGCGTGAACGCGTCTTTGCGGGGCTGCTTGGCGTCATGCGTCAGCCCACGGCCGTCCAGATAGATTGTGCCCGGCGGCGACGTTTTTTCCGCGGCGATCCCCTCGTCGATCATGCGTTGGGCAATGGCGGGCGTTGGCGCCGTCAACCGAGACACAAATAGGGTGGTCCGTCGCCGGCTGGGTGCGCCATCGTGGCTGTAATGCCACGGATTGGGCACCCAACTCAGAACGGGCGGGTCGGTCCAGAGAAGGATGGACAATTCGCTGTCGAAACTGGCCGTCGTGAAGTTCTTGTCCAACAAATATAGTTGTTGATCGATCCACTGAATGGCTCCGAACACGCCGCCGATGTTCTGCATCAGTTCGATGGCCTGCTCGTCGCGGGCGTTCGTCGCACGCAACAAGTCGAGTGCCTGCATGCCTCGCCGATATCCTTCCGCGCGTCCGAGAAGATAGGCAAGCCGCGTGTTTTGTTCGGGTGTGAGTGGGACCGAACGCGACCTTGGGCCGGCCAATCGGACCATGCCCTCGTTGCCGCCGATGCTCACCAGCACGCGATCCATGAACTGGCCCGCCTTGAGTCGGTCGCCGGGAGCCTTCATGCCTTGAAGCCAGGCTTGCGCCGGTTTCATCGCCGCGGCAAGTTGTTTGTGCAGGTCCACCACCGAAACGTCGTTTGCCGGGTCCGGGAACTTCGCGGCCTCGTCGGCCTTTCCGCTGGCCGTATACAGTGCCCGAATCAACGCCGTGCCTTGGCGGACCAGGGCGCCGCGGGCCTCGCGCAGATAAGCCTGTCGATCCCGAATCACCGGCGAACTGGAATTGATCGCGGAAATTTCCAACGGAACGTCCCACGTGGTCACCAGGCAGCGGACATTCGCGAAGTAGTCCTGTTTCTTTAGCCAGTTCAAAATGGCCGGCCGATAGGTTTCTTCCCATTGATACCGATTGATGTGCTGGCTGGGCGTCCCTTCCATGAGGAAAACGTGAGAGTCGGGAATGCCCCGGGCCTTGGCGTAGTAAGCGGCCAATTCCCGCGATGGCTCGCTCTCGGCCATGCCGATGACAACCACCTGATCCGGCGTCAATTCGGCCCGCGCCGGAGCGACCATGCCACAAAGGAGCAGCACGACGAGTACGGGCGAAACAAAATCTCTCATTTTTATAACCCTTTGGATGATTCTCGATGCCGAGGGATTTCTTCAGTGTAATTGAAAAACGGCATCCATCATAGTCTCCAAAAGGCGTTCGGTGAGTGCCTCGCCGTGCGGCTGTATCGTCACATGGCCTTGTTATTGAGGTCAAGGGGCCAATCGGGGTTCCCTTTTCCGGTGGTTTTTCTCCTGGGTGGCTAGCAGCAGGTTTGCGGTGATGACTTTTTCAGTGAAGGCAACGACTTCGGGCGTAGTTGGTCCTAGTTGGGAGACATCCTCGATGCAACGCACCGCCGTGGTCGACGGCACGTACAATCCTTCACCGATTGCAGCCCCTTCGACCAAGGCCTGATGCATCACGACCACGCCGTCGCCAAGCGAGGCATGGAAGACGACGCTATGGAAGCCTACGAAGCAGCGAGCGCCGATCTTGCACGGTCCGTGAATGACGGCGGCGTGGGCAATGGACGTCCTTGGACCGATGGTGACGCCTGTCCCGCCAAGTGCATGGATGACGGCGCAATCTTGGACGTTGCTTTTCTCTCCAATGACAATCGGTTCGACGGTTCCCTCGGTCGATGTTTCGTCTGCCCGAATCACGGCATGGGGACCGATGAACACGCGGCGGCCAATTCGTACTCGGCCGATTACGACGGCCGTGGAATGAATACGGGCCGTCGGCGCGATCTCGGGAAAATGACCGGCGGCGTTGGGTTCGAGAATCATGGCATGGTCCTCAGCGCGAAACGGACGGTTGTCGAGAAAGTATCCATTCGGCGGCGGCTTGAACGTCGGCCACGATGGCCGAGCATCCATGCAATTGATCGAGGTGCTTCAAGCCGTGGCCCGTGCGGACATAGACCCGTTGGACTTGGTCGATAGTGATCGCTCCCTCGGCCACCCCGGGCTGATGGGTCACGATGAAAAACATAAACAAGTCCTTGAGCCGTCGCAGGGCGTCGTACGTGCCGGGATAGAAGATCACGTCTTTTGGATCGGCAAGGTGGCCTCGATCCTCGATAAGCGTACCATCCCGGTCCCAGAAAACGGCGGGCCGCGGCCGATCGGCGCTAGAGGAAGATGCGTTTCGGGTGATTGGCATAAGGTCGCCTTGACGGAGTCTTTTTGTTTTCCATGAAGAGAACGTCGAGCGCAATAAAAAAGCCGAAGATCGCCGACAAACGGCGATGCTCCGGCTTTCACTTTCAAACTCTTCCCCTTAGGGGGTAGCTTAAACCTGAAACGCCTTCTTGCGGTCCTACGGCAGCCAAGGGAACTACTCCCCGTGCTGTTCCGTCCAACCCTATTCAGATACGGCAAATTATAGCGGTTGCGGTTAGACCGATCAAGGGCCGTCTTGTAACGGAAGGACGGGAGGGCCCTGCAAGGTGAAGACGATTACTCGTTCGCCGGTCGTCGTGCTGATATCAGTGTGCAGGCTAATCACGTTTTGGCGCACGACGTCCCGCACGACTTGTTCCAAAAACAAGCGTCCTCGTTCGAGTGACTCTCGGCGGACCTGTTTGATCAACTCGCGTCCCCTGGGAACGTCGCCGGTGGTGGCAAGTTGTTGTTCGGCCCGGGACAGTACCCCTTTCAGACGGACCAGGACCATGTCGTCGATGAGGTATGTTTTGGCTTCCACGGGTCCGCGGCCCATGTATTCTTTTTCAAACCGAATGACGGCTTCGGTGATTTCAGCTTCGATTTGGCCTTTAGTTCTTTCCACGGTATGCGTCCAAGGCGTTGCCTTTAGTTACGACGTTGGTTATGCGTGCTCTTTTTCTCGATCGGGACAAACCCTTCTTTCGTATCGAGTGCGGTTTTCAGATCGGCGTGTTGTTTGACAACCGACAGGGCGCAGAGAACGAGCGTGACGGAGCAAACAAATAGGAATCGAGACATAATCGGATATTATACACGGTCTCGCGGTCGAAGACAAAGCGGCATGCGTCAATCGGAATCAGCAAGAACGTCGCTTTCCTTCGCCTCCAGCGCCGCTTTCAAGATCAGGCACTCGCGCCGGAGCGCTTCGACGGCCCGTTCCGCCTCGGCGGGGGTTCCGTTGCCCGTGACGAATCGCTCGACGGCCAACGCGGCCTGCTTGGCGGGCTCCGCCGCGAGATAGACGACCGTTCCCTTCATGCGGTGGCCCAATCGCCCGACTTCGATGAGATCGCTCGCGGCCAGCGCCTCGCGCATCTTGGGAAACAACGTGTCGACGTCGTCGAAGAAGCATCGGATCATGTCGCGCGCCATGTTCACGTTGTCGAAGCAGCGTGAAACGGCTTCGTCGAAATCGAAGACGATCGGAACCGCCGGCGGCACATGATCGGTCCCGGGGATTTTCTCAAGCGACGGCACATGGACGGATCGTGATTTCTTCGCGGGGGGGCGTCTTGCGAGCGACCTTTTCGTGGGCTTCGGCGTTTCCGCGGCGATTGGCGACCCGGCCGCCGCGCCGTGGGCAAGGCTCTCGACCAGCCCGATCATGTCCCTGGCATTGACCGGTTTGGCGAGGTAACCGTCCATGCCCGCCGCCAGACAGCGTTCACGATCGCCTCGCATGGCGTGGGCCGTCATGGCGATGATCGGCACGCGGCGCGAAGGGGTGGGGGAAGGGGGATTAGAGATGGGCGCGGAGGGATTGGAGATTAGGGATGAGGGATTAGAGGATGATGTGCAAGCGGCGACGGCCGATTTTTTGAATCCCATTCCTGGTCCCCCATCCCCCATCCCGGATCTCCCATCCGTTTCCAGCTTGCGAATGGCGGCCGCGGCTTCAAGTCCGTCCATGCCCGGCATCTGCACGTCCATGAGGATCGCGTCGTAGTGATGGCGAGCGGCCATCTCGATCGCTTGGCGGCCGTTGTGCGCGAGGTGGACGACGTGACCACGATCGCGCAGGACGTAGTTGCCCACCTTCTGGTTCGCGGGATTGTCCTCGACCAGCAAGATGTGCAGTGGAGCGCCGTTTTCCACGGGAACGGGAGACGCGGCGGCAGGCTCCGGGGGAAGTTCGTCGGCCAACGGGAGCCGAACGGTGAAGTGGAACGTGCTTCCCTTGCGCGGGGCGCTGTCGACCCAGATCGTACCTCCCATCATCTCCACGAGACTCTTCGAGATCGCAAGCCCCAGGCCCGTGCCGCCGAAACGCCGGGTCATGGAGACGTCGACTTGCGAGAATGGACGAAACAAATGCTTCTGGTCGGCCGCGGAAATGCCGATTCCCGTGTCGCGCACCGTGAACTCGAGGGTCACGGAAGAGGGATTAGGGATGGGGGATGGGAGATGGGGGATGGGATTCAAGGATTCGGCCGGCGCCGCTTGCCCATCGTTCTCTAATCCCCAATCCCCAGTCCCCAATCCCTCTCCACCCATCCCTAATCCTTCCACGATATGGAGCCCGATCTCCACCTCGCCCCGTTCGGTGAACTTAATCGCGTTGCCGGCCAGGTTGAGCAGGATTTGCCGCAATCGTATTTGGTCGCCGAGCACCGCGTCGGGCGTCTCGTCGGGCAAGCGGCAATAGAAGGACAAGCTCTTTTCGCTCGCTCGGACGGAAAGCACTCGAGTGACCTGGTCGAGCATTCGCCGCAAGCTGAATGGGGCCGAAGCCAGCTCCAGTTTGCCCGACTCAATCTTGGCCGAATCGAGCAGCTCGTTCAGCAAGGCCAACAGCATGTCGGCCGAATCCTTCGCGGTTTGCAGGCAATCCTGAACGATTGCGTCATGTGACTTGGTTAGCGCGACGTCGATCAACCCGAGGATGGCGTTCATGGGCGTGCGCAGCTCGTGGCTCATATTGGCCAAGAAACGACTCTTGGCCGCGTTGGCCGTTTCTGCGGTTTCTTTTGCCCGGCGACTCATCTCTTCCAGTCGTTTGTGCTCGCTGACGTCCAAGGCGTGGACGACGAATCCCCGCACGCGCCCGGCGTGGTCCCTTGAGGGCGTGTAGGTAGCGCGAACCCAACGCGATCCCGTTGGCCGCGATAGCTCATACTCGTAGGTCACCGCTTCGCCGGCCAACGCGCGGCGGACGTAGGGTTCGACCGTGCGCCACGCGGCTTCGCCGAGAACCTCTTGGACGTGCCGCCCTTGGACCTCTTCGAGAATCATTCCGTACCAGTCACGATAGGACCGGTTGACCCGACGATAGCGGTAGTCGCGGTCGATGTACGCAATCAGCGTCGGGCCCGCGTCCATGACCAATCGAAGTTCTTCGTCTCGTTCGCGGAGCGACTGCTCGGCGCGATCGCGGGCGGCGAGTTGCTCCGCTTCCTGAATCGCCCGGGCGACGACGGAACCCAGTCGCTTCAATCGCTGTTTCAGGACGTAATCGGTGGCACCCGCCTTGAGCGTGTCGATGGCGGCCTCTTCGCCGAGCCGGCCGGACACGATAATCACGGGAATCGCGGGAAATTGGCGCCGCGCGAGGGTCAAGGCCGTCAGACCGTCGAATCCCGGCAGTGAATAATCGGCCAAAATGACGTCGGGCGTGAAGCGGTCCAACGCGGCGAGAAAGGACTTCTCGTCCGCGGCGAGCTCGGTCGCGCAGTTTATCCCCGCCTTGCGCAACTCGCGCCGGATCAATTCCGCGTCCGCGGCGTTGTCCTCCAGGATCAAAACGCGGATCGAAGTATCCATTGTCCCCTCCACGCCCCACGGTTTGCGTACTCATCACGCTCCGCGTGATGATACCACTTAACATCATAGGAGACCTCACGCGGAGCGTGAGGAGTACATAGGTCGGTGCGTCTGGACGCATCCGTGGGCTACGTGGTTTTGTGTTTTCCCGCGGGCGATTCGTTCAACAACAACCAATACATTCCCAGGTCCGCCACGGTTCGCGCGAACTCCTCGAACTTGATCGGTTTGGTTACGTAACTGTTCACGCCCAGGCGGTAGGCCGCCTTCATGTCCCGGTTTTCCTTGGACGAGGTCAACACGACGACCGGAATGTGTTTTGTCCTCGCGTCCGACTTCATTCGTTCCAAGACCTCGATCCCGTTGACCTTGGGCAGCTTCAGATCCAGGAGCACCACCTTGGGATCGTGGTTTTGCTTGCGTGGGGCGTCTTCTCCGTCCGGAAAGAAATACGCCAGCGCCTCCGCGCCGTCTTTCAAGAGAACGATTTGATTGACGAGGTTCTGCTTTCTGAAAACCCGCATCAAGAGTTCCACGTCGTTCGGATCGTCTTCCACGATCACGATGTTGATCTGGCCGTTGTTCATGATGGTTTCTCCCTGGGCAAGGTGAAGCAGAACGTCGCCCCTTTTCCCAATTGACCTTGCGCCCACGCGCGACCTCCGTGGCGCGCGATGATCCGGTACACGAGCGCCAGGCCGATGCCCGTCCCTTCAAACTCGGCGACGGAATGGAGCCGCTGAAAGACGCCGAACAACTTACCGACGTAGCGCATGTCGAATCCCACGCCGTTGTCCTTGACGTAATACGCGCCGCCGTCTTCGTCCGTTCGATAGCCGAACTCGACCCGGGCCTTCTGCTTGGTGCTCGTGAACTTGACGGCGTTGGACAGCAGGTTCACCAACACCTGCTGGATCATCGCCCTGTCGCCGCGGGCGGGCGGAACCGGGCCGACGGTGAACTCGATCTCGCGTCCGTGCGTTTCAACCGCGAGGTCGTCGAACACCGATCGGGCCAGCGTCTCCATAGGGATGGTCTCCTCGTTCAACTCCTGGCGGCCCAAGCGGGAGAACGTCAAGAGATCGTCCACCAACCGGCCCATTTTCTCGGCGTTTTCCCGAATCAGGTGAAAATATTTTTGGCCCTCGTCGTCCAGCCGCGGCGCGTAGTCCTCAAGAATAGCGTCGGCGAAACCCGCGATCGCCCGCAGCGGCGCGCGCAGGTCGTGGGAAACCGAATACGAAAAGGCCTCGAGCTCCTTGTTAACGGTCCCGAGCAGCGTGTTGGCCTGCTCGGCCTTTCCCCGCTCCACTTCGACGTCTTCGAGGATGTTCAACAGCGCCCGCTGGGTCTTGCCCAATCGTCCTCGTTCTTCGTGCATGTCCTCCAGGAGGTTCACCGTGGCCTTCTGGACTCGCTGCAGGTTCTGGCGCTCTACATCGAAATCCTCCAGCAGGTTCATGGTGGCCTGCTGGACGCGTTGGAACTTGGCCTTTTCCTCGTCGAAATCCTCCAGGATGTTCAGCGTCGCCCGATGGACCTCCTCGAGCGCGCGGAGACGCCCGTCGATCTCGCTCGATTCGGCGATGATCCCTTGGTTCGCCGGCATGGGTCACGCTCCCCGATCCAGTTGTCGCTCGAGGATGTCGTTCGCCTTGCGGAGTTCGTCGATTTCCTTCTTCAACTCCACCATCTTCAACTCGCGGCCGACCGTCAGTTTCTGGAATTTTTCAAGCTCGGCCAGTCGGTCCAGTTCCCTGCCGCGCTGCTCGGCCAGTTCCTCTTCGACCCGTTTGCGCGCCGTCACGTCGCGGGCCGCGGCAAACACGCCCAATACGTTGCCGCGAGTGTCCTTGTAAACGCTCGCGTTGTACAGCACGTCGGTCAGCCGACCGTCCTTGTGGCGGATCGTCAAGGGATAGTCGGTCACGAAGCCCTTGGCAAAAACCTGCTGGTAGCCTTCGCGCGCTTTTGCCGGCTCGGTGAAATAGTTCGAGAAGTCCGCGCCGATGAGTTGTTCGCGAGCAACGCCCGTCACCTTGACCGTGGCCTCGTTGACGTCGGTGATTTTGCCGTCTCCGCTGATGGTGACCAGGGGGTCCAACGAGGCTTCGATCAAGCTCCGCGCGTACTGCGACGCCTGTTTCTGGACGGTCACGTCGCGGGCGGCGGCGAACACGCCAAGCACGTCGCCTCGCGCGTCCTTGTAGACGCTCGCGTTGTAGAGCACGTCGGTCAGCCGCCCGTCCTTGTGGCGGATCGTCAAGGGATAGTCGGTCACGAATCCCTTGGCGAAAACCTGCTGGTAGCCTTCGCGTGCTTTTGCCGGCTCGGTGAAATAGTTCGAGAAGTCCGCCCCGATGAGTTGTTCGCGCGGGATGCCCGTCACTTTGACCGTGGCCTCGTTGACGTCGGTGATTTTGCCGTCCGCGCTGATGGTGACCAAGGGGTCGAGCGAGGATTCGATCAAGCTCCGCGCGTACTGCGAGGCGGCGGCCAGCTTGTCCTCGGATTGCCTCCGGCTCACCACCTCGACCGTGATGTCGCGAGCGATCGTCGAAGCCCCGACGATCCGGCCCTCCTTGTCCTTGACGGGCGAGATGCTGACGGACACGTGGATCAGTTTGCCGTCTTTTCGCTTGCGCACGGTTTCGTAGTGGTGGATGCTCTCGCCGTTCTTAATGCGATCCAGGATGCCGGGCACCTCGTCGACGTGGCCCGGCGGGATGAGAATGGAGATGGGTTTTCCGAGGACTTCCGCGGCGCGAAAACCGTAGATCTTTTCGGCGCCGCTGTTCCAGGACGTGACGATTCCCGAGGAGGTTTTGGTGATAATGGCGTCGTCCGACGACTCGACGATCGACGCCAGGAGAAAGGTCCTGTCCTCGATGAGTTCTTCCGAAAAATGGTATTCCTTCTCCGCGTTGACTCCTCGGGACTTTTTGCTTTCAAGTTGGCGGGTAGCCTTGGCCATGATGCATCCACTCCTTTCCAGAGGAACCGTGAGAACACGAGACTCGAACCTGTCCAACAACGAGACGCTCACCTCGCCGATGCAGCCAATTTGGGCCCCTCGTGGTACCGCCGATCAGCGTGAGAAAAATGCTACTTAGCCATATCCTATGACGAAGTCGTGCGACAAACAATCACCCCCCTGCTCCACCACAACTGCCCTTTCCTCAAATGGGGGATGTCACTATGATGCTCGCCGACGATGGGATGATGCCCGTGAAATGGCGGAATCCGGCGTGTTTGACATGGAGGACGCAGGATGTTCGGCCTGTTGAAGCGTAATAAGGGCAAGAGGCGC
>DATECS010000384.1:0-5080 GCA_035286785.1 Thermoguttaceae bacterium | reverse complement strand
TTCGGCACGACCGAGGCGGGGGCGATCGCCGTGGCCCGGGCCGACGATCCGCCGGCGACCGGAGGCCGGGTGGGGCGGCCGTTCGACGGCGTGTCGGTCGAGATTCGCCCGCCGGAAGATCCTTCGGAGTTTGCGCCGGGCGTGGGGCTGGTCCACGTGCGGTCGGCGTCGGTCATGGTTGGCTATCTGAACGACGAGAAGATCGACACCTCGGTGCTGCCCGACGGTTGGTTCAACACGGGCGATCTGGGCTGGCTCGACGCGGACGGTGTACTGCACTTGTGCGGCCGACAGGCGGAAGTGATCAACGTCTCGGGCATGAAGGTGCTGCCGAGCGAGGTCGAGGAAGTGATCGGCGCGATGTCGGGCGTGGTCGAGGTGAAGGTCTACTCAGGCCAGACGCGCCAGGGACTCCATTACGTCAAGGCGGCCGTGGTGGTTGACAATGGTCTCGATGAGACGCAAATCAAGGCCCATTGCCAGGAGCATCTGGTCTATTTCAAGCGGCCGGGACGGATCATTTTGATGGACGCCTTGCCGCGATCGAGCCGGGGGAAGGTCGTGCCGGAGTTATTGCCGTAGGATTTTTCACCATTGCACGGAGAAGTAGATGTAGGTCAGGCTGTGCCTGACAACCACTACCGCAAGAGCATTTTGTCAGGCACAGCCTGACCTACGTATTTTTGTCAACGGCCGGTGAATTGCGGGTTGCCGACCTGGCGGCCGGCGCGGAAGGAGAGGCCGCGGAGGGCGTCTTCGGTGGTGAAGATGTCCATCACGCGGTCGATTTCGAGTTGCAGGGCGGACGGGAGCGGAAGACGCATTCCTTCGTCGATCAGCCATTCGGCGATACGGAGCGCGACCGGGCCTTTGGCGGCGACCGGCTTCATCGCCCGGGCGAGCGCTGGATTGCCGCCCGGGTCGGCCTGGCCGAGGCGGAGCGATTCGACGCGATTGACGGCGAAAAAATGTTCGATCGCGGCCCGCTCGGGCGAGAGCGGCTCGCGCGGCGGGCGAGACTCGTTGGCGTTGAGGAAATTGAAAATACATTGACGCGCCGCGGCGGTTAATTCCTCGTGCGGCGCGACTTGATCGACCAAGCCGATGCGACGAGCCTCGGCGGCCGAGAGCGTTTTGCCGGTGAAAATTAGCCACTTGGCGAGACCGATTCCGACGGCGCGCGGCGCGCGTTGGGTGCCGCCGAAGCCGGGATAGATGCCCAGGCCCGTCTCGGGCAAACCGAAACTGGCGCGGGGCGAGGCGACGACACGGTGGCAGGCCAGGGCGATTTCGGTGCCCGCGCCGAGCGCCACCCCGTCGACGCACGCGACGACCGGCTTGGGGCACGCGGCGATCGTGTTCATCAGGCGATGGCCCGCCTTGGTGAACTGGATGATGCGTTCAAAATCGCGGGCCTCGATATTGCGGAGAAAGAAACCGAGCTCGGCGCCGACGACAAATGCCTTCACGTCGCCGGCGAAGAGGACGCCGCGAACGCCGGGGTCGGCGGCGGCGTGGTCGATTGCCTGCTGCAACTGATGGAGGACGGCCGGATTGACGCTGTTGAGGTGGCTCGGCCGATGGACGCGGACCACGGCCACTTCACCGTCTTGCTCGACATGAAGGAGAGAAAGAGAGAGAGGCGTCATGGTAAGCCGCGTCGGTGCAAATAGAAAACAAGATGAACCGCAACCGTTCATTGTAAATGGAACCATGCGGCGGAGAAAGTGGGCGCCACGTTCATGATCGCGTGAGAGTGCCTGGGAGTGAGAAAACCGAGCCGCGACCGTGAGGGAGCGGTGGGGGCTCGTGACGCTCCCCACCGCTCCCTTACGGTCGCGGCTCGGATAGGGTCGATGGGTGTGGCTCGGATAGGGACGCTGCGATTGTTGTTTTGTGATCGACGCGGGGATATACTGGCTGGATAGGATTTTTGAGAGTTATTTTAGGTCGCGACGTCGCGGTGAAACGACAAACCCTAGAACCCGTTTCAAAACCGTTGCCGCTTCGCAAAAGGGGACAGGCACCGTTGCCGCAACCGGTGTTTCGAAGGGGCAACGACCTTGAGGCAACGGAGCCAGTCCCCTTTTGCAGGGGTTCTGAAATGCGTTCTTGTATCCATTGACGTGAAACACCCGGGTAAAAAAATGTCCAAGGCGTCTCATTGGCTCAAGTCGTTCTTCACTTCGATCTACTGGCTGCTGTACTTCAAGCACTGGAAGATCAGCGACGTGTTTGACGATCTTTACGCGGGCCAGGATCGCGGGCAGGTGTTGCGAGGCATCTTTCGCGACGTGTTCGGCGATGAATTCGCCGAGGAGGTCGATCCGACGGGCTTTCTGGCGATGAGCGAATTGCGGACGATCGCCGAGCGGCTCGAAGTGGGCGAGGGGAAGTCGCTCGTCGATTTGGCGTGCGGGCTGGGCGGCGCGGGACTTTGGGTGGCACGCGAGACGGGCGCTCGGCTGATCGGCGTGGACATCTCGCCCAACGCGGTCGAGAAGGCCCGGCGGCGGATCGACTCTTTCGGGCTTGCCGGCCGCGCCGAGTTTCGCGTGGGCGACTTCGCCGCGACCGAGTTGCCCGGCGAGGCGTTCGACGGCGCGATGAGCACCGACTCGTTGTTTCTCGTGCCCGACCGGACGGGGTCGATCCGCGAAACGGCCCGGCTGCTGCGCCGCGGCGCTCGGTTCCTTTGCACCACTTGGGAACTCAACGCGGCGGGCGGAATCAAGGATTATCGTCCGTTGTTGAAGGACGCGGGGTTCGAGGTCGAGGCCTACGACGAGTCACCCGGCTGGGAAGCCCGGCAACGAACCGTCTACGAGCGAATCCTCGCCGAGCAGCCGCGATTGATCGAAGACATGGGCAAGGCCACCGCGATGGTTTGGGTCCGCGACGCGCAGGCCGAGATGCCCCGGCTTCCGAAGATGCGCCGCGTGCTGATCACGGCCCGAAAGGTCTGATCGCGGTAAATGCAAGAATAGTGGGTGCCTGGGCCATAGCGAAGCGATGGCCCAGTCTCGGAGAACTGGGCCTTCGCTACGCTCATTCCCAGGCACCCGATCGTCATGGTTATATCCGAAAGGTCTGATCGTCATGGCCGCCGACGCCGATCTTTTCCCGTTGCCGCTCGTGCCGTTCGAGCGGTACATGCTGCGCGACGACTCGGCCGAGTATCCGATGACGTTCTGCATGTTGATCGACTTTCGGGGAGAGTTCGACCGCGCGGCGCTGGAGGCCTCGCTCGACGACGCCCTGCCGCGGCACCCGTTGCTTTGTGCGTTGGTCGAACGCGTGCCGAAACGGGGCGACTGCTGGGTCGGCGCCCGAGGGTCTCGACCGCCGTTTTATTGGCACACGCTTGCCGCGCCGCTGGAGTTGCCCTGGGGCCGCGCGATCGACCTGCGGCGCGAGCCGGGGCTTCGCCTCTGGGTGGAACAGGGCGGCGGCGCGGCGCGATTGACGCTTCAAGTTCATCACGCCTGTGCCGACGGTCTCGGCGTGCTTCATTTCCTCGGCGATCTGCTGGCGGCCTATGCCGCGCGGACTTCGCCGGACGGCAACGGGGCCAAGCTCGCAACGCTCGATCCGGCCGCATTGCGACGGCGCGACGAATTCGACCTCGAACCGCCGGAGCCCCTCTCGCAATGGGAGATCCACAAAGCGAGCGCCGAGGAAGGGTACAAATTCTTTGGCCGCAAGGCCGTGCCGGTGGCGGGCGGCTCGTCGATCGAAGGCCCGTTGCCGTTTCCAGGCATCTGCTCCCACACGTTCGACGTCGAGACGACCGCCGCGCTGGGCGAGGCAGCCCAGCGGCACGAGGCCACGTTGAACGACGTGTTGCTTCGCGACGCGTTTTGCCTGATGGGCGATTGGAACGCGCTCGGCGGCGAGCCGGTCGGTCGCCGCTGGATGCGGGTCAACATGCCAACAAGCCTGCGGGCGAAGCATCATCGACGGATGCCGGCAGCCAACGCGATGAGCTATACGTTTCTTGCACGGCGGTCGGCCGACTGCCGCGATCCGGATGCGCTGCTTCAAGGAATCGGCCGGGAAACGGCCTGGATTCGGTACTGGTCGCTGGGGCTGATCTATCTTGGCGGAATCGGATTGTCGTTGAGCGTGCCGGGCCTGTTTCGGCTGGCGACCCGGCGACGTTGCCTGGCTTCGCTGGTGTTGTCTAATCTGGGCGACCCGACGCGACAGTTTCGCACGCGGTTGCGCGACGCGACGGGCCGCGTTCGGGCAGGCAACGTGGTGCTCGAACGCCTGACCGGGGCGCCGCCCATTCGGCCGCTGACCCGGGTGTCGATTTTGGCCACTCGCTACGCGGGCCAATTAACGCTGAGCGCGCTGTGTGACCCGCGGTTCTTTGACGCCGCGGGCGCTCGGGCCTTTCTTGGACAGTATGTCGAGCTTCTTGAGCGGACGGCACGGGCATAATCAGGAGTAGTTCGCAACACCAACCCGAAGCGCCAGCGAGGACGAACCTGGCTGCCCTCGCTGGCGCTTCGGGTTAGTGTTTTGCGCGGTCGGACTACGAATCGCTTGCCTGGTGGGGCGATCGCGGCAAGCCGCATAGCGGAATGGAGTGGAGAATCAATCGGGCTTGCCACGATCGCCCCACCCTACATTGGCAATCACACCACCCTACATTGGGGTTCTGCCCCTACAACCGGAAAAATCGTTACAAACGTATCATGTCCGGTGCCCATGGTGGTCGAAACAGGAGATACCTCGGGGCGTTCCACGGTTCGTGGTTGCGCCGGCATCGGGCCGCGCGCAATGACCGAGGTGAGTCAACTGAGTGAAGAAATCAGGTTAGCCGCCGTGCCTGCACGGCGTGGACGGGAAACGCCGTCGGAAACGTCGAGCAGGCTCGACGGCTAACAATATTGAGCGTGCTCGACGACTAACAATGTTGGGTGCGTTCGACGGCTAACTGAGGCTGTGATCACGTCGGTTACGTCCATTTTGAGGGCTTCTGCAATGAAGATCCAACGGTCCATGCTTCTTGTCTCTTGTTTGTTTGGCTGCGGTCTGGCGATTTCTCTGGCGGCGGTCGGCCCGGCCGGGG
>DATECS010000383.1:0-12605 GCA_035286785.1 Thermoguttaceae bacterium | reverse complement strand
GACGCGGCTGAGCCAGTTGCGCGACGGCGCGAGCAACACGATCGCGATCCTGGGCGCGTGCGGCGACGCGGGGCCCTGGGCGGCCGGTGGCCGGGCGACGGCTCGGGCATTGACCCAGCGGCCTTATGTGAACGGGCCCGACGGTTTCGGCACGGGCCAGCCGGACGGGATGTACGTGGGCATGGCCGACGGGTCGGTTCGGTTTTTGGCGAAAGACGTGGACCCGCGAATCGTCGAGGAATTGGTCACGATCAACGGCGGCGAAAAGTCCCGCGAGCCGGTCGACGCGAAGGAGCCGGCGGAAGCGGCCCAGGCCCAGGCACCCGAGACAAAGCCTGCTACCGACGACGAGGCGAACGAAGTTGAGGAAAAAGAACCGACGGCGGAGGAGATTCCACCGGCGCTGGCCACGAAGCTTGCGCGGCCGATCGAGGACGCGAAGTTCGAGGACATGGAATTGGGCGATCTGGTGCAACTGGTCCGCGAGATGGGCTCGCTGGAGATTCAGATCGATCAGGCATCGCTGGCCAAAGCCGAAGTCTCATTGGACACGTCCGTTACGGTCGAGCTGAAAAAAACCACGTTGGGCGATGTGCTCGACGAGGCCCTCCGGCAGTGTGGGCTGGCGCTGGTGGCGCGTGAGGGGAGGCTGGTGGTGACCGTCGCGGAGCCGTAAACTCCGAAATGATACAGTGATTTTTGCGTATTCTTCCCGTCTTTCCTCTTGCATCGGGACGATTTTCAGGGTAAATGTCGTATAAGAGGTTTCGTCGAAGTTCGCTTTGTGCGCGGGACGATAAGAGTCGTATGAGAAATTGTTGGCATGCCTACTTCTGGTTTTATTTTTACCCGCTGAGTCGCGGGGCCGGAGGAGGTGTACACGACTAACCTCTAACGAACGCGAAGAAACGCCAAGCCCCGAGACCTGAGAAGGTTTCGGGGCTTTTTTTGTGGTTCGACACACGGTTCGCAATACTAACCCGAAGCGTAAGCGAGGGTAAATCGTCCTCCTACCCTCGCTTGCGCTTCGGGTTGGTATGGACTCACCATGAATTCGACTTGCATGAGTTGTCGCGCCGAGCAGGCTCGACGGCTAACACGTTGTTCCCCCAAATCCCCAAATCTAGTAGTTCCAAAATTGCCGAATTACCGTAGGCCGGGTCGTGACCCGGCGACAGATAGTACCGAGCAAGAGCCTTGCCGGGTCGCGACCCGGCCTACGGGATTGTCCCAAACTTGTAACTACTGAAATCCCTAACAAAGGACTGCCTTCCATGATCGTCGTCATGAAACGGGGCGCTACGCCCGAGGAGATCCAGCACATGATCAGCCGCGTTGAAGCGTTGGGGCTGAAGGCCCATCCGATTTACGGCACCGAGCGGACCGTGATCGCCGCGATCGGCGAGAAACGAGATGAGCATCGCCAGTCGTTGGAGAGCGGGCCCGGCGTGGACGAAGTGGTTCCGATCCTCGCTCCCTACAAAGTGGCCAGCCGCGAGGTGAAGCCGGAGCCGACCGTGGTTCGCGCCGGCAGTCTGGTCGTCGGCAACAGCCACTTGGGCATGATCGCCGGGCCGTGTTCGGTCGAGAGCGAAACGCAGATGATCACGACGGCTCGGGCGGTGAAACGAGCGGGGGCGACGGCGCTGCGCGGCGGGGCTTTCAAGCCGCGGACGAGTCCCTACAGTTTTCAGGGGCTGAAGGAAGAGGGGCTGCGGATTTTGGCCGCCGCGCGGGAGGAGACGGGCCTGGCCGTCGTGACGGAGGTGATCGCCGCCGAGGACGTCGAGCTGGTCGCCCATTGGGCCGACGTGTTGCAGATTGGCGCGAGGAACATGCAGAACTATCGGTTGTTGGAAGCGGTCGGCGCGACGGGACGGCCCATCCTGCTCAAACGCGGGCCGGCGGCGACGCTCGACGAGTTGCTGTTGGCGGCCGAGTACATTCTGAACGAGGGCAATCCGAATGTGATGCTTTGCGAGCGGGGTATTCGCACGTTCGAGACGCACACTCGCTTCACGCTGCCGCTGGCGAGCGTGCCTTATCTGCACGAGCGAACGCACCTGCCCGTGGTGGTCGATCCGAGCCACGGCACAGGCCACACGAGCCTCGTGACGCCGATGGCCTGCGCGGCGATCGCGGCGGGGGCGGACGGCATCATTCTTGAAGTGCATCCGGACCCGGAGACGGCGATGAGCGACGGCTATCAGTCGCTCGATTTCGAGCAGTTCGACCGGGCGATGGACCAGTTTCGCAAGATGGCGGAGTGCGTGGGACGGCGGATCGCGGTCAACGAGGAAGCGTAGCCTGAAGAAAGTTGGCCCACTTGTTGTGGAGCTAATATGGACGGGGTGACGTATAATGGGTAAGATCAGGCCTTTGATGGGAGGTCGACGGCCTGAATGCAAAGAAAGACATTTTACGCGTGGGCGATCGCCGCGTTTGGCGGCTGGATTCTTGGGGATCACACCTGGGTCACCACCTACAAACCGGTCGAGCGGCTTCCTCCCGATCCACACGACGGCGAGTATTGGTATTGTTGGGGCGACGGACATTGCACGCCGCCGGCGGATCCGGATTCGCGTTTCCTGGCAAGACAAGAGGGTGATCTGGAGTTCGCGGTTCGCGTTGCGTGTCCCAACGAGGACGCCGAGGATTGTGGATTGGAATACGGCAAGCAAGGCGTGTGTCATCAAATGGCCAATCGGATTCTGTACGCAACGGCCATTGATGACCGCCCTCCCCTCAAAGTCGAGAACGCCCGGGGATACTACCTTACGGTGGCATTGTACGGCGAGTACGGCGGCAAAGGCTCGCGCGGCGACCAGTCGCGTCGTCGCTGGGAAGAGGTTGTCAAGGACTGGGTATCTCGTCGTGGAGAGGGTAAATCGCCATGAATGTTGACCAGGGCGGCGTCGGCGAGGGATACGGAGCCATAGAAAAACGGTTGCGTGAGAAACTCGGCGAACGCTGTACCCCGGACATCCTTGCAGCATTCGCACAAGCTGAACGTCAACTTGTAGAACGCAAGGACAACCTCGTCGATCTGCTTGAAGCCGGCATTCTTTCGCCGACCGAATTTGCCCAAAAGGTGAACGCCTCGGCGAACGTCTATCTTCGGTTTGTTGCCGACGTGATCGGCCCGGAGGCCTGCAAGGAAATCTACGATTTCGGACCGGATGAGGAGGTGTCGCTGGTGGACCCTCGAAGGGTGGCGTCGCCATATCGTTCACTCGACGAGACCACCATCATCCGAATTGTGGCCACCGAACTTGCGATCGCGGATAACCGCGTCAAGACGAAAATCAGCGATGAGCAGCTACGAGCGGGCCTGCGCGAGGTCGTGCGCCACGCGATTGTCCGAGGAGAACTGGCGGACTTTTTCGGTGGCAACAGAATGATGTTTCTCTGCTGGCAAACGGCGCTCGTGACGAGCCATTTGGCCTCCGTTCTCGAAGGCACGGCCGTGAAAGACGTCCTGTGGCGAATCGCCGAAAAGATGTTGGCCAGAGACGACTGGTTCTTGCAGCCTTCTCGGACCGCGATCAAAGACTTCTTTAACACGGTCAATCAGGACTTGGCAATAATGAATGACCTCTTCGCAAATCCCGAAGAGGGGTTCGATGCATCAAATGCCGCCAATTGGCTGTTCGAACATGCCCATCGGCCCCGCAGGTGGCCGATTGTAGAAGCTTTCGAGAAACCGAATATCTAAACTGGAAATATCTAAACTGGAATAAGCCTGATGCGGTAGGCAGAGTGATGGCGTTGGCTGGATGGAAACGTTCAAGCCGCCAAACGACGGGTCTTCTGAAGAGTTGGCATAGCCTTTAAGGCGGTGTCTAACATTGCCGTCTCCGCCTCAAAACCACCCTCGGACAGTCGAAGAGACCAAACGCGAAGTCGCCGAGGGTCGGCTTGAACGTGCTTCCAGAAGGCTTGAAAAAGGCCGAGATCATTGGCCACCGCGGGCATTTCCAACACGGTGATTCCGAGTGTCCCGCGCAAGGCGGAAAAGGAGCGAGCCAGATACTCCTGGAATCGCTGGTGAAGAATACGGATGTCCATTATTTCCATGTTGAAGCCCTCGCGCGTGCGAACCGGTTGTTTTGCAGGGCCGAATTCTATCTCGGATGCCCGGAGGTTAAAAAGACCAGTTCGCTGAGATGTCTGGCCAGCGCGTGAATATCACACGATTGGAGACAGGTTTCTCGACGAAGCGGGTTAATTTAGGTAGGTTGGCGCGGATTGGTTGAGAAGGGATTGGCGCTATATCAGTTGGTCGTGCTCGTGCCACTTTTGCTCGTGGCCGGATATCTGGTGATTCGCAAGAAGGGAAGCGTCTATTTCGCGTTGTTCCTGGCCCTGGGCGGCGCGACGCTGATCAAAGTGGCGTTGGTGGTTCACGAGTATTTTCCGTCGCGCTACTTCAAGTACGTGCTGATCCTCGCCTTGTTGGCGGTCGTCGTTCGTCTCTTGGTATATCTGATCCGTCTCGTGGCGTTTCCCAAAATCGACTGGCTTGTGAAGCAGTACCGGGAAGCCTACGAGCGGTTTTTGTGTCCCGTGTGTGAATATCCCATCCGCATCGGGCCTCGGCGGTTTCTCTATTGGACGCGTCGGACGGTGCATAAGATTCTTCCGCAGGGCGACACTTCGTACAAGATCGAGCCTTACACCTGCCCATCGTGCGGCACTCGGCTGTTCGAGGAGTGTCCCGAGTGTCACAACGTCCGGCATGCGCTGCTGGAGCACTGTGCGCATTGCGGAGCGAAGAAGGATCTGGAGTAGGCGGCCGACGCGCATGCGATTGCCGCGCGTGACCGATGGCGCACTCCGCGGGCCCGGGGCTTTTCTGTCTTCAGCGCGAACTCGCGCGGATCGACGTCGTCGACGCCGGACCGAGGGTGATCAACGACGGAATTGCGTCGGCGGCGCGGCGCTCGTTCGGGAGGCCCAAACGCCCGCCGGTCGCTTGCCCTTGGGGACGAATTCGTACAGATCGAGATAATTGTGGCCAAGCGGTTCGCTTTTGGTGTAATGCGCCAAAAAGGCGTGTCGCTGTTGGCTCGCGAGGTCGTATCGCAACTGGACGGCGGCCAGCCACTCGGCAAAAGCCGAGGCGTCGGTCTGGGTGTCCGGCCTGCCGTAACACACCAGGCGCAACGGGCGATCGGCCGAGACGCGGTCCCAATCGACCGGCTTGCCCGAGGCGTGACGCGGCGAGTAGATCCGGCGGTTGCACAGGTACATGGCCGCCATCGGCGTGGTCGGGACGGGAGAGTTGATTCCCTCGGGCAAATCGCTTTCCCAACAGATCACTTCTCCGTCGCACTCTTTATTGCACCAGAACCATTTTGCGAAGTCGCGTTGGTCGGCGGAGTCCCGGACGTGATACGGCTTGAGAAAGTCGCGGGTCATCGAGCCGACGGCCACGGTCGCCAGGAGGCCCACCAATACGAGCACGGCCGGACGTCCCATGACCGCGCCTTGCTTGTTGCGTCGCACCAGCAGAGCGGCGGCCCCCAGCCCGGCCAGCAAGCAAATGGCCGGTGCCATGTAGATGGCAAATCGCATGCCTCCGTAGGGATATCGCCAAAGCAGTCCCGCCACGAGGTTCGGCGCCAAGGGCGCCAGCAGCAGCACGACGAGCCCGCGATGCCCACGTCGCCAAAGGAAGACGGCGGCCGTGATGCAGCAGACGGTTGTCAAGGCGCTTCCGCCCCGGGCGCCGCCGACCGGGTATTGAAACATCTCGCCGGTGTTGGTCATGACGAACCACTTCACCATCCCCAGGAATGAATCGAGGGGTGGAAGCATGGGGCGCCAGAAATCGCGCATCCACGCCAATTCAACCTCGCTTTGCGGACCGACGGACAGCCGGTATACGAAGGCAAAACTGGCCAACAAGACGATGTTGTAGCAGGCCCAAGCAGCCCAGTCCGCATACCCCGTCGTTCTGGGCGTCGTTTGCGAGTCGAGGGCGACGCCGGACTCGCGACGATCGTGGTCCGCCGTCGCGACGGCGAGTTGCTTGCGGCCGACCCAGAGACCGTAGCCTAAGGCCAGGCTTATGCCGCCGGCAGCGAACATGGACGGATAGGACATGCCCAGCGCCAACGGCACGCAGGCCGTCAAGGCCCAGAGCCAGCCCGCCTTTCGGCCACGATACCACTCGACGGCCATGGCCAACAGCGCCAACGCGACAAACATGTCGCTGCAGTAGGGCTTTGCCTCGCTGGAATAGCGAATCAGGGGATAGCCGACGGCGAAAATGCCCACCGCCAGCAACAGCGACGTTCCTCGCAACAGCCGTCCCGCGACGTGCCGGAAGAGGAATAGTCCGCCGATGCTGCACATCACGGGAAACAACCGCACGGTGTATTCCGAGAAACCCAGTAGCCGGACAACCGTCGCCTGGATCCAGAGGAAGAGAAATGGGCAAACTTGGTGGTATTTTAGCGGCTCGGTCAATTCCAGATAGCCGCGGTCCAAGAGATTAGCCATCAGAAAACATTCGTCGTCCCAGAGCGGAAACTTCAAAAGATAGCGGACCATGCGGGTCAAGACGCCAACCGCCAACAAGGCCCAAAGCAGTTGGCGTTGTTGCGGCGCGGTCAAGGGACCGCTGTCGCCGGGAGTGACGTCCAGCGGCAGACACTCGGGGCCGCGGTGAATTGTCGAGTCGTTGGGGCCGGGAAGCGAATCGAACAGGCTCATTTCGCGCGATCCTTCGTTTAAGGGACGCCGTCGAACTGATCGACGACGTGGAACGACTTTCGTTGAACCCGGCACGGCCCACATTGGTAAGAGACCGCCAACGGGAGCACGGTGTTCGGCACCCTCCGTCACGAGTCAGAGCTTGCATGAATCAAAGCAACTATCGCGTCCGTGCGACGCCGGCCGCGGAAAATGTCGAGCAGGCTCGGAGGCTAGCGGCGGATATTCCCGCTCTCGCGGCACCCGTAGAAGAATCATCAGACGAGCGGGAAACATCTAATACCAAAACCTCGGAGGATTATCAAGAGCAATAGGTGATCTTCTCACGGGCTTAAATGCCAGTTGGCGACTGGCCCTTTGGCGCGAACTCGTAAACGTCGAGGAAGTCGTAACCGAGCAGGTCGCGGTCTTTATAGTGCAGTGGGAAAGCGTGGCGATGGTGGTTGATCAGGTCGTAGCGCGCGGCCAGTTCGGTCAGCCAGCGGTCGAAGGCCGGTTCAGGCTCGGCGGCATGGGAGGCGCTGTAGCGGACCACGCGGAGCGGATGGGTTGCCGAGATCCGCGACCAGGCGACCGGACGGCCCGCGGCGCGGTGGGGGGAGTAAACCTGTCGGTTGCAGAGGTAGAGCGTGGCGGACGCGAGTTGGGCGGGCGGCGAGGAGCGGCCCTCGGGAACGTCGGCGTCCCAGCAGGCCACTTCGGCGTCGTACTCCTTGTTCGGCCAGAACCATCGGGCGAAATCGCGATGGGTCAGCACGTCGCGCGTGCGATAGGGCCGGGCAAAATCGCGGGCGATGGACCCCACGGCCACGGCCGCCAGCAGGACAAAGAGGATCAGCAACGTTGTGCGGCCGGACACCACGCCGCGACGATTGCGCCACACCACCAGCGATGCCGCTCCGAGCCCGGCAAGCAGGCACACGGCGGGCGCCATGTAGAGGACGAATCGCACGCTGCCGCCGTAGGGATAACGCCATAAGAGCGCGGCGACCAGATTGGGCACAAGCGGCGCGAGGCACAGAAGGATCAGCCGCCATTGACGCCGACGCCACAGCACCACGACGGCCGCCGCGCAACAGATGGTCGTGAATGTGCTCGCGCCCCGGGCGCCGCCGACCGGATATTGCAGCAATTCGCTCGTGTGGGCAACGACGAACCATTGGGCCAGGCCAACGGCCGAGTCGCGCGGCGGAAAAATGTCCTTCCAATAGTCGCGCATCCAGGCCAGCTCGGCCGCGCTCTGGGGGCCGACGGAAAGATAGTAGACCGCGGCGAAACCGGCCGCCAACGCTACGTTGTAACAGAGCCAGGCGACCCAGCCGGAGCGCCGCTCGCGCCACAGCACAAAGGCCACGGCCACGCTGACGCCGGCGGCGGTGAAGACCGTGGGATAGGAAAGTCCCAGCGTCAGCGGCACGCACGCGGTCAAAGCCCAAAGCCAGCGCGGCGAGCGAGTGACGTACCACTCGACGACCAGAGCCACGAGCACCAGCGAGGCGAACATGTCGCAGCCGTAGGGTTTGGCCTCGCAGGCGTAGCGGACCAATGGATAGCCGACCGCGAAGACACCGACCGCCAAGAGCAAGGCCGTGCCGCGCAGCAGACGCGAGGCCACGTGGCGGAACAGAAATAAACCGGCCACACTGCAAATCAGGGGAAACAACCGCAACGTGTATTCCGAGAAGCCCAAGAGACGTATGACGGTCGCCTGAATCCAAAGGAACAGCACCGGCGCGACCTGATGATGGGCCAACGGATCGAGCAATTCGGCGTAGCCGCGATTGAGCAGGTTGGCGCAGAGAAACGTTTCGTCGTGCCAGAGCGGAAAATCGAGCAGGTAGCGAATCACTCGCGCGGCGAGACCTAGCCAGACGAGGCACCAGGTCAACTGCGACAGACGCCGCGCGGAGAGCGGCTCGTCGTCGGCCGGCACGACGCCGATCGGCAGGAAAAGGTCGCCGTCGCAAGTGGCATAAGCGTCGTCCAAGACTTCTCTCCGGCAGTTCGGTCAACCAAAACAGGAGGACAGACATTCTTGTCTGTCTTTCGTATCTATCTTTGTCCATCGCGATGCCGTGCCGTCTCTTGGATCGCAGGATAGTCCTGTAGGTCAGGCTGTGCCTGACAATTTTATCGGTTCCTGTCAGGCACAGCCTGACCTACTACGAGGCTGTTCCCCGCCAACAGACAGGAATGTCTGTCCTACTGTTACTTTACAAGAGTCGGATGTTTGGCTGTTCGGTTTTTCTCTCTCGGCACGAATGTATAAACCTCGACGGCCACCTCGGCCCGGACGTGGGTTTCCCATTTGTCGTAGCAGAAGAACGGATAACGGTCGCGGTCCACCAACGTGTAGCGTTTTTTCATGTCGGCGAGCCAACGGTCGAAGGCCGCCTGGTCGAAGTTGAATTCCGACGTTTTGAACTGCACGCAACGCAAGGGCCGGTCGGCCGAGACGCGGTCCATGCGGGGCGTCTCGGCGTGGGCGTGGCGCGGCGAGTAGATCTGCTGGTTGCACAAGTACATCGCCGAAAAGCCGTGATGGAACGTCTCGGGCGAAAAGTCGATGCCCAGGTCGCGTTTCAGACAGACCAACTCGCTCTGCTGGGCCGCGTCGAACCAGAACCAGCGGGAGAAGTCGCGGAAACGCATGTCGACGGCCGTTTTGGCGGGCCGGGCGACGTCGCGGACCATCGACCCCACGGCCACCGCGGCCAGCAAGCCGGTCGCGACCAGCACCCCTGCCCTGCCCCCGCCGACAATCCTTCGACGAGGATGAATCAGCACGGCGGCCAGCCCAAGGCCCGTCAACAGACTGAAGGCGGGCGCCATGTAGATATTGAATCGGACCATGCCGCCGTAGGGATAACGACCCAGCGCGGCCGCGACGAACGTCAGTCCCAGCGGGGCCAACAGCAGCAGCAAGAGCGTGTACTGCCGACGGCGGACTAAGAGAGCCACGGCCGTCACGCAGAGAAGGAACGTCAGTGTGCTGCCGCCGTGGTTGTCGCCGAAAGGATACGCGAGCATCTGGCCCGTGTGAACGGTGAAAAACCACGCGACAAACGCCAACGGGTTGGTCAACGGCGGGAATCCACGGTCCCAATAGGTTCGCATTGAGTCGAGATCGGTCGTGCTTTGCGGTTGGACCGAAAGCATGAAAACCACGGCAAACGCGGCCAGCAAGGCGACGTTATAGACGATCCAAGGGAGCCAGCCTTGCCGGACGCGATCGCGCCACAGAACGTAGGCCACGAAGAGACTCACTCCGCCGCCGACGAAAACCACCGGATAGGAAATCAGCACGGCCACGGGCACCACCACGGCCAGCGCCCAGAGCCAGCGGTTGGACGGTTTGACCCACCATTCGACGGCCATTGCCAGCAGGGCCAGGGCCAGGAACAGGTCGATGCCGTAGGGCTTGGCCTCGGCCGAGTAGCGCAACAGCGGATAGCCCACGGCGAACACGCCCACCGCCAGCACGAGCGCCGAGCCGCGGAGCAGGTGTCCGGCCATGCGTCGAAAAACGAACAGGCCCGCCACGCTGCACGCGAACGACGGCAGGCGGAGCACGTATTCGGAAAAGCCGAACAGTTTGACCAGCGTCAGTTCAAGCCAGAGGAACCCGACGGGACAGATTTGCCAGTAGTTCAGCGGTTTGGTCAGGCCGACGTAGTCCCGTTCCAACAGGTTGGCCATCAAGAAGCATTCGTCGTCCCAGAGCGGGAAACGCAGGAAATAGCGGACCGCCCGAGCCATCAGGCCGACGGCCAGCAGGGCCCAGATCAGTTGGCGTTGCCGGGCCGTGGTCAGGGGGCCGGCGTCCGGGTCGAGGACGTCCAAGGGCAGCGGCGCGGCGGCGTTGGAGGAGGCGGATTGAGTCATGCGAAGGTGACGGTTGGTGCGTCCGTACTCCTCACGCTCCGCGTGATGTCGCGATAGACCGATTGCATTATGTGACGACCTCACGCGGAGCGTGAGGAATACAGTGGTGCGTCCAGACGCACCCTACGCGGCTTTGCGCATGGCGGGTTGTTCCACGGGGGCCGCGACGATTTGGCGGTGATACGCCTCGTCCTCGGTGAAGCGCCGGTCGATCAATCGCGTGTAGAACATCTGGCCGAGCGCTTTCAGGCCGTCGCGGGCGCGGATTTTCTTGCCTTGGGCGTAGCCGCGGCGGTCGTAGCTGATCGGCACTTCATGGATCCGCGCTCCCCATTGGGCCAGACGGCAGGTGATCTCGGGCTCGAGCGTGAAGGTGCAGCTCGACAGCCGCAGCCGCTTGAGCACGTCGGCGCGGACCATTTTGTAGCACGTCTCCATGTCGGTCAGCGTGAGGTTGTTGAGCATGTTCGACATGAGTGTCAGGCCTTGATTGACCATCGTGTGCCAGAAAGGCTGCACTCGTCGGGTCAGGCCGGCGTAGCGGGAGCCGAACACCGCGTCGGCCTTGCCTTCGAGGATGGGCGCCAACAGCGCCGGATACTCGGCCGGGTTGTATTCCAGGTCGGCGTCCTGCACGACGGCCACCTGGCCGGTCATGTGCTCGATGGCCGTGCGAATGGCCGCGCCTTTGCCTCGGTTCCGGGGGTGGCGGATCGGCTTGATCCGCGAGTCTTCGGCCGCCAGTTGTTCGAGAAGATCCCACGAGCCGTCGCGCGACCCATCGTCCACGCCGATCACCTCCATCTCGACCGGCACGGGCGAGGCGAGCACCCGATCGACGATCAGCCGGAGCGTGGCCACTTCGTTGTAGACGGGCAGAAGCACGGAAAGCAGCCGGATGTCGTTGGGACCGATAAACGGACGGGCTTTGTCGGGACGATTGGTATCGTGATACATAGGGCTAACCCCCCATTCTTACGACAATGTGGTCGCGGATCTTCCATGAGAAAGGAGATTCATACCAAAAAGAGGCGTTTGCTCCAACACGAACTCGCAATCATGAGTATGGAGACACAAGTCCATTGGGGAGTGGCCACCCCCACGAAATTGACCCAACCGGCTCTTGCGGTTCGTTGGCCCGGTGACGACAATACCAAATTCCGTCCTGACGACCCTATGTCGGGCGGACGTCGAATCCGCGGGTGTGCGGAGCGGGGGAACCAATCCCAGGGGGTGTACCCGGCGTTGGGCGCCGGGCGGAGAACTTCTCAACTCCGAACCCGACAGCTAACCTCGCAGGCGTTTGAGACGTTCACGCGGCCGCGTTTGCGCCGGTGGTTGTTCTTGGACCGCTCTCTTCGCACATCTCGCCTGTTTGTTGTGGGGATGAGCCTGTATGTTAAGCACGAGCAAGCGTCCGCGGGAACTGCGTTGGTTTCACGCGGGACCAATGCTCTTCGGCGACTGGGGCACCAGCCGCCTTTACGTGTTGGGCCTGGCGTTTTTCTACACGCAAGGGGCGTCGCTGTGGTTCATGGGCGCGATGTGCGTCCTGTTGCTGGCGGTCGCGTGGGCCTATCAGATTGTCTGCCGCACCCATCCCGACGGCGGAGGCGTTTACTCGTCGGCGAAGCATTTTTCGCAGACGCTGGCGGTGATAGGCGCGCTGATGCTTTGCGCCGACTATCTGATCACGGCGGCCCTTTCGTCGTTGGACGCTTTTCATTATCTCGATGTCCCGCATCCCCAGTGGTGGGCGGCGGGAAGTATCCTTCTGATCGGGTTCATCAATTTCTTCGGCCCGCGCAAGGGCGGGACGCTGGCGTTGGTGATTGCCCTGTTGACGGTGGGTCTGACGCTGGTGGTGGTCGGCGGGGCGGTTCCGTCGCTGGGATCCGCTCATGTCACGGCGCCCAAGGGCGGTCCGCTTCAATGGTGGGCCCAATTCACGGCGCTTATTCTGGCGATCTCGGGCGTCGAGGCGATTGCCAACATGACGG
>DATECS010000382.1:0-8719 GCA_035286785.1 Thermoguttaceae bacterium | reverse complement strand
CCCTGCAAAAAAAAGACGGCCACTTCGGCCCGCCCAACGTCCTGAAAAGCGAAGACATACGCATTCCCTCGGGCAACGCCTTCGCCATGTCCGGCCTGATGGAAGCCTACCGCGACACGGGCGACGCTCGCTTTCTTAAAGCGGCCCGCCGCTCGGCCCGTTATTTCGAGACAATCGCTCCCCGCTGGGAAACCAAGGGCCCCCGCGGCATGCTCCACGAGTTCTACGGCCATTGCATCGACGGGCTCGTCGCCTTGTACGAAGAGGGCGGCGACCACGACCAATGGGCTCTTGACTTGGCCGAGCGGCTGGCCGCCCGCGCCGGCCGCACGGCCCACACGCATCACTCGCTGTCGCTGTGCCGTGGGCTCATCGACCTGGCCCGCGTGACCGGCCGCCGCGAGTATCTGGACCGCGCGCTCGACTATGTCAAATGGTGCCGCCGTAATCAACTCGTCACCGGCGGCCTGCCCGAGACAATGCCCGCCTCGGCCCAGGACGAAGGCTGCGGCCTGGCCGATTGGATCGTGGTGAATCTCAAGATGTACGAACTCACCGGCGAGGACCGTTTTGTGGACGACGCCGAGCACATGCTGGTGAACCATTTCTTCATGAACCAGTTCCACACCGGTGGGTTCGGCCATCTGAGCTTCGACCAGCGCATCGTCGGCGGTAAAAACTGGCAAGGCTGGAACGGCCGCTTCGGCAGCGAAAACCCGGGCTGCTGTTCGTTCTGGGGCCAATGGGCCCTCGGCCAAGCCGGCCGCTACATCGTCACCCAGGACGCCGACACGGTCTACGTAAATCTCTATCCCGAGGCCGACGTCGTCCTACCCGACCACCGCGCGGTCGTCCGCATCGACAGCGACTTCCCGCGGATGAGCCGCGCGACCGTCACCGTCCGAACCGCCGAGCCGACGCGATTCGCCTTGTCGCTACGAGTTCCCCGTTGGGCCGATCGCGTTCTTATCGACTTCCCGGGAAAACGCATCGAGCGCACCCCGGACGAAGGCCGCATCGCGCTGCTTCACACGTGGACCGGCGAAACGCCCGTCGCGATCGAGTTTATTTCCAGCCCGCGATTGGTCGCCTGGCCCCCGAAGAAACCGCTGGGCGTGGCCATGTTCGACGGTCCGTTGTGCCTTGGTTTGTCGAGCGACGCGGCCGACGTCAAGCTGCCCTGGACCGTCATGCTCGACGAAGACGGCACGCCCGCGCTCGACGCCCAGGGCCGCCCGCAGGTCGTCGATCCGTCCGGCGACCACGTCCAACCCTTGTTCCCCATCGCCGCCGATTGGCTGGTGCCCGACACAAAAAACCCGCGCCGCTATCGCGTGCTATTCGAGTCACCCGCCAAACCGTAGGGTGCGTCTGGACGCACCAATTCTCCGCCCTTGAGATAGGGTGGGGCGGCGCGGCTCCACGACGTCCGCGCTCCATCGTGGCCGCGCACGAGGTAGGGTGGGGCGATCGCGGCTCAACAACGTCCATCCTTCCACTCACGCGCCACGCCGCGATTGCCCCACCATGTCGCGCCGCGCGATCCTGGTGGGGCGAGAACAGCGAACAGGATCAGTCGTCCACGAACGTCTTCACCATCGGCAAGCGTTTCTCGTGCCCCAACGCTCGCCCCACCCTACATTTCTGCCCGCTGCCTACTGCCCGCTGCCTACTGTCATCAACGGCAACTCCACGACCGTCTCGACGCCTTGCCCCGGCGCGCTGGTGATCGACGCTTTGCCGCCCAAAATCCTCGCTCGTTCGCGGATTCCCTTGAGCCCGAAGCGATCCGCGCCCGCCTTTGACACATCGAATCCCTTGCCCCAATCCTTGATCTCCAGCCGCACCCAGCCGTCTTGCTGCCGCAGGCTGACCCGCGCCCGGTCGCTGCCGCTATACTTCGTGGCGTTGTGCAACGTCTCCTGAACGATCCGAAACAGGCAATTTTCCAACAACGGGCCGAGCCGGTCGAACTGCACGTCGCACGTGAATTCCACCTGGGGCCGGAGTCCTTCTTTGCGCGACGCGATCAACTGGCGGATTGCGTCGACCACGCCCGACTTCTCTAGGGCGCTGGGCCGCAGGTTCGAGATCAGCCGCCGCACCTCGACCGCCGCCTGGCCGAGCAGGTCGCTGCCCGTCTTGAAAAACTCGGCCGCCGCCTCAGGTTCGTCGTTTCGCGCCTCGTCGAACACTTCGAGCTGTGCGACGGCGCCCGCGATCATTTGGGCCAGCCCGTCGTGAATCTCATAGGCCATGAGCTTCTGGTCGTGCTGCTGCTCCTCGAGCATGTGCCGCAACGTCCGCTGTTCTTGCTCCAGCCGCTCCTCCGCCCGTTTGCGAGCCGTGATGTCGTTGCCGATGGAAAGAATCTCCGTCGGCCGGCCCTCGGCGTCGCAGAGGGCCTTGTTGGTCCACGCGATCCACCGCGACGTGCCGTCCTGTTGGACGTTTTCGTTTTCGTTGTTTTGATGGCGCTCGGGCCGTTCGCAGATGTCGCGGATCAACTCGGCCATGTCCCGTCCCGACCGCTCGACCTCCGGGACGATGGTGCCCACCACGTTTTTGCCCACCAACCCTTTCTCGTCGAACCCAAAAAACTCCAAGGCGTGATGATTGGCATAGGTGACGTTTCCCTGCGTGTCCATCCGCAACACGATGCTGCACGCATCCTCGACCAACTCCCGATACTTCGCCTCGCTGGCCCGAAGCTCCTCGACCACGGCCCGCTGCCGAGCCACCTCGTCCTCCAACCGCGCAACCCGATCCGGCATCGCCACCTCCTTGCCGCCATTCATACCATCCATCGCCACTCTCCCAGGAAGAAACTCACCTCGTCTTGGTCCCGAAGGAACTCATGATAACAGCTCCGCTCCGTACCGGAGGGACATGTGAAAATAATTATCGCTGGGAATACTGCACAGCAAGTTTGCCATCACCTATTATCGTTATCCAGATTCCCCTAGATCCGGAACATTTGGTTTGCTCCCACTTGCGTCCGCGAAGCCCAATGCCCAACGCAGGAACTCAAACTCACCAGCATTAATGGCATTAATGTCGGCCGCTGTTGTGGAGAAACCATGTACCTGTGCCTCTTCCGGTGGAAGGAGCGGTTTTACTGGAAGTCCACCGACACCCGCAAGCCACTGAACACACTCGCATGCCAATGTGTGCCCAACACGGGCTTCGGTTAGGTCTGGTTTGTAACCTGTGTGTGCCACTCTATGCCGCGTCTTCTGCAGTTCGAGCAGAGCATCGTATTTCTCTTTATTCTCATCCTGAAGACTCCGACCACACAGATCCCTGAGTCCGCGGTGAAACAGAAAACTCGGTTCCGTCTTGTGACGTTGACGCTCGTCTTCAACGAGATCAGTAGCAATCTCAATGGGAACATTATTTGCCATCAAGAACTCAGTCTTGATCTTCTTGAATACTGCATTGGCGAGAGATTCAGCTGCACCGTATGAATTAAGAATGGTCAATCGAGGAAGACCACGAAATAGTGACATCTGCGCTTCGGCAAGCAATTCATTCGCAGCTTCAATCAATGGATGAGAGGTGAGCGTATTCTTGGTGGAATCTTCAGTGTCGAGAAAAAACAATGGGTGCTGCAATCGCCGAGCGAGGCTTATAGCTGGAGCTGTAGCCCAAACATGCCAAGTGTCATGATTGTTGCAGAAGCAATGAACCGAATGATAAATTGTTCCGACGTCGAACAATGAAATCGGATAAACGAGCCATGCAGTCAGATATGGAGACTCCATTTGCTGTTGCGCGAGAAAGGCGGACAAATGGTCAAAACAGCCTTGAATTTTCTTAGCAGCCTCTGCAAAGGCTGTATTGGGCGATGCGTACTCTTGACTCTCTTGAAAGATGACCACCGATTGTAGGAACTCACGCTGCAAGTGGTGGTCTTGCGGTTCTATCGGGATCGGTTTTGTTCGGTCATGAAGTATTACTCGCGGTATTGGTGGTCCGTTCTTGGGAGTCACGAATAGGCGGTCAAGATGATTGTGAATCTCGAACTCGTATTCGACACCACTGACCAATACATTTTGATGAACGCATCTACGACTTGGGAATGGAAACGGCAGAGATACGTGCATCTCCCACCGAAATCGAGCCCCTGGCTCGAACTCTCGATCATAGTTCGGTGAGATGGTTACGAGTGCGTTACGTTCGAGCAAGAACATGGCGTGGTTTTTCCTTGCTAGCGTGGTGCGAAGGATAGTGGGTAAGTGTGGCGTTGGGTTGTTCAACAGAAGTCACGATTAGCAGACACTTGTTGGCTGCTACAGATTGGGTTCCAGTCTATCGCACGCAACTAGCCAACTGAAACACCCCCGATTTAGCGAGACCCTCGCGGACAGTACACTATTATTGAAGACCCGACTGACGCCATAACATTTATCTACAAAAAGACTTACAATAAGTTACAAGTGAAGTCGCACAAAGAAGCGAAAACGCCAGTCCTCACCCTAACCCTCTCGGAGGGAGGGGAACCTCGTGGATACCAGCACTACTCCCATCCATCCGCCAAGTAAACTAGTACTATGCGAATCGCCCACGTCATCACTCGCCTCATGCTCGGAGGGGCTCAGGAAAACACCGTCCTGTGCTGCGAGGATCTGCTACGCGAGCATGGCGACGACGTGCTCCTTATTACTGGGCCGCCGCTGGGGCTTGAGGGTGATCTGCTGCCGCGGGCCAGGGCAGGGGGGATACCCCTGGAATTGCTCCCACAGCTTCGGCGGCCTATCCATCCGTGGCGCGATCCCTCGTCTTATTATGCGATTAAAAGAATATTAAAACGCTTTCGGCCCGAGGTGGTTCATACCCATAGCGGCAAAGCGGGCCTCTTGGGCCGCGCGGCGGCCTGGTCGCTCGGTGTGCCGGCCATCGTCCACACGGTCCACGGCGCGCCGTTTCATCCGTACCAGGGCAGGGGGGCGCGACGGTTTTTCATCGCCTGCGAACGCTGGGCCGCCCGCCGCTGCCACGCCATGATCAGCGTGGCCGACGCCATGACCCGACTGATGGTCGACGCCCGGGTCGCGCCGCCTGAGTTTTTCACGACGATCTACAGCGGCATGGAGGTCGAGCCCTTCCTAAACTCGGCCGTCCATCGACCCTCGGTCCGCCAATCCCTAGGCTACTCGGACGAGCACGTCGTGGTGGGCAAAATCGCCCGGCTGTTCCACCTCAAGGGCCACGAGTACGTCATCCGCGCGGCGGCCGACGTGGTTCGCCGCAATCCGAACGTCCGGTTCCTGTTCGTCGGCGGGGGCGTGTTGCGCGACCAGTTCGAACGACAAATCGCCGCCGCCGGCTTGACCGATTACTTCCGCTTCCACGGTCTGGCCCAGCGCGAGGAAATTCCCGGGCTCGTCGCGGCGATGGACATCGTGGTCCACGCCAGCCTCCGCGAAGGACTCGCCCGAGTACTACCGCAAGCCCTGATCGCCGGCCGGCCGGTCGTCAGCTACGACGTCGACGGGGCAGGGGAGGTGGTGCTGTCGGACCAGACCGGCTACTTGTTGCCGCCCAAAAGCGTCCAACCGATGAGCGACGCCCTGGTCCGCCTGGCCGACGACCCGGCCCTGCGCGACCGCCTTGGCACGGAAGGCCGCCGGCGGTTCACCGACCAGTTCCGCCACGACCAAATGACCCGGCGGATCCGGCGGCTCTACGAGCGGCTCCTCGGCGGTTAGAATTGCCCAAACCACCGGCTTGGTTTAGACTTAATTGATTATGTCCAGCAGCAGCAGCACAACTCCCGGTCATCTTGGTTCCTATCGACTGCTCAACGTAGTCAATACGGGCCAGACCAGCCGTATTTGGCAGGCCTATCACGACGGCGACGACAAGCTTTGCGGCGTCAAGGTTCTGTTGCAGGAGTTCCTGCGCAACCGCGAACACCTTGGCTATCTCAAAAACGAATGGGCGGTGGGCGAAAAGCTCGACCACCCGCGGCTCATCAAAATGTACGAGTTCGGCGTGAGCAAAGGCGAACCCTACCTGGCGATGGAGTGGTTCGCCGCCCCAAACCTGAAAAACCGGCTCCGCTACGACTACGACCGGTTCGCGCCGCAGTTCAACAAGCTCATCGAGCAGATGTGCGACTCGCTCATCTATCTGCACGGCCAGGGCTGGCTCCACCGCGACGTGAAGCCCGACAACTACCTCGTGGCCGACTCGGGCGACCTGAAACTGATCGACTTCGCCCTGGGCCAGCGGATCAAGCAGGGGGTCTCCCGGTTCTTCACCCCCAAGTCCAAGGTCCAAGGCACCCGAAGCTATATGTCGCCCGAACAGATCCGCGGCGGGGCTCTCGACGGCCGGGCCGACCTCTACAGCCTCGGCTGCACCATTTTCGAGATGCTCGGCGGCAAGCCTCCCTTCACGGGCTCGAGCCCCAACGAGCTGCTCCAGAAACACCTTCGATCCGCCCCCCCCACATTGGAGAGTTCCAATCGGAACGTCACGCCCGAATTCGCCGACCTGATCCGCCGAACCCTGTCCAAAAAACCGGCCGGCCGGCCCCAATCGGTCTCGGATTTTCTGACGGAAGTCCGTATGATCCGCATCTTCAAAACGGCCCCACGAACTCCCCAGTAAGGGGGTGACGGCGACGTAAACCCTAGCGAAAAGAGGGGCTCGCCGGGCTGCAAACCACTTCGGGCTGGTGGCGAGGGCTGAAAAACGCCGACAAATTCAGAATAAACACCCCGGCCGGTGGATTGTGGGAACCGTCCAAACCAGTTTTACTATCTTGTTGCTTTCCTATTATCGGACTCTTACCTCCCGACGGGCCGGCCGGCATCGTCAAATCGTCGAGCAGGCTCGACGACGGCTAACCATTGACCTCCCCGAGGTTCCAGATAACGACCATGGCCAACGGCGACCATCGACTCGCGTTTGAACAACCCATCTACGAGCTGGAAGAACGGATCGAACGGCTCGCGCGGCTGGCGGACCAGACGGCCCAAACCAAGGCCGAGTTGGGCCACCTCCGGCGCGAGCTGACCGCCAAGCGGAAGGATGTCTTCAGCCGCCTCACCGCCGCCGAAACAGTGCTCGTGGCCCGGCATCTCGACCGGCCCATGACCTCCGACTACCTCGAACTGGCCTTCGACGAGTTCGTCGAGTTGCACGGCGACAAAACCTTCGGCGACGATCGGGCCATTCGCGCCGGCTGGGCCAAGCTCGACCAATATCGGGTGATGGTCGTCGGCCACCAACGCGGCAAGAACCTCAAGGAACGCAATGCCTGCTACTTCGGCTGCGCCCATCCCGAGGGCTACCGCAAGGCCATGGGCAAAATGAAACTGGCCGCCAAGTTCGGGCTGCCGGTCATCTGCCTGATCGACACGCCGGGCGCCTACCCGGGCATCGGCGCCGAGGAACGCGGCCAGGCCCAGGTGATCGCCCAGTCGATGTACGAAATGTCGCGGCTGCCCACGCCCATCATTTGCGTGGTGATCGGCGAAGGCGGCTCGGGCGGCGCGCTGGCCATCGGCGTGGGCGATCGCGTGGCCATGCTCCAATATTCCTGCTACTCGGTCATTAGTCCCGAGGGGTGCTCGGGCATCCTCTGGCGCAGCCACGAGTTCAAGGACAAGGCGGCCGAGGCCCTGAAACTCACGTCGAAGTACTTGCAGCCGCTGGGCGTGGTCGACGATGTCATCGCCGAGCCGCTGGGCGGCGCCCATCGCAACCCGCATCTCACCGCGAGCCGCGTGAAGCTCTATCTCCGCGGCGTGTTGCGTGAGCTGGTCGGCATGCCGCTGGCCGAACTCGTCGACGCCCGCTATCAACGGTTCCGCCGGTTCGGCCAATTCCTCGAATCCGCGCCGAAGCAGATGCATGCCGCGGAACGCGCCGAGACGCCGGCGCGCGTCCCGGCGAACTGACCGTATTCATCTCGCTCCGCGAGATGGACATGCCCCGCCTCCTCCAATCGCAGTCTTTTCTCCACGGGCCCTATCACCAGAACATCAACGTCCGATAATGTTTCTTATGTTCGGTCGCGGGAAGGAAAATCCCCTAGACGTCCGAGAACTCCCTGCCCGCTTGTCGGACGAGAAAACCCGGCGAACGTCGCCCGTCGCACTCGGCCCGTTGCGGTCCCGCTCGCGTCGCTCCTAGCCGCGCCGACGACGCCGCAAACGAATGGCGCGCGCCGCGCGGAGCCCTGCGGAAAACGGCCGCTCCCGGCTCGACCGGCGACCCTCAAAATCCATGCCCCGAGCCCCGTCACCACCAACTCCCTCCCCCCCTGCCCTGTTTGGGGTCTTCGGCCTTCTCAACCTCGCCTCCACCCTGTTTGGGGAGGTTGTTGAGTTCGTTCTGTGCGCGACTCCGGGCCTGATCCACCGCGCCTTTCAGATCCTTTTCCAACTGGTCGAGCCGCTTTTCGAGACCTTCTTTCGCGCGACCGCCGCTCTTGTCCAGACCTTGCTTCACATCGCCGAGCACCTCGTTGCCAAAGCCGCTTCCGTCGAACCCCGGCACAAGATCCTTGCCCGGCGACGCCAGCGGCGCGTTCGGATCGAGCTTCTGGTCAAGCTCGTCCAGGTAGCCGCCCACCACTTTCGTGACCTCCTCGGGCAGCACGGGCGTGGCGCGTTTGACCAACACGGCGATGTAGCGGCCCGATTGCGTCCCGCGGATCGCTTCCCGCGCCGGCTCGGAGAGCGACACGGCAAAGAACGTAATC
>DATECS010000381.1:0-4459 GCA_035286785.1 Thermoguttaceae bacterium | reverse complement strand
CCATCTCCGTCAGACCCGAGATGCCTGCCACTACATAGAGATATTGATTGCCCGCGTAGTGCTGGGCGGCGGCCAGCGCCACCAAGACCACGGCGTACATGACGCCGAAAAACACGGCCGATTTGAGTTGCGTCGGGTTGGCCTGCTCGGGCATGGGGGCTGAAACGTGGCGCACGCGATGCCAAACGATCAACGCCGGCAGGGCCGTCAACAGGGCCATGACGCCCATCGGGCCTGCCACGCTGCCCACGAAATTCGGGGCGACCACCGCGATTTCGATCAATATCCGCGCGTACAAGATGGTCGAAGCGATGAGAATCACCACCGCCGCGGCCGAGGCGCTCAACGCTCCCGACCGGGCTTGGCGCGAGTAGCTCACGGTGGTGGCCGTGCTCGAAATGGCCCCGCCCAGCAGTCCGCCGAGCAAAATGCCCGCGCCGGCGCCGAGAAATTTGTACGTGATATATCCGCCCAGGCTCATGCCGACAATCAGCACGACCATCAACCACGTCTCGAACGGATTCAGAACGGCGAGCGACCCGTAGGTCTCGGCATCCAGGATGGAACGATTGGGCAGCACGGGCAGGATGATGCACGTGATCAGCACGAACTGCATGATCCCGCGAAGATCCGCATCGCCCAGCCGCCGCGAGAATCCGTGCAATTCCGGCTTGAACTGCAACAGCACGGCTACGCCGCCGCCGATGGCGATCGCCACGGGCAGCGGTCCCACGACGATCAACGCGCCGACACAGTACATGAGCAACACGGCCATATCGGTCGTGGAGCCGTGTGAAAAATCTTCCTGACGGAGTTTGGCCGACTTGAGCGTCACCAAAACGGCGACCACCCCGACGAGACCGGCCGCCACCATCCACTCGCCGAACTCGGGCGCCAGCAGCGCGGCGACCGTGCCCAGCACCGTGATCAACGGAAACGTCCGCATCCCAACCGCGGCGGCGGCGTGTTCTCGTTGCAGGCCCACGAGCAGTCCCAGCAGTAGGGAAATACCCAGTTGGCCAAAAATTTCGGGAGTCGTCAGCATGGCCGTTTGCATCACGGGCACTCCGCGGAACCGCTCCAGGCGACACGATCGCCCGCTTCGACACTCTGGGCGGGCCAAGACAAGTGTAGCACGCCCCAAGGGTGGCATTGGAAAACAGAGCCGCGACCGTCAGGGAGCGGTTTTTGTGCGGTACGAGCTTCAACCGCTCCCTCACGGTCGCGGCTCGGATACATCCGCATGACTAGCGGAAGGAGAGAGTTTGAGCCTACTACTTGATCACCCGATTCCGCTCGTCGACCAGCACGACCTTGGGGCGAAACGTCTTGGCTTCTTCGTCGGTCATGGCCGAGTAGGTGATCACCACGATTTTGTCGCCCGCCATGCCCAATCGGGCGGCCGGCCCGTTGAGCAACATGGTGCCGGAGCCGGCCGGGGCTTCGATGGCGTAGGTGACCAGGCGCGAGCCGCTGTTGACGTTCAGCACGTGGACCTGCTCGCCGGGCAGGATATCGGCCGCCGCCAAAAGATCGCGGTCGATGGCCAAGCTGCCCTCGTAATTCAGATCGGCGCCGGTGATCGTGGCGCGATGGATTTTCGATCTGAGCATGAATCGTTGCACTGGAACACTCCCTAAACATTCTACTATGACGCAAACCGGCGAAGGATTCAATTGCTATTCACTGCCCCAGGCCCGCGCTACGAGCCCAAGGCACCCAACCGGACGCATTTTGGTGCGTTCAGACGCACCCTACCGGGCCAGTCCGCCTAGACCCCCAGTAGGGTGCGTCTGGACGCACCAGCGTGGTTCGTCTATCATGCGAGGCTGGGTCGTCATACACCGTCCGAGGAGCCCATAAATGAGTTCGTCTGGCAAAAGCAATCCCTACGCCTCGCCCGAATCCATACGAACTTCGCCCGACGTTGAACACGTCAAGCGAGCCAAGGGTCAGCCCAGCGGTCTCTGGGTTCTCTTCATCACCGAGATGTGGGAACGCTTCAACTATTACGGGATGCGGGCATTGCTCGTTCTGTACTTGATCTCGAAGACCTCGGGCGAAAACCCGGGGTTCGGTTGGGACAAAGCCGACGCAAGCATTTTTTACGGCTGGTATACTTTCGCGGTCTATCTCACGCCCATCCTCGGCGGCTGGCTTGCCGATCGGCTCCTGGGAACGCATCGGTCGATGTTGCTAGGCGGCTGGATCATCGCGCTGGGCGAGTTTGCGCTGGCCGGCACGGAACTGTGGGGACACAATACGGGAACTGAAACCATTACGCTCTTCACCGCACCCGGACCGTTCCTGTCGTTCATCGGCGGGCTGACACTGATCGCCATCGGTACCGGTTTTTTCAAGCCTTGTGTGTCCGTCATGGTCGGACAGCTCTACGCGGCCGACGATCCGCGGCGCGACTCGGGCTTCACGATCTTCTACATGGGCATCAATGTCGGCGCGTTTCTCTCGGGCGTGGTCGCCGGCACCTTGGGCGAGAAAATCGCTTGGCACTGGGGCTTCTTTTCCGCCGGCGTCGGCATGGTGCTCGGACTGCTGGTCTATCTGTACTTTCGGCCGTTCTATCTCCAGGGCATCGGCTTGCCGCCGCACCACCGCCCCGAGCACGAAGAAGGCCACGAACCCACACCCGAGGAAATCGAGCAGGCCAAGATCGACGAATACGAACGGACACGGCCCATTACGCGGGTCGATTGGGACCGGATAACCGTCATTCTGATCCTCTCGCTTTTCGCCGTCGTGTTTTGGGCCGGATTCGAACAAGCCGGCTCCTCCATGAACGTATTTGCCAAGGACCAGACCGATCGGACGTTGCCTTGGCTTTCGGGCGTGATTCCCGAATCGTGGTATAAAGCGGTCAATCCTTTCCCGGCAACGTGGTATCAATCGGTCAATCCAGCGGCCATCGTCATCTTTGCTCCGCTCGTCGCGTGGTTTTGGATACTGCTGGCCAAGCGGAAAATCCAACCGTCGACGCCCGTCAAGTTTGGAATCGCGTTCCTGTTGATGAGCGCGGGCTACGTCGCCATGGTGTTCGGCGCGCTCGATGCGCATGCATCCGGAAAAGCCGGCCCGCAATGGCTTTTGATTACCTATGTGGTCGCGACCTGGGGCGAGTTGTGCCTGTCGCCCGTCGGATTGTCCATGGTCACCAAACTTTCGCCCGCGCGTTACACGTCGATGATGATGGGGCTGTATTTCTTCTTCATTGCGCTAGCAAATCTCTCGGCCGGGTACTTTGCATCCTACGCCGAAGATTTCGCCAAACGGGGCGAAGACGGCCATGGATGGTTGGCTGGTCAGGCCGATTTCTTCCTCATTCTGGCCGTCGTGCCCGCCATCGTGGGAGTGATTGTGCTGCTGCTCTCGCCCGCGATCAAACGCATGATGCATGGGCTACATTAGGATAAAAGGGATTTCAGTAGTTACAAGTTTGGGACAATCCGTAGGCCGGGTCGCGACCCGGCAAGGTTCTTGCTCGGGACTATCTGTCGCCGGGTCACGACCCGGCCTACGGTGATTCGGCGAATTTGGAACTACTGAATTTAGGGATTTTTGGGAGCCGGGAAGTCGCCAGTGGAAATCGCCGAAAAGCAACCTGAATCGGCCGCGCGGAGTTGCGACCGGGCGGAATGGTCCGGAGACGGCAAACCGTCGCTCGGCAATCGGGTCTGGTATGAGCTCACCAAGCGAGTCCTCCAATTGTTTTTGGTGGTCGTCTATCGCGTTCGCCGCGGGGGCATCGAAAATATCCCGGCCGAGGGGCCCGTGCTGCTGACCCCCAATCACCAGAGCCATTTCGACCCGCCCTTGGTCGGCTGCTGCTGCCCGCGTCGGGTGGCCTATGTCGCACGGAAGTCACTTTTCAAATTTGCGCCGTTTGCGTGGTTTATCAGGTCGTTTGGCGCATTTCCGATCGACCGCGACGGGCGAGGGTTCGCGGGCATCAAGGAGACGCTCCGCCGCCTGAAACGAGGCGAAATCATTCTCATCTTTCCCGAGGGCGCCCGAACCCACGATGGCCAGATCGCCACGTTTCGTCCGGGAATTCGCACTCTGGCCCTTCGTTCCGGGGCCACGATCGTGCCGGTGGCGATCGAGGGCGCCTATCAGGCGTGGCCCCGCTCCCGGGCAATTCCCGGCTCGGGCACGATCCATATCCATTTTGGGGAGGCCATCATGCCCGACCAGATCCGCCGGCTCGGCGAGGACGCCCTGGTGGCCGAGGTCGAGCGCCGGGTGCGTGATTGCCACGCCCTGGTCTGCAACCATCCGATCATCGCCCGAAACCGGCGGCGGATGGACTAGCAAAAGGGGACTGGCTCCGTCGCCACCTCAAACCCAGCCCTGTCAACACACTTCCCGGCGACGGTGCCTGTCCCCTTTTGCGGCGGACCAACAGGGTACCGTCTGAAACAAGGGGAACGGGCACCGTGGCTGT
>DATECS010000380.1:0-7543 GCA_035286785.1 Thermoguttaceae bacterium | reverse complement strand
CATTGCCGGGTCGCGACCCGGCCTACCTTTGTCTTTCCGCGGTTCACGGGCGCATGTCCGCATTGGCGCGGACATGCGCCCGTCTTTTCGCCATTAAAATTCTAGCTCCGACGGCGCGTGCGTCGCGGCAACGCGGCCAGGGCGAACAGCGCCAGCAGGACGGCCGAGCCGGGCTCCGGCACCGTCGCCGCCGACTCGTTTCCGCCGGCCCCCCAATTGGCGGCCAGGATCGAGGCGTCCAGGGCGTTGACCGCTCCGTCGCCGTTGAAATCGCCCATCGACCAGGTCGCGCCGGTGGTCGTGCCCCAGTTGGCGGCCAGCATCTCGGCGTCCGCCGCGTTGACCTGTCCCTCGCCCGTGGCGTCTCCGGGAATCTGCACGGCGAGGTAGTCGACCAACGAGACGTTGTCAATGACCCAATCGCCGTAGGAGGCGAAGGTGTAGAAGCCCATCTGGCCGAGGCCCGCGCCGGTGACCAGCGTGCCCATGTCGCCGCTGCACGTGGTGATGCCGGTTACCGTGTGGTCAACGCCGCTCGTGTCGGTCAGGGTGATGTCGTAGTTCGGCGTCTCGGCGTCGAAGTGGCCCGTGATTTTCAAGTGATGCACCGAGCCCGTCAGATCGGACAGATCGCTGTCAAACGTAATAAAATCCTCCAGCCCGGGGATGACTTCGTAGCCCGCAGCGCCGCCGACCATGAGGTCGCCCAACCCGTCGTTGTCGGGATCGGAAACGATCAAGGCCACCTGAGCCCCGTTATCCGTGCGGAGCGTCATGGCAAAGGTTCGCCTGGTGGGATCATTAGGCGCTTCGGTGGCGAAGTCCAGGTCCAATTTCCACTGGGAATCCGTCTGGTGGACGAAGCTCTGGGACATGCCGCGTTGGTTGAAACCGCCTAAAGCGGCGGCTTCCATCAGCGCCGAAGTGCCGGTTCCGCCGATGGCCCCCGTGCCCGTGGCCTGCGAGGTCGGGTTGTTCTTGTTGATGTAAGCAGCCCAGCCTTCGGGCGGCAAGACGTCCGCGCCGGCCGGCACCCAGCCGGTCGTGTTTTCAAAGTTGCCGTTTTCGATGTAGTTGGTCACGGGCACATCGGGTACGCCGGCATTGACCAGTTGCTGGACTTCGGTGGGGCTGAGCACGCGGTCCCAGACGCCCACCTCGTCGAACGAGGCGTCGTAGTGGAGATACTCGCGCGCTTCACGGGCCGTGAATTGGAACGGCTTGTCGTTCGTGGTGTCCAACAGGGCGAACCCGTCGTCGGCGAGTCCGCCGTAGGCGAGCGTCGTGTCGAACCGGTCGCCGTTGACGTAGATTTTCACGCCCAACATCGCGTCATTGACGTCGTAGGAGAAGGTAGCGGCCAGGTGGACCCATTCGCCCAGCGGGATACGGCCTTTGCCCGTCACCGAGATCTTGTCGGTGTTTAGGTTCGTGGAGCGAAGCAGGAAGTCGATCGTGCCGCCGTCGCCGGTTTGCAGGTGCCATCCGCGATAGTTGCCGCTATCTTCCATCTTGATGAACACGGGGCTTCCGTCGTACTGTTTGACCCAACCGGCGACGGAGAACGAATCGAGCGTCTCGCGGTTGAAATCCAGCGCGTCGACGTCGACGCCGGTGGTAGCGTACTGCTGATCGACGGGATTGATTTGAAGCCCGCCGCCGACCAGTCCCGTGATGCGGACGGGCGAAGTGGCGTCGGCGATCGCCATGTTGGCCACGCCCTTGGAGTCGACGATCGTGTCGCCCGTCTCCTCGAAAGCCCAATAGGCCACGGCGTCATCGAAGACGGATTGCGCGCCGGCCGACGACGCTAGGAGAAGACACGCCGCCATGGCCGCCCAGGTAAACGCCCCTTTGCACGGACAAGATCTCATCGCCAAAGTCCTCCTGAAGGAACCTTCTGATCTCCAAGTAAAAACAGATGTCACAAAAAGCCTCTTCTCGGTTCCGGACCGAGTCCCCCCGATGGCACTCGCCTCTTGTCTATTTCATTCGGCCGCTCGACTTGCGGGCCACCCCCCGGCCGCGGCGCGCGAACCGATGGTTTCGGTTCGCGTCGCCGCGTCTGGGATCTCCGCGGCCTTTCCCCCCAACGATTCTTTCTCACCCACGGGTGGACACCGTTCGGGCTACGGCTTGCGGACGCGCCCGGCCAGCGCCACCAGGACGCCGATGACGAGCAGAATCATGGCGGACGGCTCGGGCACGTTAACCAGCGAGACGTTGTCGATCGTCGCATCGCCGTAGGAGGCGAACGTGTAAAATCCCACCTGGCCGATTCCCGCGCCGGTGACGAGCGCGCCCATGTCGCCGCTGTACGTGGTGATGCCGGTCACCGTGTATTGGGCGCCGGTCGGATCGGTCAGGGTGATGTCGTAATTAGGCGCGGCGTCGTCAAAGTGTCCGGTGATGCGCAGGTGGTTGACCGAACCGCTCACGTCGGACAGATCGGCGTCGAAGGCGATTTTATCCTCCAAACCGGGAATAAGTTCGTAGGTGGCGTTCGCGCCGCCGACCAGGAGGTCGCCAAGGCCGTCGTTGTCGGGATCGGAGATGATGAAAGCCAACTGGGCGCCGTTGTCGGTTCGCAGCGTCATGGCAAGGGTTCGTCCCGTGGCAAGGCTGGGCGCTTCGCTGGCGAAATCCAAGTCGAACTGCCACTCGGGATTCGTCGCGTGGACGAAGCTCTGCGCCATGCCGCGTTGGGCGCTGCCGCTTAAGCGGGCCTCGACCAGTTGCGCCGAGTTGCCCACTCCCCCAATGGCCGCGGTTCCGGTTGCCTGGGCCGCCGGGTTGTTCTTCCAAATGTGCGAAGCCCACTCGGCGGGCGGGAGAACGCCCGTGCCGGGCGCAACCCAGCCGGTCGTGTCCTCGAAGTCGCCGTTTTCAAAGTAATTGACGCCCGGGGGCACGACGACGTCGGGCGAGCCGGCATTGACCAGTTGTTGGATCTCGGCTTGGCTTAGGGTGCGTTCCCAGACGCCCACTTCATCCAGCGAATTGCTGTAGGTGCCGAGGAAGGCGTTTGCCTCGCGGGCCGTGAACTGAAACGGCTTGGTGTTGGTGGTGTCCATCGGGGTTGCGATGCCGCCGTAGGTGAGCGTGGAGTCGAACAGCTCGCCGTTGACGTAGATCCGCACTCCCAGCAAGGAATCGGCGGCGTCGTAGTGATAGGTGGCGGCCAGATGGACCCACTCGCCCATGGGAACGCGGCCTTTTCCGTAGACCGAGATCTTGTTGGCCGTCGCGTTGGTCGAGCGGAGCAGGAAGTCGATTTTCCCGTCGTCGCCGGTTTGCAGATGCCAGCCGCGGAAGTTGACGGTGTTTTCCATTTTGATGAAGACGGGGCTGCCTTCGTGCTGGAGCACCCAGCCGGCCACCGAGAAATCGTCGCGGCTGTCGAAGTCCAGCGCGTTGACGTCGGCGCCGGTGGTGGCGTATTTTGCCGCCCCGTTGTTCACTTGCAGGGCGTTGCCCACCATGCCGGTGATCCGCGTGGGCGCCGTCGCGTCGGCGATCGTCATGTTGGCCACGCCCTTGGAATCGACGATCGTGTTGCCGGTTTCCTCGAAAGCCCAGTACGACACCGCGTCGTCGAACACGGCCGCGACGGCGGGCGTCGCCGCCAGGCAACACGCCGCGACGGCCCAGGCACACGCCGTCTTGAAAAGATCGCAATACATTACCAACGTCCTCCTGTTTAGACCCTTCGTCATGGGAAGTGGAAACTCAAGAAACGCCGTGGTTGCCTGCTCTCGGTTCATGTCCACGACTTGATACTAAACCGAACCAAAAACGATATCCATGAGGATTTGGCAGCGGTTGCTACAGTTTTCGACGGGTCATTTGCGTTACCCCCGTCGAGCTTGAAATAATAGTGTTCGTGCGAGGACGTGGTCCTCCGTGCATCGAGAGATCGCGGCCATTTTTCGTGAGCGACTACAAAAACCGACGGCCGGCGACGGAGACTCTTACTACCCGAGAGATTGCAGAAAGGCGGAGTGAACGATGGACAACGGGAAGTGTGGGCACAAAGTGCATGAGGTGGATTTCTGCGTGGTGGGCGGAGGGCTGGCCGGCATGTGCGCGGCCATCGCCGCCGCGAGGCACGGTCTTCGCGTCGCGCTGATGCAGGACCGGCCCGTGCTGGGAGGCAACTGCTCCTCGGAAATCCGCATGTGGATCTGGGGCGCGCGGCGCGACAACAACCGCGAAACCGGACTGGTCGAGGAGTTCCTTCTGGAAAACCGCTACAGGAATCCACAACGCAACTACGCCCTCTGGGACAGCGTTCTCTACCAGAGCGCCCGCTATCAGCGGGACATCGTCTTGCTGCTGAACTGCTCGTGCAACAACGTGGAGATGGCCAACGGGCGGATCCAGTCCGTCACCGGCTGGCAAACGACCACGCAAACCTGGCAAACGGTGCGGGCCCCGTTGTTCGCCGACTGCTCGGGCGACAGTATTCTGGCGCCGCTGACCGGGGCCGAATACCGCGTGGGCCGCGAGGGCCAAAGCGAATTCAACGAGTCGATCGCCCCGGCCGAAGCCGACCGCAAGACGATGGGCATGAGCTGCCTGATTCAGGCCCGGCAAACCGACAAGCCCAGCACGTACATCCCGCCGACCTGGGCCAACAAGTACCTGACGGACGACGACCTGCCCTATCGGAAGCACGATTTCTCGAATTGCAGTTGGATGTGGAACAATTTCTGGTGGATCGAGTTGGGCGGCGAGCAGGATTCGATCCACGACACCGAGGAAATCCGCGACGAGCTGTTGCGAGTCGCTTTCGGCGTCTGGGACCATATCAAAAACTACGGCGACCACGGCGCCGACAACTGGGTGCTCGACTGGGTCGGCTTCCTGCCCGGCAAACGCGAAAGCCGCCGCTACGTCGGCGATCACCTCATCACGGAAAACGACGTGCGGGCCAGCGGCCAGTTCGAGGACGTGGTGGCCTACGGCGGCTGGCCGATGGACGACCACTATCCGGGCGGCATGAACCACCGCGGCCGGCCGTCGCGCATCTACATCACGCCGTCGCCTTGGGGAATTCCGTACCGGGCCCTTTACTCGCGCAACGTGGATAACTTGTTTTTCGCCGGCCGGAACATCAGCGCGACGCACGTGGCCATCGGCTCGTCGCGCGTCATGGCCACCTGCGCGCTGATCGGCCAGGCGGTCGGCGTCGCGGCGTCGATCGCCGTGAAGAACAATCTCTTGCCGCGCGGCGTCTATCAGCAGCGACTCGCGGAACTCCAACAGAAGCTGCAAGAGGACGACTGCTTCCTGCCCGGCAAGCCCCGTCCCGTCTCCGAACTTTCGCGCCAGGCCGAACTCACCGCCTCGGAGGGCGATCCCGAGCCGCTGCGCAACGGGATCGATCGGCCGGTGGGCGAGGTGGACAACGGCTGGACCGGCGCGCCGGAGGGGTGGGTGCAATACTCGTTCGCCACGCGGCAGCCGGTGCGCGAAATCCGGATTGTGATGGACAGCGACCTGAATCGCGCGGACACCAACATGCTCGCCTGGCACCCGTTGGAAGTCGAGCACGTCGGCACGCCCAAGACGATCGTTCGGGCGTTTCGCGTCGAGGTGATGGACGGCGACGGCGCCTGGACCGTGATCGCCCGGCAGGACAACAACTATCAGCGGCTCGTTCGGATCCACGTGAACGTCGAGGCCCGGGCGATTCGTTTCGTGCCCGAGCAGACGTGGGGAGCCGAGAAGACGCACCTGTTTGCGTTCGAGGTGAGGTGAATGATGAACAGCCACGAACGCGTGCTGGCGGCGGCTTCCCGGCGGCGAACCGACCGGCCGCCCACATCATTGCGATGCACGGCCGAAGCCTGGGACGCCCTGCGGGCCCACCTGGGCGTTTCGACGAACGACGAGGTGCTCGACGCGCTGGACGTCGACCTGCGCTGGATCAAAGTGCCCTTCATCGGTCCCAAGGAGCGGTCGGCCGTGCGGTTCGAGAGCGAGGGGGCCGACTACTGGGGTTGTCCCATCCGCAAGGTCGCCAACGAGTTCAGCAGCTACTACGAGTACTACGATTTCCCGCTGGCCGGGGCGCAATCGGTCGAGGAGGTCGAGCGTCACGCCTGGCCCAGCCTCGATTGGTGGGACTATTCCGCCGTGCCCGCCGCCGTCGAGGCGGCCCATCGCGGCGGGCGGCGGGCCGTCGCCTTTTTCGCGGGCTGCGCTTTCGAGATGTCGTGGTATCTTCGCGGCTTCGAGGCGTTCCTGATGGACCTGCACGAACAGCCGGAGATTCCGGAGGCCATTTGCCGGCACGTCGAGACTTACTCGCGCGAGATGACGCTCCGCGTGATCGAGGCCGCCGGCGCGGGCATCGACGTCATCGTCTCCGGCGGCGACGTCGGCACCGAGCGCGGCATGTTGTTGAGCCCGCGAGTCTGGCGCGAACGGGTCAAGCCGTTCTCCAAAGGGCTCATCGCGCCGTTCAAAAAAATGGGACTCAAGACCTTTTACCACTCATGCGGCTCGATTCTGCCCGTGATCGACGACCTGATTGAGATTGGGGTCGATATTCTCGATCCGATTCAGGTCTCGGCGGTCGGCATGGATCCCGAGGTGATTTCGTCCACGTGGGGCGAACGGCTGTCGTTCCACGGGGCGATCGACGTGCGGTTCCTGGCGCGAGCGACCCCGGACGAGGTCTATCGCGAAACGACGCGCATGATTGAGGTTTTGGGACGGCACGGCGGATACATCGTTTCGCCCTCGCATCGAGTGCAAGGAGACACGCCGGCGGAGAACGTCGTCGCGATTTTCGACGCCGTGCGGGATTATCGTTGGAATTGACAGAATGGAGAAGACGCCATGCGACAAGCGGTGATGACGAAGCCCGGGGTTATCGAATTTCGCGACGCGCCGGCGCCGGAGCCGGGACCGGACGAGGTTCTGCTTCGGATCAAGCGGATCGGGATTTGTGGTTCGGACATGCATGTGTATCACGGCGTTCAGCCGTTCACGAAATATCCGGTCGTTCAGGGTCACGAGTATTCGGCCGTGGTCGAGGCGGTCGGCGACCGCGTCCGGGGAATCAAGCCCGGCGACAAGGCGACCGCCCGGCCGCAGGTCGTCTGCGGGACGTGCCGCCCCTGTCGGCGCGGCGATTATCACATTTGCGACACGCTTCGGGTCCAAGGATTTCAGGCCCCCGGATGTGCCCAGGATCTTTTTCTGACCGACGTCGAACACCTGGTTCCCTTGCCCGATTCGTTCACTTTCGAACAAGGCGCGTTCGTCGAGCCGGTGGCGGTCGCGGTGCGCGCGGCGTCCCGGGCGGGCGAACTGGCCGGCGCGGGCGTCGTCGTGCTCGGGGCGGGTCCCATCGGCAATCTGGTCGCCCAGGTGGCAAAGGCGGCCGGCGCGCGGGTGCTCGTCACCGACCTGAGCGACTACCGGCTGGCGGTGGCCTACCAGTGCGGCCTGGATAATACGTCGAACGTGCGAAACGAGCCACTCGGCGAGGCGGCCCGACGCGTGTTCGGCGACGACGGGTTCGACGTGG
>DATECS010000379.1:0-3645 GCA_035286785.1 Thermoguttaceae bacterium | reverse complement strand
CGGTTTCAAGGAAGAATCCACGCCGCCATGAATAACCCACGGATGACGAATTTCGGCCGGGTCATTCGACTCGCCCTGCGTTATCGAACGACCTTCGCCCTCTCGCTGGTCACGGCCCTGTGCGTCGGACTGCTCTGGGGCGCCAACATCGGAACCGTCTACCCGTTCTTCAAGGTGGCGTTCAAGGGCCAGTCGCTCCACAAATGGGTCAACGACGAAACCGACGCGTCGATCAAAATCATCCGCCAGAAAACAGACGAAATACTCGCGCTCCGGGCCAAGCTCGACCAAACGCCGCCCGACCAGCGATCCAAGATCGACGGCCAACTCGTCGATCTCCGCCGCCGCGTCCAGGCCGAGTGGAACCTCGTCTGGCGTTACGATCTCGTCCGGCCTTTCATCGAGCGCTGCATGCCCCGCTCGCCCATGAGGACCGTCGTGCTGCTGGTCGTCGTGCTGTTGGCGGGCACGGTGGTCAAAGACATTTTCATCATCGCCAATTCGATCCTCGTGGCCCGAATTTCACAACTGGCCGAGTTCGACCTGCGCAAATTGTTCTATCGCCGCACGCTGCGGATGGACCTGGGCACGTTCAACGACGAAGGCACCAGCGACCTGTTGAGCCGGTTCACCTACGACATGGACAGCGTCGCCGCGGGCCTCATGACCCTGTTCGGCAAGCTGATCCGCGAACCGCTCAAGGGAATCACCTGCCTCGTGTTGGCGGCCGTGATCTGCTGGCGGCTCTTGCTGCTGACGCTCGTGGTCGCGCCCTTGGCCGCGTGGGCCATCAACTGGCTGGCCAAAATGCTCAAACGGGCCAACCGCCGCGCCATGGAGGAAATGGCCCAGCTCTACAACCGGCTCGAAGAAACGTTCCGCGCCATCCAAGTGGTCAAGGCCTTCACCACCGAACGCTACGAACGCTGGCGATTCCACCTAAGCAGCAAGCAATACAACCGGCGGGCCATGAAAATCGCCCGCTACGACGCCCTGTCCCATCCGATCACCGAGACCTTGGGCGTGTTGACGATTTGCCTGGCGATTCTGGCCGGGGCCTACCTGGTGATCTATCGACAGACGCACCTCTTGGGCATCCGGATGAGCAACACGCCGTTGGATCTGGAAATGATCCTCACGTTTTTCGCCGCGCTGGCCGGCACGGCCGATCCGATGCGCAAGCTGTCCGAAGTTTTCTCGCGGTTGCAACGGGCCGCCGCCGCCAGCGACCGTATCTACGCCATGCTCGACCGCGAGCCGACCATCCGCGACCCCAAGCGCCCCAAGCCGCTGCCCCGGCACAACCGCGATCTGGTGTTCGACCACGTCCATTTTGCCTACAGCTCGGGCGAGCCGGTGTTGCAGGACGTCAGCCTCTCGATCCGCGCCGGCGAAACGATCGCCCTGGTCGGCCCCAACGGGTGCGGCAAGAGCACGCTGGCCAACCTGATTCCGCGTTTTGCCGACCCCACCTCGGGCGAGGTCCGCATGGACGGCGTCTCGCTCCGCGACGCCCGGCTGCGCGACATCCGAAGCCAAATTGGACTCGTGTCGCAGGAAACGATGCTTTTTGACGACACCGTAATGCAAAATATCCGCTATGGCTCGCCCAAGGCGACCGACGCCGACGTGATCCGCGCGGCCCAGGCGGCCCACGCCCACGGATTCATCGAGAACCGTCTGGCGGACGGCTACCAAACGATCGTGGGCGCCGGCGGGACACGGCTCAGTGGAGGACAACGGCAACGGATCGCCCTGGCCCGGGCCATTCTGCGGGATCCGGCCATTCTCATCCTCGACGAAGCGACCAGCCAAGTGGATCTGGAGAGCGAGCGGCTCATTCAGCAGGTGCTCGAAACGTTCATCCGCAATCGAACGGCCGTCATTATTACGCATCGCCTGGCCGTGCTGACGCTGGCCGACCGAATCGTGGTGATGGAGGCCGGCCGGATTCTGGACGTCGGCACGCACGACGAGCTCATGCATCGATGCGAACTCTATGGACGGCTCCACAAAGCCGAACCGGCCGACCTCCGACGAAGCGCGTAGCTCGGAGGAGAGAGGACAGACTTCTTGCCTGTCCAAGAACTCTGGAAATCAAAGTCGGCGACGCGGCCGGACGGTAACGTCCGCCCTCCTGATCTTGTGGCAAATCGGCAACACGCAGGCCGGGCCTGTGTTGCCTTTCTTCCACCTCGCCCTCTTGTCGGTTCCCCTGTCGAAACGTGCCGTTTCGCGCGCAAACCATTGCGCTAAATCGGGTTAGGGAAACTTTGCGACGTTCCGGTCCCCGGTGGCCCGGCGGTTGCTAAGAAATCTGCCGCGTGGGCCCTCTCTTTGGCCCGCGCATGCTCGTTTCCCAGAGGTGCAACGTGAGAGGAGTCGGTCTGATTTTGGGGCTGGTCTTGGCGGGCTGGGTCCTGACCGAGATTCCCGTGGCGCGGACCGAGTCGCTTGTTGCCGCCGGTTCGCAGTGGAAACGGACCGTCGACGGCTGGGAACCTCGAGATTCGTGGCTCCGCGGCCCGTTCGTCCAACCGGCCCGGCTTCATCCCGCCTTGGTCGGCGCGTTCGAGCTGCTGGTGTCGCTGGCGGCGCTCGTTGCCTTTTCAGGCTCCCCCCGGACGGAGCCCGCGCGCGCAACGGACGGCGAACCCTGCCGCAACTGCCCCCACCGCCGACCCCGACGGCGGAGTGCGTCGCCGGCGTAGGGTGGGCACCGCCCACCCTCCATCTGCGCGGGATACTAACCCGAAGCGCAAGCGAGGGCAAACCGTTTGACTGCCCTCGCTTGCGCTTCGGGTTAGTATAACCTGTTCAATTATTTTGCACGGATTCCCCGCTCCGTCACCACTATTACAGTAGAAGGCCGTGCGTCCGCGCCCGGCCGTTGTGGCAATTTGACGCGAGGCTAATCTCATGCGATTGACGTTGCGTACCCTGTTGGCCTATCTCGACGGCATTCTCGAACCGGACGACGCCGAGGACATCAGCCGACGGATCCAGGAAAGCGAGACGGCCACCGCCCTGATGCACCGCGCGCGCGACGTCATGCGGCGGCTGCGGCTCGAAGCGCCCCAGGTCGAGGAGAGCCGCGAAGGGCTCGATCCCAACACGGTGGCCGAGTATCTCGACCACGTCCTGCCCGACGACCGCGTGCCCGATTTCGAGCGGATCTGTCTCGAATCGGACGTGCAACTGGCCGAAGTGGCTTCGTGTCACCAGATCTTGACGTTGGTCCTGGGCGAGCTGGCCGACGTCGACCCGGCCAGCCGCGAGCACATGTACACACTGCCGCAAGTCGCCGCCGAACTCGAGGCGATGGAGGCCCGCGGTGCCCAAGAGACCGAGCCGGGCAACGGGCGGTCGGGCCTCGTGCCGCCTCCTCCGCCCCGCCGGCCTCGCCCGGTTGTGCCCGACTACCTCCGAGAGTCCTCCCCGCGCCGCCGCCGTTTCCCCTGGGCCACGGCCGTCGTGGCGCTGGTCGGCGTGGTCGCCATCGGGTGGATCGTGACCGACCAGCTTCACCCGTTTGGCGGCAAAGGGCCCGTCGCGCAAGAGACTACCCGGGGAACCGCCGCGCAGGGAACGTCGCCCGAGCCGACGCTGCCCGGCGAAACGAGCCCGCCGGCGCCGACCGACGCG
>DATECS010000378.1:0-10344 GCA_035286785.1 Thermoguttaceae bacterium | reverse complement strand
GCGGTTCTTTCTCGACCGCTGGCCGGTGACCAATCGACAGTATTTCGAGTTCGTCGCCGCCGGCGGATATCGCAAGACGTCCTTGTGGGACGAGTCGGCGCTGCCCGCAGTGCTCGATTTCGTCGATCACACCGGCGAGCCGGGCCCTCGCTTCTGGAAGGGAGGATGTTTCCTGGAAGGGACCGACGACCATCCGGTGGTCGGCGTCTGCTGGTACGAGGCGGTCGCCTATGCCCGTTGGGTCGGCAAGCGTCTGCCGAGCGACGCCGAATGGGTCAAGGCCGGCGCGTGGCCCGTTCCCACGGCCGATGGCGGACGCATTCAGCGCGTCTACCCCTGGGGAGACGACGTGGACCGCTCGCGGGCCAATCTCTGGAACACGGGCCTGGGTCGCGTGGTGGACGTGCATGAATTTTCCGAGGGAATGAGCCTCGGCGGCGTATACCAGCTTATCGGAAACGTCTGGGAGTGGACCGCCGGCAATTTCACGGGCGGCGAGCATCCATTGGGCAAGCTCGTGTTTAAAACGCCCATGAAGAGCATCCGGGGCGGCGCGTTCGACACCTATTTCGACAATCAGTCCACCTGCCAGTTTCAAAGCGGCGAGGCCACGCTGGCCCGCAAACGCAACATTGGTTTCCGGCTGGCCATCGGCGTGTGCGATCTGTTGCTGGAGGCCCCCGGCAAGGCGAGCGACGACAAGACGTTTGCTTCCACGGCGCCCACCGACGTTGCGCCGGTCGATGCCAAGCCTTGTCCGCGCGAGGAGGCTTGCCCATGACCAAAAGCATGATCCAGCCGTTGGAGTCCTATCGGCTCGCGCAATACGCGGTGCCGATCCACTGCTATTTGTGCGACGCCGAAAACACGATCGACGCCGAGCTATGCACCCATTGCCTGGCGCCGATGGCGTTGGCCCATCAGGCGGCCGGCCAGGCCGTTCAGCCGCGGATGATCGCCACGGTCGGTGCCAGCAGCGCCGGCAAGACGGTCTACCTGGGAATGTTGATGGACATGCTCTCGCGGATGCCCTCGCGCGTGCGGATCATCACGCGCGGCGCGTTTTCCATCACGCTCCAGCAAAATACCGTGGGCGCGTTGGCCCGGCGCTGTTTCCCCGACAAAACGGCCAGCGAGCCGGACCGCTGGAATTGGGTCCATTGCCAACTCCGCCGACCCGACCGCCGGGAACCGGTTGAACTGATCATGCCCGACATGGCCGGCGAGGCCATTCTCGAGGAGATCGATCATCCGCACACGTATCGGGTGATCGGCACGTTCCTGAAAAAAAGCGAGGGCGTCATGGCCCTGGTCGACGCCGTTTCGCTCCGCGAGGGCCATCGGGCGCACGACTATTTCACCATGAAACTCTTAAGTTACCTGGCCGAATTGGACACCGACCCCAAGACGGGCTGGTGCCAGCGGCCGGTGGCCATTGTGTTCACCAAAGCCGACCAGTGCGAAGCGTGCCTGGAGGATCCCGTCGCGTTCGCCCAATCGTACACCACGGGCCTTTGGCAGCAGTGCCAGGAACGCTTCGCGCGGCACCGGTTTTTCGCCACGAGCGTGGTCGGTGCGATCGCTTATTCCCAGAGCGCTTTTGACGGCGCGATCGACGTGCCGCTGCGGGTCGAGCCCCGCGGCGTGATCCAGCCCTTCGAATGGCTGCTGGAGGAAGTGATCAAGCAGGAGAAAAGGAGTCCAAACCGTTGATCGAACAAGCCATTTACACCTCCGCCGAAACGAACCGGATGGCCGGCTATCAAGTCGTGGCCACGAGTCCCGGCGTGTGTGCCGAGGATCTGCGTGACTTGGCCATTTGGGGGCCCTCGCACGGATCGCTGCTCGACGCGGGTCCCGACAGCGTGAGCTTCAACTTCCATCCCTTGTCGAGCGGCGCCTATTGCGTGAGCCGCACCACCTTGGCCGGCGAGGAATACAGCGGACGCGGCCACCAGGTCTATACCCAATGCCTGATCGTCCCGGCCGACGAACTGGTCCGCTTCGCCAACAACCCGTTCGCCGTGCTTCGGGCCGCGCTGGCCGGCGGCGCGTTGGAAGTGCATCGGCGAGTGCCCAGCCGGCTTGAACCCATGCAGCTCATGGGTCACACCGGCGCGATCGACACCCCGCTTCTGTCGCGGCTGTCTCATCAGCCGGGCACGCCGTGGCTGGCCTCGCTGGTCCAGGCGGCCCTTTCGTGTCCCTGTCTGGCATTGGCCGGCAGCAGTGAGCCCGAGCATCTGATCGCCGGACTATTGAATTGCCTTCCGCCCGAGTGTCGTACGCGTTTTTCCTTTTCGACGGGGCTGAACTACTCGCCGCGTCGGCCGTTTCGCGTGGTGGCGGTTTCCGACGACAAGGCCCAGTGGCGCCAAATGCAACACCGCTACGGCGCGACGGTGCTGGACCTGTCGCACGCTCCGCCGGCCGAATTCGCGCCGCTGGACGGCTGGTCACGGCTGATCGAGTGCGTGCTCCGCTCGGGCGAGACGCCGTTTTTGGCCGCGCAGTTCTCGAAACGCCGCTTCGAACTTACGCCCGAGGATCTGCCCGCGCTGGGGCTTCAATTGATGGAGGAACGCGAAGGCCACTCGCTTCCGGACCAACACGCCGGGGAGAAACCGGCCAAGTCGAAACCGGCCATGCCCGCCGTGCCAAGCGATTGGCTCGACGGCCTGCAACGGGCCCATGCGGCCCATCGCCGGTTTCGCGGTTCGGCCATGATTTCGGTGCCGGACGCGCGGGCCTCGGCGGCCCCGTCGAGCCAACTTCACCCCAATAGTCCCGAAGTGTTAGAAAAACTCGAGATGCTCGACGACGTCGTGTTCGAGGCGATCGACGGCCGCCAAGAAGCCATGGACCGGCTCCGCGAGACGTGGTCCCGGCTCCACGACGAATTGGGTGACGAACTACTGGCCGACTCGCGCGAGCAGTATCTTCGTCATGCCCTGTCGATCTGGCAGGGAAGCATCGAGCCAGGCGGGGTGCGCGAAGCGGCCCGCGCCATAGCGGCCCTCGAAGTGCTCTGCATCCTCTTCGACGAAGTCTAAACGTATTCATCACGCTCCGCGTGATGTCCTGCCAGATCACGTAGGGTGGGCATCGCCCACCGAAATGCCGCGTACTTTGGTGGGCGATGCCCACCCTACAAAAAATCACAGCCTCTCCGCGTGATGTCGCCGGAGTCACGCGAACTTTTAAATGTTCGTTCGGCGAGTGAGCATCGGAGTCCGTGAGGAGGGACTGGTCACGCGGCTGACGACACCTCGCCTACGGTGCATCGGGAAGCGATTCGCGCGCTGTAAGTGAATCTGATCGCTCTTGGTCAGCGATCATCCGTTCAGTGCGACGGATGTTTTTGGATAAATCGCGTCGGAGAAACCAGAATGGCCCGAGATAGAGCAAACTGACGAGTGTCATCGCCACGGCCGGGAACACGCCCTTATCCCAAGCCATATAGAGGAGCACCCCTGCCAATACGATCATGAGGACGCCGCTCATGACGCGAAGCTCCCGGTCCTTCTTCCTAAGAGCATTGAGGGTCCGATTGGCATCCTCGACCGTGGCCTTCGGTCCCCCCATCGTGTCTTCCTGTAATTTTTCGGATGGCAAATGTTGGACGAGAAACTCGTTGATCTGCTCGGCTGTTGCGCCTCGCCACGTCTCATGGTTACCATACTCGGTGCTTACCCGCTTTAGTTCAATCACATCTTGGGGCAAGAATATCTCAAGAACCCGGAAATCGCGGCGCAACGTATCCATGCGAGTGATGTGTACTCGCCGGATCTCGCTCCAAAGGCAGACTTGCGTACGGTCGTGCCCGACGAGTGTGACTCCGTGAGCGTCGAACGTTGCTACTCGACGAAAGAAATCGCTGTATTTGATCCGTAGCTCGCTCGGCACGGAGGGAGGGGGAGGAAGAACGTAGTGTTCGTTGATCCGCGCAACGACTTGCCGTAAATCTTCTTCGTTGAGAATCAACCGCAGTTTCCGCCTCCAACAGGACCGCCGGCGATCCATCAATACGTGTGAAATGCCCTTCTCGATATGGCCACTGGCCAGATCACTCCAGTCCCAGCGATCCCACCAGAATAGAATCCGTTGTGCCAAGCCTTGCTCGTCAACCCGTATCATCCACCGAAGCGCCGCGAACCCTGCCAAACCAGTTATCACCACCCCTATGTAAAGCCCCACGAGCTTATCCTCTCGTCCTAATCCGACTACCCGGTCCACCACCACGGCCACTGGTATCAAGACAAACAGGCTTGCGATAATATACACGATCGACCGACGATACTCAGACGGGAGACGATAGTAACACGGTTCTTTCATCAAATCGCTCGAGGTAAAATTGAAGTCTTTCCCAGGGCTATTCGTCATCACGACAGCCCGATTGTACCTTTCGCGATATCGATGTACGCGGTGGATTTTGTTTAGCGGCGCAGAGTGGACTTGCCATTTTGGTGGGCGATGCCCACCCTACGTCCACAAAAAGTCTACCGAGACATCACGCGGAGCGTGATGAGTACGGGTGCTACTCTTCTTCCACCAGGAACACCGCGTCGTGTTCCCGGGCGTGGTCGATCACCTTGATCCCGATCTCATCCCCCGGCCCGGCCTCCTCGACTGATCGGCCGTCGATCTGGATCTGGTCGACCGGCTGGGTGAAGTCGCTCGTGTGGCCGTGGACGTGGATCCGGTCGCCGACCCGGAGCTTGCCGTCCGTGATCCGAATCCCCGCGACCTGGATCTTGCTGAAGTAATGCGTGATCGTGCCGATTGCTTTCTCGCTCATCCGTTGGGTCTCCTTCTGCTGGACCGGGCTCGCCACGTGACCGCGGCCAAGGTCAACCCACTCGCCGCAACCGCAACGGACCCGGTGTCCGAACTGAAACAGCGTAACGTCAAAGCCAGCCCCACAACGAGGGCAAGTAATGGCCATTAGTATACACCCGGGAAGCTACTCCCCGACAGGCTCCTTTAGCAAGAGACAATCCCCACCGGTCTTGTGCAAGTGGTTCCCGGTTTGGCAACTACCGCTTGCGCCAGCATCCATTCTCTACACCCCCATGCCCCTTCGCGTCAAGGGGAACACTTACCTCCGCGGTGTTTTCGAGCCAAGAAACCGCTCCTGCGCCGCCCGATCAGCACGAAACGCCTTCAGGCCGTCGTGCCAGTTGAGCGGCATTTGTATGTCCGTCGCCGTGATGTAGGTCTTGTCGGTCAGCGCGACCAGTTGCTTGTAGACCACGACTGACTGCTGCATGTGCTCGCGTAATTGGCGTACATACTTCTCGTTGCCCGTCTTCTGGAACGCTCGCTTGGCGATCGCCGCCAACACCTTTTCGCGCCACGCCTTGGCCACAAGCGCCATCGCCTGGCTGTCGGTCACGAATCGGGCCGCTTCGTCTTGGTTTTTCGTGGCGGCTGCCTGGGCCGACTCGGCCAGCTTGACGCCCTGCTCGGCCATTTCCACCAGCAGATCGGCCACCCGATCGGGCGTCATGGCGTCGGTGATCTCCTGGCCCGCCGCCATCCGCTCGGCATAGGCCGCAATCGGCATCGGAATGCGATTCTCCAACTTCGGGAGGTGGTACTTCTCCTTGTAACGCTCGCGGAGGTAGGCGTCCATCGGTTGGGCCCGGTAGCCGGCGCGGTCCAGCTTCGGTTCGAGGATTTCGTCAATCATCTGCTCCTTGCCGACCGCCGTCGGGAAAAAGTTCATATTTCGCACGTGCGTCAGGTTCTGCAAGCCCGGCAAAACGGGCCCCGTGACGTCGTACCATTGCAGCAATTGCTCTCCGGCCTGTTCGCTGCCGAATTTCTCGGCCAGCCGCGCCGTCCAATAGGCCGTCTCGCCTTCCTCGGGCCGATCCGTTTTCCAGAGATACCGACCGATCGCTTCAAGCCAGATTGCATCGCGCTCGAACGTAAGCAGCTTTGGTCCCTGGGGCCAGTATCCGACTTGGTTTGGGTCGAGTTTGTCCAACGAATAGGGCCACCGCCAACTCGCCATGCCGTAAACTTCGGCCCCGTCCAGGCTGATCTGTTTCCAGTTGCCCACCATCTCGCGAATGAACCGCGGGCTGCCCCAGCGAAACGGCTTGACGTCGGCCGCCTCGTGCAGGTTGACGATGTGCCTTCGGGCCACGTTATTCCAGATTGCGTGGCGCGGGTCGGGCACGGGACTGACGATCATCTCTTTGTTGTGTTTCAATTCAATATAGAGATTGTCGTACTGCCCCACGCATACCTTCTTAAATCGTTGGGCGTCGAGCGTCCAGTCTCGCACCACGATCCGCGGATTCTTCCCGCTTTGCTTGGCGGCGGCGATGATAACGTCGCGGATCCACTCCGGCTGGTACTGCGGACGAAGTGCCTCGCCGGGACAGACGTAAAGCCCCACCGAATTGAATTCGCCGAGAAACCGTTCCAGGCTGTATCGCACGTATCGGGTCACAAACGGGTTCGGCTTTTGATAGCGCACGGAAATCCGCCGCGATTTGGCCAGGGGCTTGGGAATGTGAATCTGATAGAAATGCAGCAGCACGTCGATATTCCGCTTGGCGCACTCGTTGGTGAACCAACGAAATTGCTCCTGGTTTCGCGCGACTTGCTCCGGCGCCAGATCCGTCGCGTCGGGATACTTGGGCATCGACACGAGGCTCGGGAACATGTGTCCTGTCCAAATAAATATCGTGTTGAAACGATTCGCCAGCAGGTAGTCGAGGTACTTGGTCAAAAGCGGCCGGTCGTAAAACCAGGGGAACTCCTCCGGCGTGAGCTGATAGTCGTAGCTCCGTTCCTTCATGAAAAAGAGCACGGTTCCGCGAAGCTCGAAATCAGGCTTCTCCACGCTTCCCGACGTCGGCCGCGGCGAGACGAGCCACTGTTGCGCCCCATAAAGCACGCCCGCCGGAGAACCGCCCGTGATCGTCGGTCGAGATCCCTGCTCCCCGGTGGGAACCGACGTCGTAAAACCCTCGGGATAACCGAGCGCCGGATCGATTTTCAGCACCGGGCGTGCGTCTTCGGGAATGGACCCGAGCAGTTGGCGAGCGTAGTCCAGACGTGGATCATCATTGGCCGAGGCGTGCGAGAGGATTGCACCCCACGCGACCACGGTTGCCAGAATGCATGAAAAACGACGCATGGTCATGGTACGGACTCCTGAAACTGGAATACACAGGCTGGATCTCTCTTCAGAACTTCCAACTTACCCTCCCGGCAGACATCATGACAGCTTCGCCGGCGGCCTTATGAACTCACATTGCGCGAAGTGGATGGTTCTTTTGAAGGGTCAAGCTATAGCCCACGCATGTAAGTTCAATGATACCCCGCCCCAGGGTGGCATGATTCATACTATCGGTGACCGATGACCAATCGGGCTCACCGGAAATAATACCGTTCCCCAACCTATACTTTTCTATTCACGTTCCGTTGTTTCGCCATGAAGGCCGTTTCGCCGCCAGCCACGTGCCGGCGGAACAGACGGCCTCTGCGCGGGCGATAGCGTGATAGAGGATTGTTTATTTGACGGTTTTCCGGCGGGCGATAGCACCGAACCGGCCCGGCCCATGCCGGGTCCTTGCGTGATGTATCAGTACTCGAAGGTCCGCATTTTTCTGGTGGTCATCTTTTTGTTGGTCGGCTGCGACATTGCGTTGTCGCTGGTCCCGGCCGACAAGGTGGAACCGTCGAGCCTGATGGCCTACTGCGTGGGGCTGCCGCGCGGCCTGCTGTCGGCGGTCGCCATGGCGCCGTTGATCTTCGCGTTCTGGCGGCTGAATTATCTCGAATGGCGAAGCCGCGAGAAGCAACGCCACCTCGAGGAGAGCGAGCGCCAGTTGCGCACGATCACCTCGTCGGCCCGCGACGCGATCATCATGATCGATTCCGACGGCAAGATTTCGTTTTGGAACGAGGCGGCCACGCGGATTTTCGGTTTCGACGTCGACGAAGTCATCACGCGAAACGTCGCGAGCCTGATCGTGCCGCCGCGTCTGCACGCCGCGTTTTGGAAGAGCCTGCCGCGGTTTCGAGAGACGGGCGCCGCGGCCGCCGTCAATCAGACGATGGAACTCACGGCGCTTCGCAAAGGCGGCGAACAATTTCCGATCGAGCTTTCCTTTTCCGCCGTTCGGCTCCGCGACCAATGGCACGGCGTGGCGGTGGCACGCGACGTGACCGAGCGCCGCCGGGCCGAGGAGGCCCTGCGATTCCGACTCGAATCGGAACGGGTCGTCAATGAAATCTTCACTTGCCTCATGGTCGTCACGGCCCGGGAGTATTTTGGGGCCTATCGAGACGCTCTCGGGATCCTTGGAAAATTCGTCAACGCGGACCAAGGCGGCGTCTTTGTTTTTTCCGAAGATAAAACCCGCTTGCGTTGCCTGGGCAGTTGGGGCGGCTCGACCGAAGGGCGCGCCAAGTCGCTTCCCTTGCGTCCCGAAAACCTCTCGTGGTGGACGCGGGAACTCGGCCGCGGGGAGGTCGTCCACGTGGCCAACGTCGACGCCCTGCCCGAGGAGGCCAAGCGGCAACTGCGCGTCCTCGACGCGCCGTTGACCGGCGCTCTGTTGGCGACGCCCTTGATGCTCGGGGACGATCTCCACGGGCTCATGCTGCTGCACTGGCCCCACGCGATCCGCTCGTGGCGCGCGGAGCACGTCGCGCTGGCCAAGACGTGCGCGTTCACGTTCACGGGCACGAGCGTCCGGATCCAAGCGATGGAGGAAAACCTCGCGGCCCATGCCGAGCTGACCCACGTCTTCAACGCGGCGGCGCCTCTTTGCGTGATCAGTCGCGATTTGACGGTCCTTCGGGTCAACGAATCGTTTTGTTCCTTTTTCGAACTCGATCGCGGCGCGGTGGTCGGGCGAAAATGCCAGGACGTCTGGAGCGCCTCGACCTGCATGGGGCTGGAAGCCGTCATCCGCCAGATCCGCGAGGGCGAGTCCCGCGTCGAATACGAGGAGGACCGTTCGCTGGCCGACGGGCGCGCCGTTTCGTGCTTCATCACCGCGACGCCCTATCGCGGAAGCGACGGCGAACTGGTCGGCATCGTCACCAGCCTGACCGACATCACCGACCGCAAACAGGCCGAGCAGGAGACCCGCGACTACGCCCTAGCCCTTGAATCGGCCAACGAGGCGCTCGAACAATTCAACGAAATCGCCAACGCGGCCACTCGGGCGAAGAGCGACTTCCTGGCCAACATGAGCCACGAAATCCGTACGCCCATGACGGCCATTCTCGGTTTCGCCGAAGTGCTGCGTGATTCTCAACTGACCCAGGACGAACGCAGGACGGCCGTCGATACCATTCTGCGCAACGGCCAGCACCTGCTCCAGTTGATCAACGACATCCTGGATCTCTCGAAGATCGAGTCGGGCAAAATGGTCCTCGAACGGATTCCCTGCTGGCCGATCGAGATTTCGCGCGACGTGGTTTCGTTGTTGAACCTGCGAGCCACGTCCAAAGGGTTGTCGCTCGTTCTGAAGTTCGAAGGGCCCATTCCCGAGGTGATTCAGACCGACCCGACCCGACTGCGACAGATTCTGATCAACCTCGTGGCCAACGCCGTCAAGTTCACCGAGACGGGCGGCGTGCGGATGGTGGTCCGCCGGGTCGAGGAGGAAGGACGAACGTGGCTTCACTGGGAGGTCGTCGATAGCGGCATCGGCATGACGTCCGAACAGGTCGGCCGCGTCTTCGAGCCGTTCACCCAGGCCGACGGAACGGTCACGCGAAAATACGGCGGAACGGGCCTGGGACTCGCCATCAGTTGGCGCATGGCGCAGGCGATGGGCGGAACGATCTCGGTCCAAAGCGCGCCGGGCCACGGGAGCACGTTCTGCGTAGCGGTGCCGCTCGAAACGTCGGCCGACGTTCGACTCGTCGAAAACCCGGCCGAGTGGCGGCCCGCCTCGTCCGACGCCGAACGCAGCCAAACCAACGATCTGAAGCTCACCGGCCGTGTGCTCTTGGCCGAGGACGGCCGCGACAATCAGCGACTCATCGCCTTTCTGTTGCGTAAGGCGGGCCTGCAAGTCGCCATCGCCGACAACGGATTGATCGCGTGCGAAAAAGTCCGCGAGGCGGCCGAAAGCGGTACGCCCTACGATTTGGTGCTCATGGACATGCAGATGCCCGAACTCGACGGCTATGCCGCCGCGTCCCGGCTGCGCGGCGAGGGATTCTCGCTGCCGATCATCGCGTTGACCGCCCACGCGATGGCCGACGACCGCCAGAAATGCGTCGCCGCCGGCTGCGATGATTTCGCCACCAAACCCATCCAGCGTGCCGACCTGCTCGCCCTGGTCGCCCGCTATCTCCGCG
>DATECS010000377.1:0-5341 GCA_035286785.1 Thermoguttaceae bacterium | reverse complement strand
AACAGCCGCCGTTGGGCGGCCCGACGATGGCCCAGTCGATCATCGGCATCCCGTTGGACATCCAACCGCAGCCGGTCAACGTGCCGAAAGCGTCGATCGCGGCGTCCTACGCCAACCAAGGCCAGACACGCGGGCTGTGGTGAGAGGTTGCGAAAAGTCGAAAAACGGTGGTTAGCCGTCGAGCCTACTCGACGTTCGCGCGAAACGCCGCGAGGGCGCGGCGGCCAACATCATTCTTTCCCATGCTTTGAGCATCACGCGATGAGCAACGAACAGTGCTTGGTTCTCGGCACGAGCAATCAGAAGAAAGGCGGCGAACTGGCCGCCCTGTTCGCGCCACTAGGATTGGTGGTCCGAACGCTGACCGACTTTCCCGAAGCGATTGAAGTCAACGAGACGGGCGCGACGTTCGCCGAAAACGCGGCCCTCAAGGCGAGCCTACAAGCCAAGCATCTCGGCCGCTGGGTGCTCGGCGAGGACAGCGGGTTGGCCGTCGACGCGCTGGACGGGGCGCCGGGCGTCTTTTCGGCCCGGTATAGCGGGCCTGGGGCGACCGATGCGTCGAACAATGCTCATCTACTGACCGAACTCGGCTCTATCCCATTGGAAAATCGCCAAGCCCATTACGTCTGCCACATGACCTTGTGCGACCCGACGGGCCAAATCGCGGCCGAAAGCGAAGACGTCTGCCGCGGCCGCATTGTTTTCGAGCCTCGCGGCGCAAATGGCTTCGGATACGACCCGCTGTTCGAGATCGTCGAATGCCACCGCACCTTCGGCCAGTTGAGCCCCGCGGTCAAAGCCTGTTTAAGCCATCGCGCCCGAGCGGCGCGAAAACTGGTCGCCGAGGTTGCATGCCTGCTCGAATCAGGTCGCTGGCGCTAAGATTACAGCGAACGGTCTTCACAGGCGTTGGCCGGGCGATTAAAATACCAAGGGAACATTCGTGATCGGGCGTCTTTCTCGACGTCATGTGGTGGCCGGTTTCTTCGGCCTGGGAAGGGCCCGATTGCGTGAGACGGACTTCTCATGAGCTTTCGGGCACGGAATCCTCGTGGTGGCGATAGGCTTTGCGCTGCGCCGGGCCAATTTCCGACACGAGGTTAATGCGTACAAGTACCGTAGCGTTTATTCGCTACACGGGGCCGGCAATTCGCCTCGGTCAGCGGCCGCGGCGACTGCCGGCCCCACTTTTTTTGTGGATCATACCAACCCGAAGCGCCAGCGAGGGCGACAAGTCAGTCTTCCCTCGCTGGCGCTTCGGGTTGGTATGTTGTGACGCGGAGATTCCCCATGGCCGAATTTGAGCAACAACGTCACCGCCCCCCGACCCCGCTCACGCGGCCGCGCGAGCTGATCGTGGCCTGTCCGCCCATGCGGAGCAACGTCAATCTTTCGCGGATTGCCCGGGCCGCCGGTTGTTTCGGGGCGTCGAAGATGATCGCCTGCGGCACAGCCCGGCTGATCTCGAAAATCGCCCGGGACGCCTCCGAATCGCTTCCCGTCGAGGTCCACCGGACGCTGGGGCCCGTGTTGGAGCGGCTTCGGGCGGAGGGCTACACAGTGGTTGGGCTGGAACAGACGAACGATTCGCGGTCGCTGTTCGACTTCGCCTTTCCGCGTCGGACCGTGCTAGTGGTGGGCAACGAGCGGCTGGGGATCCGGCCCGAGGACCTGCGGCTGGTCGATGCGGTGGTCGAAATCCCGGTCTACGGCATGCCCGACAGCCACAACGCGGCCACGGCGGCGGCGATCGCCATGTATGAGTATTGCCGCCAGTATCCCGAGGGGTAGGCACGGCGATTTTGTAGGCCGGGTCGTGGCCCGGCGCGGACAGGGTGGACGATTTGGCCCTCACCGCCGGGTCGTGACCCGGCCTACGGAATGGTCCGCCACGTAGGGGATCCCGCCATCGGGCGGTTGACCGCTCCGGGCTCGCCGTTATAAACTGACTTGTTTGGACGCATCCCGCGTCCGTGGGAGGCGAGGGGCCAAGTTTGGTTTTTTGAGGGTCATACGGTGCCGGTTACCTGTGTCGTCGGATTACAGTGGGGCGACGAGGCCAAGGGGAAGATCGTCGATCTTCTGACCGAACAGCACGACATCGTGGTTCGGTATCAGGGCGGGTCGAACGCGGGCCACACCGTTGTGATGGGCGGCGAGAAATTCAAGCTCTCGCTCATCCCCAGCGGCATCTTCCGCCCGAACGTTCGGTGCGTCGTGGCCGGCGGGGTGGTGCTCAATCCCAAGAGCCTCTTGGCCGAAATCGACGGGCTGGTGGGCCGGTCAATCCGCGTGGCCGACAACCTCATGCTCTCCGACCGGGCGCACGTCGTCTTTCCGTGGCATTTCGAGGAAGACCGGCTGCTCGAACGGCTCTGTTGCGGCGACGAGGCCATCGGCACGACCCAGCGCGGCATCGGCCCGTGCTATCGCGACAAGATGGGCCGCTCGCTGGCCGTGCGGCTGGGCGATCTGTATCGCGACGGGTTCCACCGGCAGATCGCCCGGATCGTCGAAGCCAAGCGGAGCATCCTCGCCGGACTGGGTGCCGCGCTGGGGGAAATCACGATGGACGCGGACCAGATTGCCGACGAATATGCCGGCTACGCCCGGCGGCTGGCGCCCCACGTGGGCGACACCACGGCCTTCCTGTTGGACGCAGTCGAGGCGGGTCGAAAAATTCTCTTCGAGGGGGCCCAAGGCGCTCTGCTCGACATCGACCACGGCACGTTTCCCTTCGTGACCAGCAGCAATAGCTCGGGCGTGGGCGCGTCGAGCGGCTCGGGCGTGCCGGGTCGCTACGTCAATCGTGTGATCGGCATCATCAAGGCCTACACCACGCGGGTCGGCGGCGGCCCGTTTCCCACCGAGCAGGACAACGCGACGGGTCAGCACATTCGCGACCGGGGGAACGAATACGGCACGGTCACGCGGCGGCCCCGGCGGTGCGGCTGGTTCGACGCGGTGGCCGCGCGCTACACGGCCCGGCTCAGCGGCGTGGACGAGTTGGCCGTGATGTTGTTGGACGTGCTGGACGATATGGCCGAAATACAAATCTGCACGGCCTACGAACTGGACGGGCGGCAGATCACGGACTTTCCCAGCCACGTGGACGATCTTCGCCGGGTTGTGCCGGTTTACGAGACGTTGCCCGGCTGGCAACAAGACACGACCGAGCTGCGCCGCATGAGCGACCTGCCCGTCAACGCGAGGAAATATCTCGACCGACTCGGCCAACTGCTCGGTCGGCCGGTGACGATCGTCTCCGTCGGCCCGGACCGGGCGGAAACGATTCTTGTGAAGTAGAGTGAGCACTGCCCGCCGGAATGTTTTCCGTGAGGGTGTTCGAGAATTTGATGTCTATATGAAAACCGAGCCGCGACCGTGAGGGAGCGGTTGTGCGACTTGTGACGCTCGACAACCGCTCCCTCACGGTCGCGGCTCGGAAAGAACCTCAGTAAATGAAAAACACGACGGACAGTCCTGCCGCGTTTTTTGACGTTCCGCCCGAGAAGCGGCCGAGGCACATCGCCATCATCATGGACGGCAACGGCCGCTGGGCCCGGCGGCAGGGGTTGCCGCGGGTCGAGGGGCATCGTCGCGGCGTGTCCTCGGTCCGGCGTGTGGTCGAGGAGTGCGGCCGGTTGGGCATCGAGCAGTTGACGCTCTACTGCCTGTCGAGCGAAAACTGGAAGCGGCCCGAGCCGGAAATCGACTCGCTCATGCACCTGCTGGAACAGTGCATGGTCGAGGAACGCACCGGGATTCTCGAACAGAATATCGGTATTCGCTTAATCGGCCGACGCGAGGGAATTCCCGAGCACGTGCTGCGCCAGGTCGACAAAACGGTCGAACTGACCGGCAAAAGCACCGGCCCGACGCTTTGTCTGGCGATCAACTACGGCGCGCGGGCCGAGGTGGTCGATGCCGTTCGGGCGATTGCCGAAGAGGTCCGCGCGGGCCGGCTCGAACCGTCGGCGATTACCGAGCAGACGGTGGACGATCATCTTTACACGGCCGGCATGCCCGAGCCCGACTTGTTGATTCGCACGGCGGGCGAAATGCGACTGAGCAATTTTCTGCTGTGGCAGTTGAGTTACGCCGAGATTTGGGTCACCGAGAAGACGTGGCCGGAATTTGACGAAGAGCTGCTTCGTCAGGCGATCCGCGATTATGCGGCCCGCACGCGGCGTTTCGGCGGCTTGGATGAATAACAAAAATCTCCGCGTGTTTTTTTTAACGCAGAGACGCGAAGACGCAAATCCGTAAGGAGAGAACAGCGGAATCGCAATCCACCCATAAGGGGCAGCGGTCCGCTCGCTATCTTGCGGAAGCACTCGCTGCCACTCATAATTGAAATGTCATGATTTGTAACGCCGTCGACGTTCGGGTGTGCCAAGCCGAGGCCGCCGTCCGAGGGGATGATGAAGTTCGAGCTATTAATGCGTAACAACGGTCAGGAACGATGATCCCGGACTTCCGTGACGACAGCTACCTGCCGGAAGGGCTTCACTTGGCGACCGAAGCGGAGGTTACATTTCGCTTCGGTTCTGGCACGCCGCGCCGTCGTCGGCTGATCTTGAGGCTTCGGCGATGGCTTGAATTGTCGCGGCTGACGCACGCACACCGGTTCTTGGTTGACGGGAGCTTCGTTACGGCCAAGCAAGCGCCAGGCGACATTGATGCGGTCGTACTTCTTGCGGGCGACTTCCAGCAGCAGATCGCTGACGGATCGAACGCCGCGTTGGAACTCGAAGAAATGCTCCTGACGCGTCGGCCGGAAGAGATCTTCGCGGCAGAAGACGCTCGCGACTGGAACGATTGGGTAGAATTCTTCAGCAGAACCCGCGAAGCGGACGGGAGACGCAAAGGGATATTGGAGATTCATTTATGATCACAAACGCTGTCGAGTACGAAAAGGCCGAGGAGGAGCTTCGGGAGTTGGAAAGGCGTCTGGAGGTTCTCCAGAAATCAAGTCCGATTGGCTCCAAGGGATTCACGAAAGCGGGGATTCACAAGATGATTGCTCGCATTCACGAGGAACTGGCGGTCTTCGAGGGGAGTGAAGAGGCACGCCGGCCCCAGTCCAACTGATTGCCTGGCGACCGTCCGTGGTTTGCCGAGTCAGTGCCTGTGCCGGAACTGTTCCAGTGCCGCGGCGTCGTAAACCCGGCTCAACCGGCACCAGAGGTTCTCTCCTAGTGTAGTGCGTCAGAGTTCTTGGATCGTATTTTTGGCCGTTGTTTGTGTGCCACTGGCTTTGCCAGTGCTGGAAGAACGTGGAAAACACGACACTGGCAGAGCCAGTGGCACACCCAGAATAATGTTCCATCTGGCT
>DATECS010000376.1:0-17250 GCA_035286785.1 Thermoguttaceae bacterium | reverse complement strand
AGCCAGATGGAACATTATTCTGGGTGTGCCACTGGCTCTGCCAGTGTCGTGTTTTCCACGTTCTTCCAGCACTGGCAAAGCCAGTGGCACACAAACAACGGCCAAAAATACGATCCAAGAACTCTGACGCACTACACTAGGGTTTCGATTTCAGCGGCAGATTGACGGTATTCTCTTGATCCGGTTTCACCTCGACCGCGAGGCCGGATTCATCCGGGTTGCCATACTGGAAAGGAATGATCCAAGGTTTGTCCGCCTTGGTCTTGTCGATGGCGGTGATCCGAATTTTGTGAAAACCCACCAAGGCTCCCTTGTGGCCCGCGGTCCTGATCGAGAATCGGCCGTCTTCACTGATGGTGCCCGTCCCCATCGGGCCCGCGGTCCCTTTCGAGCTATCCGGAATAAAACCGATCTCGCCCAAGGTTAGCGGCTTGCCGTCGAGCATTACTTGGCCCGTAACAACCGCCAACGGAGGCAAGCCGCTATCCTGGTCGCACCCGCCGGCCGACACGAGCAATCCGCACGAGCCGACCAATGCGATGACGCCGATCCAATTCCACTTGCGCAACATATTGAATTCTACCTTGATGTTCGAATTTAACTCAAGAAAACGAATCCAGCCGAACCTCAATGGGGGGTGTGTATACATATCATGGGTGTGGACATTGCAATTCCTTCTGCATCCGCCCTGCGTCTGGGCCGCCCACGGCGAGCGGCCCAGACGCGCGGGCTCCCCCCATCCACTAACTTTTTACCGAGTCCGGCGTCGCGGCAATGCCAGACCAAGACCAAGTATCAGGGCGAAGATGCCGGGTTCCGGCACGCCCCGCGAGCCTTCGAGAGGACGATGGTCGCCCCAGTTGGCCGCCAGAATCGAGGCGTCCAGGGCATTGACCGCGCCGTCGCCGTTGAAGTCGCCGTCCTCCCAGTCCGCGCCCTCGGTCACGCCCCAGTTGGTCGCCAGGAACCCGGCGTCAACGGCGTCGACGATCTGGTTGCCGTCGGCGTCGCCGGGGATCTGGACCGGGTTGAACAGATCGAGATACACCATGCCAAGGCCGGTGAAATAGAGGTCATTCTGATACGTGGCGCCGCTGACGGAGGATCCCCAGGTGCCTTCATCGGTCATGGCGACACCGCCCAGGTAGAGCCCGCCGATCGTATCGGCGCCGGTGAAATCCAAGCTCATCACGGCGTCAAGTGCAATGCGGAGCGCGGCCTCGTCAGCCAACATCGTATTGCTATCGGTGCTCAGCGTGCCGCCGGAGACAATCGTGTCGCCGGTATAGGCATTATTGCCCGTTAGGGTCAGAATGCCGTCGCCCAGCTTGGTCAATCCGCCGCCGGTGGACGTGGCGTCTTCGACCAAGGCCAGGTTGAGGGTGACGTCGAAAGTGTTCGTGTCGATCACCGCGCCGCCGGCCAGCACGTTGAGCGTTACGGCGCCGGTGCCCGCCAAGAGCGAGGTGTAGGGGACGATGAAGTCGCTGCTGGCGCTCGTCGCTTTGAGCGTGCCGCCGTTGAAATTCACGGTGGAAATCGTTCCCGAGGGGTTCGAATCATGGATCTCGCCCTGGACGATGCCGGGACAAGCGAGCGTACCGCCGTTGAGGTTCAGGATACCGCTCCCCAAGGCGCCGGCGCCGACGTCGGCGTCGCCCAGCAAGACGGCATTGACGACGGTCGTCGTGCCGGCGTTCTGGCTGTAGACGCCGATGCCGCCGTCATATCCGATTTGCAGCGTTGTGGCGGTAACCTGGGCATTCGTCGCGTTCACGTTCACGGTGCCGTAGGTATAATCCGTGATGGTCCCGCCCCACTGCTGACCCAGGCAAAGGGTTCCCGCGGACAGTTCGGGAGCGCCGACGCCGGTCAGGGTAATCTCGGAGACGCCGCCGTAGGTGCCGACGTTCATCTGTCCCGTCACCGCGAACGAGCTGTCGTCGTGCAACGTGATCGTGGCTTCCGACAGCCCCGCCACGCCGTTATCATAGGCGAGATCGGAACTGGCCGCTTGGATCGTGGAGTTGTCGTGGAGATTGACGAACGCCTTGCTGCCGCCAGTGGAGATATTCATCCACGAACTGAAACTGATCAGGGAATCATCGCTGAGCGTCAAATCCACGCGAGAATCCGCTGTCATGCCGCCCATCCATCCGTGGACGCCGTGGAATTGCGGAGAGCAAAAAACTTCGTCCACCAGGGCGCCGTACATGTTGATGGCCGCGTCGGCGCCTCCCGCGCCGACGTGGGTGACGTTGTTCACGGTGAAGGTTGACTCGCCCGACATCTCCAACGTTGCGTTTCCGCCGACGCCATTGCCGAGATAGAAGCGATCATCCTCGCCGGCCAGCCAAACGTTCGACGAGATCGAAGCGTTTTCCGACATGGTTATCGTGCTCGTGGCGTTCCATCCCGTCAAGAACCAGTCGGCTCCGACGCCCCCGGTCGTCACGGTCGAGTTTCCCGACATCGTCAAGTCGCAGTCGGAAGCATTGTCGACTCCGAGGCGGAACCAGCCGTGCGCAACGATGGACGACGTTCCCGACATGTCCATCGTCGCGGCGCCGGACCGGGTTCCAAACCAAGCATGGGCGCCGACTTCGATGTCCGAGGAGCCCGTCATCGTGAGATCCAGATTGGCATGATCGAAGTCGCCGGCAAAGAGATCTCCCGAGCAATAATAGTAGGCGTCGTTGGCCATGGTCCAAACGGCCGAGGCGTTGGTGCTGTGTCCAACGTGTCCCCAGCCGGTGGTCAGAAACCGCGAACTGCCCGACATGTCCAACTCGGCGTGGCCGCCGCCCCAGATTCCCACGTGAGACGAGTTGTTGGAATTGAAAACGGCGTTGTCCGACATCGTCAAATAACCGGTTCCGCCGCTGGAGCCGACGTACGACCACGATGTGCTGGTGAAGTTCGAGTATCCCTGCATGTCCAGCGTGCCCGTATTGCCGACGCCGTCCCCGAAATGGGCCGTGGCGGTGCTCGAGAAGGTGGCCGGCGCAAGCAGAGTGCCGGTCATCGTCAGAGTCCCGGTTCCGCCCGATCGGCCGACGTGAACCAGATCGCAGGCGACCGTGCCCCCAGACTGATCGAGCCGGGCCGCGGCCGTATTTCCCAGATAGATGGCGCCGACGGGACTCCATGAATGGAGGTCGTCGACCAACGCCAAGCCGTTCGTTTGGAAATACGCCACATCGCCGGTTCCTGGAATGAAGAGGGAACCCCAATTGGCCGGCTCGGTGACGTATCCCGAAGCCGGATCAACGAGAGTCCAATAGTAGTCGGAAGCCGACGCGGGCACGGCAAGCAACAAACCTGCCAGCAACGCAAGAACAACAATCCTCGGAAGTGAGTTCATGACCTGCATCCTCATGAGATGGTGCGTGTGGTGAAACATCCGGGTAACATTCCGACTCCAGGACAAACATGCCTAATGAAGAGCGATCGCGCGCACCCCAAGCGCCGCGCCCCCATGTGCTGTGATTTTCGAACGAATCTTCGCTGAAGAAACAGGAAGAACGAAATAGAACCGGTGGATATTTTCGCCGGATGGTCAAGACGTTTGCGAGCCGGTTTGCACCGGTGAAATGCTCGCGTCAAAACCATCACGGCGTTTAATACGCACTGTTATGCGATTAGAGACGTATAATCACAATGGCGGATATTCCGAAAATGCAAAAGCAACGCTTTAATTATGTTTTTGCACTTCGCGCTATCGCCCTTTCATTGCGTCAGTCGGCGAGTCGCTCCGTCCGCGACGAATGATGGAAGAGAGTAAAAAAGACGGAATAATGAGCACGAAAGCGGTTTTTTCTTGGCTTTACGACCAATCGCAAACGCTTAGTTCGTCCCTTTGTCGCGGCCCCATTGGCGGATCCGTTCGTTGGTACGCATTGAACAAAATTTGGGTCCGCACATACTGCAATAGTGCGTGTCGTTTGTTTCGCGCACCGTTTCCTCGCGCATGCGGCGCGCCGTTTCCGGGTCGAGGGCCAGGCGGAACTGCTCTTCCCAGTCGAAGGCGTAACGCGCCTTACTCAAGGCGTCGTCACGATTTCGGGCCCCGGGGATGCCTCGCGCCACGTCGGCGGCGTGCGCGGCGATCTTGTGGGCGATCACGCCAATGCGAACATCGTCCAGGTTCGGCAGGCCCAGGTGCTCCTTCGGCGTCACGTAGCAGAGCATCGAAGCCCCGTACCACGCCGCCATCGCCCCGCCGATCGCGCTGGTGATGTGGTCGTAGCCCGGCGCAATGTCCGTCACCACGGGCCCCAGCACATAGAACGGCGCCCCGTGGCACCACTCCTGCTGCCGACGAATGTTCATCTCAATCTGGTCCATCGGCACGTGGCCGGGCCCCTCGACCATCGCCTGGCAACCGTGGGCCCACGCCCGGCTGGTCAATTCGCCCATTACCCGCAGCTCGGCGAATTGGGCTTCGTCGCTGGCGTCGGCCAGACAGCCCGGCCGCAGCGCGTCGCCCAAGCTCCACGTGACGTCCCAGTGCCGCATGATTTCGCACAGTGCGTCAAACTGCGTGTAAAACGGATTTTCGAGCCCGTGGACCGTCATCCATCGGGCCACGAGCGACCCTCCGCGGCTGACGATGCCCGTCACGCGGCGCTCGGCCAACGGAAGATGTTCCCGAAGCACGGCACAATGGATCGTCATATAGTCCACGCCCTGCCGGGCCTGCTGTTCGACGACGTCCAAGAAGTCGGCGGGCCGCATGTCAAGAATGTCGTCTAGTTGCTCGGTCACCTGATAGATCGGCACGGTGCCCACCGGCACGGTCGCCGCGTCGATGATCCGCTGACGGGTCTCGTTGATCCGCTCGCCGGTCGACAAGTCCATCACCGTGTCGGCCCCATGGCCCACGGCGCAAGCCAACTTACGCAGTTCGCATTCCGTGTCGCTCGACAAGGGTGAATTGCCGATGTTGGCGTTGATTTTGACCCGCGCCACCGTGCCGATGCCGATCGGCCGCAGCGTCCCGCCCAGGTGGACCTGATTGGCCGGAATGACCATGCGGCCCTCGGCCACCTCGCGGCAAACCTGGCGTGGATCGAGCTGCTCGGCCCTGGCCACTTCTTCCATCTCGGGCGTCACCGTGCCCGCCCGCGCTTGCTCGATCTGCGTCATCTGTCCGTGAATCTCCTGAGGCAAAGTTGGGTGTCAACGGCCCATCCTAACGCGCGAGGGGTTGCTGTCAATTGCCACGGCCCCCTCAAACGTGTGGATTGCGGACATGCGATTCTGCAGAACGCTTCACACTGCAACCCCCAGGCTAACTCGTCTCAAGGCCGCTCCGACGCCCACCCGATCCGGCTAAGTGAGGCCGTTCGGGAATTGACGCTTAAGGCGAAATTCGAGCCCCATGCTGCCATCGTTTATGTATTTACCGAACCATAATTTCCGGTGCTTTCTCATCCTCCTTGCCGCGATGGGATTCCCGGCAAGCCACGCCTGGGCCGACGCGGTCTGGGACGATCCGCCGGCGCCGGTCACGGCGGAATTCTCCCCCTTGGATCTGGACCGGGCCATTTTACGAGGTCAGAAGCCCGACACGTTCGACCCCCTCGAAGCCGATCGTCCCGACTTCACCGAATCGCCCAACACGATCGACCGAGGCCGACTGCAACTCGAAAGTGGTTGGACCTATTTCCACGACCAAACCGGCGGTCTTGAATTCGACGCGCACCGACTGCCCGAACTGTTGCTGCGTTACGGCCTGACCGAGAAGCTCGAACTGCGTCTCGTCTGGTCGGGCTACATGTCCTATTGTCAGCACGGTCCTCAACCGGGGGAAACACTCCTTTTGGACGGCGTTACGGACATGGACGTCGGCTGCAAACTGAAGATCAGCAAGCAGTCGGGCTGGCGGCCCGAGTCGGCGTTGATCGCCTGCGTGACGGCCCCCGTCGGCGCCACCGCCTGGACCAGCAGTCGAGTCGATACCTATCTGACTTACAATTACGGCTGGGACATCACCGAGCAGATCTTTATCGGCGGCAGCACGGGCACGTGGTGGACCGGCTACCAGGGCGACCATATTACCACCATGTATCAGTCGGCCACGCTGGGTATGGGACTCACCGAGCGGCTGGGCGCCTTCTTCGAATGGTACGTCCTCATTTTTGACGGCGGCCAGGACAACCGGCCCGACCATTTCCTCGACACGGGCATCACCTATCTCGTGACCGAGGATTTTCAGCTCGACTGGCGAATCGGCGCCGGGTTGAGCGAGTCGGCCGAGGATCTTTTCACGGGCGCTGGGTTCGCGGTTCGTTGGTAGCCGATTTTGCCTGGTTTTCCCATTCGGAACACGCCGCAGACTCGTTCTAAAGCTCAAGATCGGCACAGCCCCTACCCGATACTGTCAGAGGCTTGCACCTAGGTAGTGAATTTTTGTAGGGTGGGCACCGCCCACCACAAAATGTTGTGTTTTGGTGGGCGGTGCCCACCCTACATTCAGCGGATGAGGAAATCTCCATGAGTGGCTATCAAGCCTTGCGGGTTTCAAAACACGAAGAATCACGCGGCCGGTCTCGGGAACGCGGCGATTCACTCGGCGATCCGAACGATCTGCCCGTGGTGTTGGCCCGAGTCGCCGATTTTCGTTCCCCGGTGGACAAACCCGAGGTTGATTTGGAACTCGCTTTTGACGACCCGCCGCTCGATTTCGAACCCGACGCGACGGAAACCGCCCCGCCCGACCGATCGCGGCTCGCCGTGGCGGCTTTCGTATTGGTGGCCGGGCTGATCGGTTTCGGCCTGGGCCGTGTGACGTGTCCGGCAACCGTGGCTGACGCGGATCCCGGACTTGCGGCGACCGCGGCTTTCACCCCGCCGACCTGGGAACGCCAAACCTGGACGGCGCCCGAACCGCGTGTCATTTCGTCGGAAACGAACGCCATCGCGTCCGAGCCGACATCACAACCGACGTTCCAGCCGGGGCCGATTGTGACTCCGACGGAACAGACGCCGCCGTCGTCGGACCCCTCGTGGACGCCGACGCCGATCACAACACCCCCGGCCGAGGCCAACCGAGCCGGCGACCGACCGATGCTTGTCCCGGCGGAACCGGGCGATTCGGAACCGCCGTGGTTCGGTTCGTCCGGACCGAGCGAGAAGCCGGCCGACGCGGCCGGGCGATCGACGTGGATCGCCAATCAGAGCATGTCCTTGTCAACCGGCCCGAACGGCTCTCGGCCCGAGCCGCGTCCGGCGGGGCAAGATCCTTACTCGGCCGCGCGAGTGGCTCTTCGCCAGACCGCCGCGTCGCAAGCCGGCGTCCCACCGTGTGCGCCGAACGACACACCGCCCACCAGCCGGCCGTTCGTCGGTTCCGCCTTGCCGGACGGCCCCAATCCAGTGCCCGTGGCCGAGCCGGGCGGCTATCAGCCGGCACCGTCAAACGGTCCACTGTCGGCCGGCTCGCGGGGCGTGCCGGTTTTATCTCAAGGCATTTCGAGCAACAACTATCCGACCACCCCTTATCCGACGACGTCCCCGCGTTCGGCCATCGAGAATAGCGTACAGGTGACCCGATGAGCAAATTGGACGAAGCACTTTTCAAGGCGTACAGACAAAGCCCCGCGCGGCCGGCGGCATCCCAGTCTTCGGAACCAACGCCGGCGGCCGAGGCGACCGTCCGACGCGAGGAGCGTTCTGCTCGGGCGTCGCGCGCCGCGGCGACAAGTCCGCCGGGATTGCCGTTGGAATCGCCGGGGCGGCCGATAGCCCCGCCGTCGCATCGTCGCGGATCGGCCGCCGTCGTCCAGCCGCCCACCGTTGCAGCCGCCGAGGGACCGATGATCCTGTCGATGCCGGCCGCCGAAGCGACTTCGCGGGCCGAGCATCGGGCTCCGGCGTTTCGCCCGATGTTGCAAGTCGACGCCTTTGCCTGGCCCGAGGCGCTTGCCAAAACCACGCCGCGCATGGAAGAGCAATTCGACGCGGCCGCCGCGGCGATCGTCGAACCGAACGGGCATCGTCAAGCGGTCGTCGCCTTGACTGGCAGCACGGTCGAGGCCGGCTGTTCGACGCTGCTGCTTGGCGCGGCCCGGCGTCTGGCCGCGCGCGGCATGAAAGTCGCGCTGGTCGATGCCGACGAGACCCGGCCCGCGCTGGGTTCGCTTTTGGGGCTCTTGCCGACGTTGGGTTGGGAAGAAATCGCGGCGGGCCGCCAGCCGTTGACCGAAGCGCTCATCGAGTCGATCGGCGACCGCCTGTCTCTCTTGCCGCTGTGCAATCCCGGCGCGGTTCTCGAACACGCCCGCGATTCGGGGGCTGCCCAGAGAATGGCCTCGGCCCTTGCGACGCTTCGCGAGCATTATCATTTGGTGTTGGTGGACCTGGGCAGCCCGACTCGATGGACCAGCGGCGCGTTGGACGACGCGATCGACATGGCGGTGATGATTCATAACGTGGCGCGGGCAACGGCCGACGACGTGCGATCGGCGCGAGACCAGCTTGCGGCCCGGCGCGTCGCGTGTGCGGGCCTGATCGAGAATTTCGCGCCGCGCGAGGCGGCCGGCGTCCGGCGACGCGCTGCCTGAATGCCCTCGACGCTTTGAAACTTCAAGACGGCGGTGACGAGGAATGTACGAATCCTACTGGAAACTCCGCGAAAAACCGTTTGAACCCGGCACCGACAGGGATTTCTATTACCCCGCGCAGACCCATCAGGCGGCGACGCTCAAGCTGCGCTACGCCATTGAAAACCATCGGGCCGCGGCGCTTTTGGTCGGGGCTTCGGGGCTGGGCAAGACGCTGGTGGCTGGAATGATCCGCGCTGCGCTCGACGAATCGTACCGGCCGTTCGTCCAGATTTCCTTTCCGCAAATGCCGGTCGATCAGCTCGTCGCCTACGTCGCCGCCTCGCTTATCGGCGGCGACGTGAACGAGCCGGCCGGGAACCTCTGGCGAGACGTCGATCGGATCGGGCGATTCTTGACCGATAATGCCAATCGCGGACGTCATGCCGTGGTCGTGATCGACGAGGCCCACCTGCTGACCGACCACGAGTCGCTCGAGGCGATTCGGCTGCTGTCGAATTTCGAGACCGGCGGCGTGCCCGGCATGACGCTGATTCTTTCGGCCCAGGTGGGCCTGCTGCCCGTGCTGGATCGCACGCCGCAACTCGAGGAGCGGCTGGCCGTCAAATGTCTGTTGCGTCCTCTGACGCGGGCCGAGACGGGCGAGTACGTCGAGCATCGCCTGCGTCAGGCGGGCACCGCGCGGATGCTGTTCGACGCGGACGCGACTACCGCCCTCTGGCAACTCACCGGCGGCAATCCGCGGCGGATTAACCGGCTTTGCGACTTGGCGCTGTTGATCGGCTACGCCGAACAACAGCAAACGATCACCGGCCGTCAGTTGGAAGCGATCTCTGAAGAACTACTTGCGGTGGCGCCGGAGTAGGGGGCCTGCACGGGAGTAAATGGACTGTTTTTCGTACGCTTACTGGGTGAGCCACGGAAGGTCGAGTGTGCGTGGAAAAGTTGACCGTCTTCGATCGGTCAAAATGGTTGGGTGTGCGAATTCTTCGGAAAACGGGCGAAATCAGGCTCACAGAGCTTGACATTCTAGTTGCTTTTGCGTTAAGATGCCCCGTGGACGAGGGGGTGGTCTTTTCAGCTCGCAACCTAGGGATAAGGGGCTTCATTCATGAAAATGTCGCGTACGGTGGCCTATGCCGTTCAGGCAAGCATCCACTTGGCTCAATCGCAGGGTAAAGGCCCGGTTCCTTGCAGCAAACTGGCTTCCGAAGGCAAGATGCCGGAGCGGTTTCTGCTCCAAATTCTGAGGCATCTGGTGGCTCGGGGCATTCTGGCTTCGACCCGGGGCGTGGACGGGGGTTATCGCCTGGACCGCCCGGCCGATGATGTTTCATTATTGGAATTGATCGAGGCGATCGATGGCCCGCTGGTGACCGAGTTGCCGCTGGGCGACGGTTTCGGGGGCAAAAGCCGCGAACGCCTGTCCGAGGCGATCAGCCAAGTCACCCAACAAATGCGAGCCCAACTCTCGGCCATCAAGCTGTCCCACCTCATGCCGCCCGACTCGAAACGGGGACGCAGCTAGTTTTTTTGCATCGAAATGCGCTGTGGAATGGATAGGCGATAAAAAACTAGTGCGTCCCCGTTTCAGTCCCTAATCGGGCTATCTTCCGCCGTGCAGGGTCACGCATCCTCTGTCTCCGCGACCGGTTGCCTACATCGCCCTGGACCTTTGCTCCTCGTTGTCTAGAATTGGCTGCAATGTTGTGTTTTGGCAAGCGTTCCCGATATTGATCAGGAGCCGACAAAATGTCGCAGTCGAAACGAGTGGTGGCAGCCATCCTGGTCGCAGGATTTGGGCTGTCGGTTTTGTCAGGAGGTCGTCAAGCCGCCGAGGAGACCCAAGCAATCGGGATTGACGCCTACGTTTATGGCTACCCGCTGGTCACGATGGAGATGACTCGTCGAGCGATGACCAACGTGGAGAAGCCAGAGGGGAAATTTGCTCCGATGGGGCAGTTCGCCAAGTTGAGGGAATATCCGACTCCAGCCGACAAGCAAGTCACGGCTCCGAATGCCGACACGCTCTACACACTGGCTTGGCTGGACCTTGCCAAGGAGCCCTGGGTTCTGAGTCTTCCGGATGTCCAGGGCCGGTACTATCTGTTCCCGATGTTGGACGGGTGGACCGACGTGTTCCAAGTGCCGGGCAAGCGGACGACCGGCACGAATGTCCAGCAGTACGTCATCACGGGTCCGAACTGGCAGGGGGAATTGCCCGAGGGCGTCACGGAGTACAGGTCGCCCACCAACATGGTCTGGATTCTCGGCCGCATCTATTGCAGCGGCACGGCCGACGACTACAAGGCGGTCCATGCCATGCAGGATGAGATCATCCTGGTTCCGCTCAGTTCACACGGCAAGACCTACACGCCGCCACCAGGCAAGGTCGATCCGACCATCGACGTGAACACGCCGGTTCGGGATCAGGTGAACGGGATGGACGTGGGGGCCTACTTCACGTTGTTGGCGACGTTGATGAAAGATAATCCTCCGTCGAAGGACGACGCACCGATGGTCGCCCGGATGGCGAAGATTGGACTGGTCCCAGGGGAAGACTTCGACATCAGCAAGCTCGACCCGGCCGTGGTGGAGAGCCTCAACGACGTGCCCAAGTTGGGCTTCGAGAGGATCATGGCCCATTTCAAGAATTCGGGAAAGCTGGAAAACGGCTGGACCTTCTCGCTGAAGACCGGTATCTACGGCACGGACTACCTTCAACGGGCTTTTGTCACCGCCATCGGCCTTGGCGCCAATCGACCCCAGGATGCGGTGTATCCGACCTCGGAAGTCGATGCTGACGGGCAACCGTATGACGGTTCGAAGAAGTACGTGATGCACTTCGACAAGGGGCAGACCCCGCCGGCTATTGGCTTCTGGTCGCTGACGATGTACGACGACAAGTACTTCTTCGTGCCGAATCCGCTGAACCGCTACACGCTCAGTTCACGGTCTGATTTCAAGTACAACGAGGACGGCTCGCTCGATCTTTACCTTCAAAAAGATTCGCCGGGCAAGGAGAAGCAGTCCAACTGGCTCCCGGGGCCTGCCGGCAAGTTCATCCTCATGCTGCGGCTGTATTGGCCGAAGCAGTCGATGCTGGATGGCTCATGGACAATACCGCCTGTCAAAGAGGTACCGTGAAGCCATGCACGATCCAGGGTATTTCGTCGGCTGAACTGAAGGAACGATAAAGATGCCAAGCACCAAATCCAGGACAAATAGGCAAGGTGCGGAACGGGGGGCGGGGAAGCAGCTAGTTTTTGTGTTGCGTCGATGAGGCTCGCCGCGATTGCCGACTCGGTTGCACCTGTCGCGTCTATGGTTTGGCGTACACGTTTTCCGTCACATCGATGCCGACGCAATCTTTGGAGCGGTCGATCAGTCGGGCAACGGGGTTGCGCAGCCGGCAGCCGTGGATAAAGGCGTCTTCGACCTGGCGGAGACGGATCACGCAGTCAGCCTTCGGGCCGGTCTGGCCCAGCAGACCGAAGAGGTCCAGTTGGCGGACGTTCTGGCACACCACCGGCGGACGGGCGTCGGCTTTGACGAACGAAAACTCGACGTCGCGCAGTCGCAGATTGCTCATATGACGAGCGTACAGCCCATAGGCCGGGATCGCGCCGAAGACGAAGGAGTTGGGATAAGCGTTTTCCAGCTCGGGAACGTCGAGCCGACGGGCCGCTTTCTCGTTGCCGCCGCCGGGCACGGTGATCCGCAGGTTGCTGAGCGTGACGTTTTCGATCGGATGGCCCGGAATGCCGGTCATGAACACGCCGGCGACCGTGCCGCCGGCGGCTTGAACGTTCGTGATCATGATGTCGCGCATCGCGCCCACACTGGCCTTCGGGGGCGCGTTGGAGGGTTTATCGTGGGGCCGAGGAACCCAATAAGGCCGCGCGCGGTTGCCCAGCCGTAGGAAAATGGGGCAAAACCGCACGTTCCGGATGACCACATTATCGATGTTGATTTTTTCGCACGTGCCGCCGTCGACCGCCCCCAAGGTAATACCGGTCGAACGGGCGTCCTCGATAATGCAATTGCTCATCGTGATATAGCGGAAGCCGCCGATGGATTCGGTGCCCGTCTTGAACCCATTGCGTTCGGAACGCAGTATGCAATTGGTGATCGTGACGAATTCGCAAGGACGCGGCGAAGTGCTTTTGAGCACAATGGCGTCGTCCTCGGTGCTGATGTCGCAGTTGGCGATGCGCACCCGGCGGCTGGAATCGACGTCGATCCCGTCGTTCGTGTCGTTGTATCGCGGCAGCGTGTTGATACGCAGTCCGTCGACCACGACGTCCTCGCAGGCCAGCAGGTGCAGCGTCCATGAGGCGGAGTGTTGCAGCGTGACGTCGCGCGCGCGGACGTTGCGGCACTCGATCAAGCGGATCAGATAAGGACGCGACTTGTAGGCGTGACGGCCGGGAAAGTATTTGCCTTGGCCGTCGATCGTCCCTCGGCCGACCATCGCGATGTTTTCCGCCTTTTCGGCGTAAAGGACCGACTTTTCGGTGTAAAAGTCGGTGTAAGAACGGTACGCGGGAACGTGCGGCGGATAGTCCTTCAGATTGCGGCTGGCCAGGATCAACGCGCCGGCATCGAGATGCAACGTGATGTTCGACTTCAGCACGATCGTTCCGCACAGATACGTGCCCGATGGAAAGTAGATTGTCCCCCCGCCCTGCTCCGCGCAGCGATCGACGATGGCCTGGATCTGCCGAGAGCAGAGCGTCTTGCCGTCGTTTGGGACGCCGTGATCGACGACGTTGACAAACGACTCGCCCGACGGAGCGGCGAACGACGCGTCGGCCGCCGCAATGCCCCAGACGGCTAGAAACAGCACAAACAAATGGGCGAGTTGTCGCATGGGGGATAGCTCCTATTGTGTACGCACCCGTGAAATGAGATACCAAGGAGTCGAGGGCAGTTCTTCAAAGCCGAGTCCTCTGAATACCTTAGTATACCACGCCTGCCCCGATGGGAAACTCATCGGATACTTTCACCGGCAGCTTGCCTTGCGGGGTAATTTGTCCTTTCAACAACCGGACGAAGGCGTCGGCGTAGACGGTTTGGTTGCCGTACCAGCCGGCCTCGCCGTAGCCGACGACGAAGGCCGCGGCATTCTTGAATCGCGGAGTGAAGTGGGGATTGCCGTAGGACATGACGACCGTGGCCTTGGGCTTCAGGCGGATTACCTCTTCCAAAATCGCGGCGTTGGCTTCGGTCATCGGGGCCGGGTTGGCGTAGGCGTCGCGCTGACAAAAGAGCGAAACGACGACCAGATCGGCCTCGCGGGCCGCGTCGAGAGCCTTGTCGCGGACGTCGGCCGGCGCGTCCTTCGCGCCCAGCGCGACGTGCGTGGTCTCGACGTCGGGCAGCAATTCCTCAAGCCGCGCGGCGACAATGCCGGCGTTCGGCCATTCAGGCATTTTCTGGACGGTGAGATGCGCGATCTTGCGGACCTTGGACATTTTCGACGCGTCGGCGGGGAAGAAACCGTTGTTGACCAACAACGTCAGCGAACGATCAGCCACCGTGTTCAATAGATCGACGTGTTCCTTGCTCCGCACGACCGACGGAATCTTGGCCACATCGACAAGCCGCTCGCGGTGCAGGCCGAGCCGGGCTTTCCAATACAAAATCTTCTTGACCGATTGGTCGATCTGTTGCGCGGAAATCTCGCCGTCGCGGACCGCTTTGACCAGGCCTTCGATCGTCGCGGGCACGTCGGCCGGTTTCAACACGACGTCCTGCCCGGCCGCTATGGCCATGACGCACGCGCGGACCGGCCCAAATCGCTCGACGACCGACGGATACCACATGTCGTCGCTTGTAAAAATGCCCTTGAAGCCGAGATTCTCGCGGACCACGCCGGTGATCAGACGCTTTTCGACGCTGGCCGGCAGGTCCGACCCGCCGGTGACCGAGGGGACCGCGACGTGTTCGCTCATCATGTAGACCGCGCCCGCATCGACGGCCGCCTTGAAGGGGCGAAAATCCTGGGCCTCGACCTGCTCGGCCGGCTTGGGGTTGACGCTGAACTGCGTGCCGACGATCGGGTCCACGTCGCCGCGGCCCGGGAAGTGCTTGGCCGTGGCGAGCATTCCGTTTTCTTGATAGCCGCGGATGTAGGCTGCCGCCATTCGCGAGACGAGGTCGATGTCGCCGCCGAACGAACGGACGCTCGACGTGGGCCGGTCGGGCCGGGTCGAGACGTCCACCACCGGCGAGTAAGTGATATGGACGCCGCAGGCACGGCCTTCCTCCGCGCCGGCTTTGCCCACCGCGTAGGTGATTTCCTCGGAACCGATGGCCGCCAGAGCCATGTTGGCGGGAAACTCAGTCGCGCCGGCCAACTGCTGGCCCGGCCCGCCCTCGAAGTCCATCGAGATGAACAGCGGCAGCTTCGATTCCTTCTGAAGACGGTTGAAGAGCGCGGCCGTCTTGACGGGCGATCCGCCGTAGACGCACAGGGCCCCGATCTGATGTTTGCGGACCAGATCGAGCACCTTGGCGAACTCGGGACTGTCTTCGGCCACGTTGCCTTGCATCTGCTCGCAGATCATCTGGCCAATTTTCTGTTCGAGCGAGAGCTTAGCCAGCGTTTCGTTCGCCCAGGCCGTTGCTTCCGCGTCGGAAGCGCCGAGGCCGGGCGAGCCGGATTTCGACTGGGGCGCGGCCGATCCGTCGACCGAAGTATCTTCCCGGGCATTGCACGAACAAGCCAGCAGACTCATGCACGAGAACAGGGCAAGATGCTTGATGCGTCTCATTAAATCGGATCCTTTGGGCAACGGAACGGGGAAAGTTATCGAGGGTTCGTTGAATTATCGCCGATAGTAGCTGGCGGGAAAACCGGGCCAAGCATACGAATCGGCGGCCGGGTGTGGTGTTTCTCGGGAAAAAAGGCATAATGGAGTGCTGAAACCCGTGGCTGACGGACGCGAGGCGATCTTCATGCAACCAGAAATCGTGCGGACTCGACTCGATTGGGCCGTCCAAATCGCCCGGGAAGCAGGCGAGCTAACGCTAGAGTACTTCTACCAGCCTGACCTGAAGGTCGAACGGAAAAAGGACGACTCGCCGGTCACCGTGGCCGATCGCCGGGCGGAGGAGCACCTGCGGCGGCGGATTGCCGAGGTGTTTCCCGACGATGCCATTCACGGCGAGGAGTTCGACGACCGGCCGGGCCGGAGCGGTTTTCGGTGGATTTTGGACCCGATCGACGGCACGAAGTCGTTTATCCACGGGGTGCCGCTTTATGCGACGCTGGTGGCGGTCGAGCACGAAGGCCGAAGCATGGCCGGGGTGATTCGGATTCCGGCGTTGGACGAATGTGTCTATGCGGCGGTGGGCCAGGGGGCGTGGCACGTCCGGGGCGAGGGGCCGCCACGGCCGGCCCGGGTCTCGGAATGCCCCCGGCTGGCCGAGGGGCTTTTCTTGACCAGCGAAGTGGCCACGTTCGACCGGACAGGTCGCCGGGCGGTTTACGACCGGCTGCAATCGACGGCCCGGCTCAGCCGCTCATGGGGGGATGCCTATGGCTACCTTTTGGTAGCCACCGGTCGGGCCGAACTGATGGTCGATCCGGCCCTTCAAGTTTGGGATGCCGGCCCGTTTCCGCCTATTTTTGCCGAGGCGGGCGGGACTTTCACCGACTGGCAGGGACGCAGTCGCATCGACTCGGGCGACGGATTTGCCACCAACGGCCGGATTTTCGACGAGGTCATGGCCTTGCTCGGCAAGTAGGGTGGGTGTCTCCTCTTGTGTTCCCGGAGGTACTCGCTATATTGTAAGTTTCCCATTTGGAACCCGACCTTGCGCTGTGTGGAGCGGTCTGATGGCTCAAGTTTGTGAAGTGTGCGGCAAGGGGCCGCAAATCGGCAATTCGGTTACGCATCGAGGCAAGGCCAAGTACCTCGGCGGGGTCGGCACTAAGGTGACCGGCATCTCGCGGCGGCAGTTCCGGCCCAATCTTCAGCGGGTCCACGTGACGACGCCCAATGGGACGCACAAGACGATGCGAGTCTGCACCCAGTGCCTCCGCAGCGGCGCGGTCACCAAACGGGTTCGACAGGCCCCGTTCCGCCAGGCGACCGTCGAGACGGCCGAGAAGAGCTAGCCGCGTTCCAAAGGTGCCACAAAAAGTCACAAAGAACCACGAAGAGCGTGTCGATAGAAGCTTTTTCGTGGCGTTTTGTGTCTTTCGCGGCGTGTTAGCACTGGCGGAGCCAGTGGCACACTTTTGGGGAATTGCGGAGCCGGTGACGCGATTGCTCGCACGCACCGGTCCCGTCCATCGCTTTGCGGAAGGCGTCTTTTCATGGCCATTTCGCGCGAAGAAGTCGAAAAGGTCGCACTGCTCGCCCGGCTGCGTCTGTCCGACGCCGAACTCGAAACGATGACCGCCCAATTGGGTGATATTCTCGCCTATGTCGAGCTTCTCGGCGAATTGAACACCGACTCGGTCGAGCCGATGGCCCATGCGCTGGACGTCCGCGACGTGTTTCGCGCGGACGAGGTCCGCCCGAGCCTCGACCGCGATCAGGCCCTGGCCAACGCCCCGAAGCATGATGGGGAGTGCTATCGCGTGCCGGCCGTGTTGGGCGAGGGATAGTGTCGCGGGCCGGACGATGTTATGGTGGGGCGATCGCGGCAAGCCTCGTCAACGCGCCGG
>DATECS010000375.1:0-2528 GCA_035286785.1 Thermoguttaceae bacterium | reverse complement strand
AGCGGTCGATCGCCAGTTCGGTCCAGCCTTTCCAGGGATCGACGCACCGCTCGGCGGCCACCAAGCACTTCACCCCGCAGACCAGCCCGACGGCGCGGCCGTAGGCGTTGGCGGCGAAGATCCACGTGTGGATCAGGTCCGGCTTGAGACGCGCCACGTGCTCGTGGAGCCGCCAAACGGCGCGCGGGTCGAGCTTCCATGCCTTGCCGATCACGGTCGTCTCGATCCGCGCCTGGCGGAGCTCGGCCTCCAGCGGCCCGCCGCGGGTCAATGCCGCGACGTGCACGTCAAACTCGTCGGACGGCAACCCTTGGGCCAAGAGCGCCATCTGCTTCTCGGCGCCCGAGCGATCCAAGGTGGGGATGATCTGGAGGATTCGTTTGGGTGTCACGTTGCGATCCGTCTTTGAGCTTCTCGGGGCATAAACCCTCCCCCCTCAGCGTATTGACTGTTATCTGAACTCTAGCACGACTAGCGACCGAATACCACCGCCGTAACCGTTCACGGGCCGCGAAAGAAGGGGACAGGTCCATGTTTTCAGCAGTAAGGCCACTGCCGCCACAAGGCCGAGGTGCTCAAGACGGGCGTGAACAAGATCGTCTGTCACTTCCGCCGCGTCGGTAAACGTGCTACGCTGTTTCTGTTGCTGAAGGCACGTATTTTTGTTTTGGTCGATTACGGCGGTTGGCGTTTTGCGGCACAGCCGAGTTTAGTGTGTCAAGGTGGGCGAAGCACGCGGTGTGAGTCGACCAAGGCACGATGCACCGCGACGTTCGGCGCAGAGCATCCCTTACATCCTCCTCCTCCTGCGTCAATGGTCCTCGGTGCCGTCGTCAGCCGGACGGTGGATCGGCCAGCACGATCAAGTTGTGGCAGAACACGCCCAGCCCCACGGCCGCTTCAAAACTCCTAAAGCCTTGAAAGAAACAACGAACCAGCCGAAATGCGCGTTTCAATCCGGAAATAGTCCCCTCGATCCCGGCGCGAAACGCCTGCCAGTGCGCCAGCACCTTGTCCATGAAGTCCTGCATGCGCCGAGGAATGGCCAGCGTGTCCACCCGCTCGGCCAACTCCTTGTACTTCTCCTCGGCGGGGCAGAAACCCTTGTCGGCCGCCACGACCTCGGGCCGCGTGCCGAAGAGCTTCTCGTGACGCTCGATCACCGACTCGGTCAACTCACAATCGGCGTGCTGTTTCTCGTAGACCTCGTAGTCCGTGATGAACTTCTCGGCCGATTCGCACAAGAGCACCTTGTGGCCGAACTCCACCGGCTTCTGCCGCCGCCCACGCTTGATCAGTTCCGTGTGCTCCTCGAAAAGGCTGAACACCCGCGCGCTGGCCGGAACCGTCTCGCCTTCGATCTGGGCGCGTCGCGCCGTGGCGACGATCGTCTTCATCGACGGCAAGTAGGCCTTCAGTTCCAAGGCCAGGGCCCTCAGGGCATCGTTGCCGTGCGAAGCGGCCAGGGCACAGAATTCCCCGGCAATGGTGACGATCCAGCCCGTCCGCTCGATCAGCGTGCGGAAAGTCGCTTTCACTTTCCGCTGACGCGACTGCGACTTGCTGGGCATGTAGCGAGTGACGTACAGGTACAGTCGCTTGATCTTCTGGTCATGGAACCGGTGCGGCACACTTGCCGGGGCGATCTCTCTTGCCCGGATCAGCAGCCGCGACGCCACCCGCCAGGTGTCCCACAAGAGCGACGCATCCGTAGGATAGTGGATGTTGGATTCCACGACCGTCGTGTCGGCGCGAATGACGTTCGTGCTCACCGCCTCCTGCGCAACCGCATACTGGCCAAGCAGTTCATTGACGCGTTTCCAGGTCTTCGGCCGGATGACCAGGAAGCACTTGTCCAGGAAGGTGAAGTCCATCACCGGCCTCTTCCGCATCCGCAGGAAATCTTGGAGGAAGGGTTCGCTGCCGATGCGGATGACGGCGTCGCGGTAGGGAAGTCCTTCGAGGTGCTGCACGATCAGCGCCCGCAGGATATTCTCCGAGGTGTAGTCGCCCTCCCGCCCAGTGGAGTGGCCTTCGGAGAGTTTCTGGAGGTCCTTGTGGACCGCCGAGAGGATCTCGGGGTTGTTGTCGAGGACTTGACTGATCGCCCGGTATCGGGCACGATAGTCCCGTACGACCTTGGGCAATCCGTCATCGCTGGACTCGAAACTCAACACGGCTTCCTTCTTGCGACGCATCCTTGTTCTCCTATGTGGTCGTTGAATAACCATGAGGATAAGGATGCGTCGTTTTTATACAAGCCCGAACGTCGGAAATCCGGCTCCAAGTCTTCCGCAACAGAAACTAAGCAGCTCAGGGTGCTCGCCAGCGCCAATGCGGTAGATCGAGTCCGGATTGGGCGGATACCGAACCCAATCGAGATTCTTTCCCGCAAACAGGTCATCGCGATTCGCGACAAATACATCAACTGCGGTCTCGTAACTCTGATTGTCCGCGAAGCAGGTGCCAATTCCGAGTAAGCGGCCATCCACTCCAACAACTGCCGCGACCTCGAAAAATCCCGGAAA
>DATECS010000374.1:0-4394 GCA_035286785.1 Thermoguttaceae bacterium | reverse complement strand
TCAAACAGTTCGATGTCGCCCGAATACACCCATCCCGCCTGTCTGTCGGACGACGCCCTGCTGGCCCAGTGCGAGATGCGGCGGCTTCGCCGCTCGGGACCGGGCGGGCAGCATCGCAACAAGGTCGAGACGGCCGTCCAGTTGTTCCACGGGCCGACGGGCGTCTCGGCCGAGGCCAACGAGCGGCGCTCTCAGGCGGCCAATCGGGGCGCGGCCCTGTTTCGGCTCCGGGTGAATCTGGCGCTGGGTGTGCGTGGCCCTGGTCCCCTCGAATGCTACCCGAGCCCGCTTTGGCGTTCGCGGCGCCGCGCCGGCGGGCGGATCGTGGTCAGCGGGGATCATGCAGATTTTCCAGCCCTGCTGGCCGAGGCCTTGGACGTTGTGGCCCAAAGCGGCGACGACGTGCAGCGGGCGGCTGGGACGCTCGGTTGCACGCCGTCGCAATTGGTCAAGCTGCTGAAAAAGGAGCCCCGGGCCTTGGCCGAGGTGAACCGGCGACGAGAATCGGCGGGGTTGCACACGTTGCGATGAGCGTCTATCCGAAAACGCTACAAGCCATCGGTGTTTCCCGACGAACGGAGACTGCCCTGCCCGCAAACGGAATCGCCTCATGCGTGTGTTCAACGGTGGCGGTATCTTCGCCGAAGATGAGCGAGAAGACCGATGGTACCCAGCCACAACATAGTGAACGCCGAGGGTTCAGGTACGTGAGCGACGGCGGCGCTGCCGAGATTGATCTGGCTCGGATCCACATAACCCAAGCCACGCCGCGCTATCTTAGCGCCGTCGAGCGCATAGTTCTGAGTGCCGGTATTGGAAGCTTCGAAAGCAACGTAGCCAAGCCGTGCGTAGTTGGGCTTCACGCCGACCATCGAGGAACCCGTTGCGGTGCTGAAATCGTTGACCAATCCGCTTTCCTCCAAAATCTCTCCGGTATGGTATTGGTGACCGAAACACCAATCGAAGGGTCCTTCGTAATGCAACGTAGTGGCATCCGAGAGATCCGTATCGTAGTGCAAATCAAACTCGCCACCGGTCAGCCCGGGGCTGGGCCCGCCAGGCATGCTGGCATCCCAGGTATCTTGCATCCAAATTTCCACGACGTAGCTCGTCCCCACCGGCACGGCGGAAATCGAGCTTGGCAGTGTGCCAATCACGGTTTCGCCCACGGGCGTGGCGGTTTGGCGAACGATCAGATGGACATCGACCGAGACATCCGCATCTGCGGTTTCGATTGAGACGGCGCCAAGGATACACAGTGCCAAACAAGTTGTCGTTATCTGAATCATGAGCCTTCCCCTTCGTCCGTTGCGAGAGTAGCAAATTCCTCAAGACATTGGCCAACCGGGAGACGACGCTAAGCATTCACTGCTTCATGCATGATCCCCGGAAAACTAAGCTATTAGCATATCAGGCGGGCGTGGCTATGGCAAACAAATGCCTGAAACGGGGCGGAGAACCAAATTTGGGGGAAAAGATCCCATTTGCATTCCCGCTCCGGAGGGTCCAGCGGGGGCAAGGTTACCCAGCCGAGCTTCATGCTGCTCAGGCAGCGTGGCATCGGGCGAGAAACTGCGGATAAATGGGCTGGACGATTCCGCACCAAGGACAGGCCCACATGGGCTCGGACACCGGGCCGCCGTATTGGGGGCGAATCGGGTCTGCAGGCTAATCGTGGCATCCAGCGGAGAGAATCAGGCTTTGGGTCGAGTGCTCAGCGCGGCTTGCTCGCGGCGGCCCAGGCGTGGATCTGACGGTGGTCGCGCGAATCAACGGCGGGCAGTTCCGCGCGGCGGACGTAGATTTCGCGCGGGGCGTCGATCCCGATGCGGACTTTGTCGCCCTGTAGACGGACGATCGTGATCGTGACGTCCTTGCCGATGCGGATTTGTTCATCGAGTTTTCGCGTGAGTACGAGCATGGCGGCCTCCTTGTTCTGACCAGGCAGGTGAATTGAGATCGTTCAATGGTAGAAAGCGAGTAATGCACCGGCCGTGCCAAAACCGGACAAAAAACAACGACCGGACGAAAGTGGCTTTGTTAATTGGACTTACGACGAACATGCCGGCGGCGGCAACGCCGGCCGCTTTGTAGACAGTGTACAAATTTACAATATCCAATGCAAGAGGTTGGTAGTTCACGCAAAAAGCGGCAGATGGGCATGGTCCGGGTTCACAAAAGGGGACAGGCACCGTTGCCGCAACGGTGTTTCGAAGGGCCACCGACCTTGAGGTAACGGAGCCAGTCCCCTTTTGTAGGGCCACCGACTTTGAGGCAACGGAGCCAGTCCCCTTTTGCAGGGGCCTGAAATGCGATCTTAGGATCGCGCGTCGAGCGGGCGTGGTTTTCGCAACTCGGGAGTGTTTTTCGAAAAATCTTTCACGCCCAGGCAGCTTGGCCGCGAGAGAGTCGCCGACGTAAAAACCGCTCTGGCGGGCATGACGAGTTGTGCGAGCGTCCTCGTGGGAGACTACTTGGATGCCGTGAAACGCGCGAGAAGCGACGAGAAGCGGTCTGTGGAGAACCTTGCCCCGTTTTCGCGCGACTCGTGGGCTCCGCGCGTGACGACGACTCGCGGAGCGATGAACGGCCCGCAGCGGCGACGATCCGGGGATGTTTTCGGAATTAGACTTTTTTCATCTTGTCAAAGCCGCGAGCGGTGATATATTCACCACGTTTTCTTGCGTCGTGCTTCCGACGCGGAGCAAGGTCGCCTTGTACAAACCATAGGATTCCGAGGCCGAGGGCAACCGGCTGGCAAAGCCTTTCTTTCCACCAGAGCCCTTGTGGACCTCGCGCGAGGCGACGGCAAAATTCCTCCCTCACAGAACAGGATGTTTCTCATGAGCCGTGCGACGACCAACGGTCGCGGACCCCACTGTGCGGCGTTTTCAACGAAAAAGCGAAACGGAGGGCCGGCTCCCAGCCGAACGATCGGGCCGGTTTCCGACCTCGAGCGGCACCTGCCGCAGGACTGGTGGGCCAAGCTGTTCAACTCGATCTATCTGAAGACCGACGGCGACGTCGTCGAGAACGACTCGAACACGGCCCGCGAGGTTGACCTGCTCATCCAGTGCGCCGGTCTGGAGCCGAACGACCGGGTGCTGGATCTCTGCTGCGGCCAGGGGCGCCACTGTCTCGAACTGACTCGCCGGGGCTTCCGCAACGTGACGGGCGTGGATCGTTCGCGGTATCTGGTTCGCCTGGCTCGACGTCGTGCCAAAATCGAGGGGGTCAATATCTCATTCCATGAGGGGGACGCCAGAAAATTCCGCGTCGCGTCGGGCAAGTTCCATTGCGTGGCCGTCATGGGCAACTCCTTCGGCTATTTCGAGCGAGAGGAGGACGACCGCCGGGTGCTCGATTCGGTCGTCCGCACGCTCAGCTCCCACGGCACCCTGGTGATGGACCTGGTCGACGGCGACTGGATGCGGACCCATTTCGAGCCTCGAAGCTGGGAGTGGATCGACCAGAACCACATGGTCTGCCGCGAGCGGTCTCTCTCGGGCGACGGCAGCCGGATGATCTCGCGCGAAGTGGTCGTCCACTGCGAGCGGGGGGTGATCGTTGACCAGTTCTACGCCGAACGGCTCTATTCCCGGGACCAAATCTGCGAATTGCTCGAAAGCGTCGGGTTTCATTCGATCCGGGATCATGGTTCGGTGCTGGCCGAATCCGACCGGAATCAAGATCTGGGCATGATGGCCCATCGCATGTTCCTCACCGCCCAGGCGCCGATCAAAACGCGACCGTCCGCCAAACGCGGCCCGGTCTGGCCCGAGGTGACGGTCATCCTGGGCGACCCGCGCCTGCCGGACGCGGTGAAGCGGGGCGGCCATTTCAACGACGAGGACATCGAGACGGTCGAACGGATGAAGCGGGCGCTGGGTGAGCTGACCGATTTCCGGTTCAACTTCCTCGACAACCACGCCGGGCTGCTGGCCACGGTGCGAAACGATCCGCCGCAGTTCGTGTTGAACCTGTGCGACGAAGGTTACGGCAACGACGCCTTCAAGGAATTGCATGTTCCGGCCATGCTCGAAATGCACGGCATCCCCTACAGCGGGGCCGGCCCGGCGTGCCTGGGCTTGTGCTACAACAAGTCGCTGATCCGGGCGATCGCCGATTCGGTCGAGGTGCCCACGCCGTTGGAAACCTATTTCGACACCGACGATCAGTCGGCCACGCTTCCGTCGGTCTTCCCGGCGCTGGTCAAGCCGAACTACGGCGACAGCAGCATCGGCATCACGCAGGACGCGGTGGTAAACGGCTCGGAAGAGCTGATCGCTTATCTCGACAAGCTCCGCCGCGAAATGCCGGGCATTCCCGTCTTGATCCAGGAGTTCCTCTCGGGCGACGAGTACAGCGTGGGCATCATCGGCAATCCTGGCTCG
>DATECS010000373.1:0-19128 GCA_035286785.1 Thermoguttaceae bacterium | reverse complement strand
CCGAAAATCCACCCCGTCGGTCAATAGATCGACGGTCAGGACACACTCGTCGACGCCGGCCATGTCGAGCACGGCCGCGTCGTCGCCCGGCCCCAGCCGCAAGAGCGGATGCGGCGGGATCCGCCGGCGTAGTTCGGCAATCAGTTCGGATTCCATTAAAATCGCCGGACACAAGTTGAGGGTTTGTGAAAGACTCGTAGGGTGGGGCGATTGCAGCAGGCCACCTCCGCTTGAACCTCGCGTGTTCGCCATGCGGCCTGCTGCGATCGCCCCACCAGCTCATGCTGAGAGCCTACCCGGTTTATCCAGCCGAAGCAACCCGGCGGCCCGCGCACGGGTTCGGTGGTCCCCTCCAATCGACACAATCGGCCGAAATAAAACGGCCCAGGCTTTTTCCGGTTGCTAGCGATGCGATAGGAGCCCATCGCCACGATAAAAACGCCCTTTTCCAACGGCCCATAACCTATGTTTCCAGGGGGAGGTTGTCACTGGACGGCCTTCCATCCTCTGGGACGAGAGTGTTGTGGTGAAACGCATTCTGATAGCCGACGATTCGATGTTGATGCGGCGGATGATCGCCGACTCGCTGGTCGAGGACGGCTGGACGACCGTCGGCGAGGCGGCCGACGGCCGCGAAGCATTCAATCTCTACAAACAACTACGCCCCGACGCCGTCACTCTCGACATTGTCATGCCCGAGATGGGCGGTCTGGAAGCCCTGGCCGCGATTCTTGAATACGATCCCGACGCGAAAATCGTGGTCGTCAGCGCGCTGAACCAAACGCGAGTCATCTCCGAGGCGATCCGCCACGGGGCGCACGATTTCATCGCCAAGCCGTTCACCTCCCAGCAACTGCGCGACACGATGCAAGCGGTCGCCGAGACGGTCGATCAACTGAACGTCGCTTAGCACGAACACCCCACCTCATGGGGGCTCCGCATCCAGTCGGGCGTCTTCCTTTCCTCTTCGCCCGTCAGAGTCTTTCTGTTACATTTCCCGCGCCGTTTCGCTCTGGAGAGTATCTGAACTCCCCGCGCCGGCACGCCAACCGAAGTCAAGGATGGAACCACAGATGGACACAGATGAACACAGATAAGTAAGTGGCTTATATCTGTGCTCATCTGTGTCCATCTGTGGTTCCTAAAAAAATCTCCGTGTTCTCCGTGCCTCCGTGGTGAAAAAATAGCGATCATGAGCCAAGCCATTGCGGGATCTTTGATCGACTCGCCGTCCCGGCCGTTGTGGAACCGCAGCTTCGTCGGTCTGTTGGCCACGCAGTTTCTCGGCGCGGTGAACGACAATATGTTTCGCTGGCTGGTCGTGCCGATCGGCAAGGAAATGGTCGGCACGGAGGGCGCGGCCGCCGCGCTATCGGCCGGGCTGGCCTGTTTCGTGCTGCCCTATCTGTTGCTGGCCGCGCCGGCCGGTTATCTGGCCGATCGGTTCAGCAAACGGTCCGTCATCGTCGCGTGCAAGGTGGCCGAGATCGTCATCATGGCCCTGGGCGTCGCGTCGATCCTGATCGGAAATCTTTATCTGATGTTTGCCGTCGTGGCCCTGATCGGCGCGCAAAGCGCCCTTTTCAGCCCGTCGAAGATGGGCAGCATTCCCGAGATCGTCCATCCCCGCTCACTCTCCGCCGCCAACGGCTGGATGGGACTGGTCACGGTGGTGGCGGTGATCACGGGCACGGCAGCCGGCAATCTGCTCTATGGAGCCACGCGGCCCTTGGGACAGGAGCACTGGTGGATTTCGACCGCCGCCCTGTTGGGCATCGCCGTGCTGGGGCTGGCCACGAGCCTGCCGATCGCGCGGCTCAAGGCGGCCAACCCGGCACGGGCCTTCCCCGTGAATTTCCTCTGGCAAGTAGTCCGCGACCTGCGCACGCTTGCCGCCAGCCGGGCCCTGCTCCGCGCCGCATTGGGCACCACGTTCTTCTGGTCGCTGGCGGCCTTGGCCCAGATGAACGTCGATCTGTTCGCCATTACCGAGCTGCACGTCGATCAAGATTGGGTCGGCCCGCTGTTGGGTGTGCTGGCGTTGGGTGTCGGGTTGGGAAGCGTCCTGGCCGGGCTCTGGTCGAATGGGCGCGTCGAGTTGGGCATCGTGCCGCTGGGCGCGGGCGTGATCGCCTTGACCTCCATGCTGTTGTTCGGCGTGCCAAGCCCCCTGAATCACTCGATGGCCGACGCCTACGCATGGACCTGCCTGGGCCTGTTCTTCCTCGGCCTTGGGGCGGGCCTGTTCGGCGTGCCGCTGGAAGCCTTTCTCCAGGAACGCAGTCCCGACCAGTCGCGCGGCGTCGTGCTGGCGGCGGCCAATTTTCTCACGTTTTCCGGCATGTTGGCCGCCTCGGGCATCTTCTGGTTGTTGCGAGACGCGTGTGCCCTTTCGGCCCGGCAGATTTTCCTCGTGGCCGGCCTGGCAACGCTGCCCGTGTTCGTCTACATCGTCTGGCTTCTGCCGGACGCCACGATCCGGTTCATCGTCTGGCTGGCCAGCCGCACGATCTATCGGGTGAAACTCGTGGGGATCGACAACCTTCCGGTCCGGGGCGGGGCCCTGCTGGTGGCCAACCACGTCACGTGGATCGACGGGGTGATGCTCATGCTGACTTCGTCGCGGCCGGTGCGGATGATCGCCCATGCCGACTACGTGTCGGGTCGCTGGACCGGCTGGCTAGCCCGGCGACTGGGTGTCATCCCGATCCACGCCAGCCGGAAGTCCATGGTCCGGGCGATCCGCACCGCGCGACAGGCCCTGGCCGACGGTGAGCTTGTCTGTATTTTTCCCGAGGGTAAACTAACGCGAACCGGCCACATGCAGGAGTTCCGCCCCGGCTTTTTGTCGATACTCAAAGGGACGGGCACCCCGTTGATTCCGGTGTACCTTCACGGCTTGTGGGGGAGCATTTTCAGTTTTGAAGGCGGCAAGTTCTTTTGGAAATGGCCCCGGCGTTGGCCCTACCCGATGTCGATCTGGTTTGGCCCGCCGGTTGCCGAAACGACGACGGCCTTCGAGGCCCGTCAGGTTGTCGAACAATTGGGAACCCAGGCAATGCGCGGCGACGACACGACTCGAATGATTCCGGTCCGTCATTTTCTGCGCAACTGCCGCCGCAACATGCGCCGGCCGAAGCTGGGCGACTCAACCGGCGTGCGTCTGACGGCCGGCGGCGTGTTGACTCGCGCGTTGATCCTCCGAAAACTACTCGTCCGCGACGTCCTGGCCGCCGACGAACAACACGTCGGCCTGTTGATGCCGCCGACCGTCGCGGGGGCGCTGGCCAACGCGGCCCTGGCGCTGGCCGGTCGCGTGCCGGTCAACTTGAATTACTCGATTCGCTCGCCCGAGGTGCTCGACGGCTGCATCGCACGGGCCGGCATCCGTCACGTGCTGACCAGCCGCAAGGTGATGGAAAAACTCGAGCTGAAAATCAACGCCCCTCTTGTTTTCCTTGAAGATTTGGCCGCCGGCGTGCGACCGCTCGACAAACTGACGGCCGCCTTGTGCGCTTGGTGCGCGCCGCTGTGTTGTTTGGAACGGCGGCTTGGCCTCCGCAAGATTGATCCCGACGATCTGGCCACGATCATCTTCACGTCCGGCTCGACCGGCGTGCCGAAGGGCGTCATGCTCACCCATCGCAACATCACGAGCAACGTCCTGGCGTTCACCGAGACGTTTCACATTGTGCGCGATGACGTGCTGATCGGCATTTTGCCTTTTTTCCACGCTTTCGGCTACACCGTGACGCTCTGGGCGCCGCTGATGTTGGAGCCGATGGGCGTCTATCACCCCAACCCGCTCGAACCTCGCCAGGTCGGCAAGCTCTGCAAGACGTTCGGCGCGACGATCCTGGTGGCCACGCCGACGTTCGTCCGGTCGTATCTTCGCCGGGTCGAGCCCGAGGATTTTACCACGCTCAACCTCGTGGTGCTCGGCGCGGAAAAGATGCCGATCGAACTGGCCGACGCTTTCGAAAAACGTTTCGGCATTCGGCCCATCGAAGGTTACGGCACGACCGAACTTTCGCCCGCCGTCGGCGCCAATGTGCCCGCGAGCCGGTTGGGCAAGAGCGATCAAACGGCCCTGCGCGAAGGCTCGATCGGAAAACCGCTGCCCGGCATCTCGGCCAAAGTGGTCGATCTGGACACGGGCGAGGACCTTGGCGCGAATCGCTCGGGCATGTTGCTGGTGACGGGGCCCAACGTGATGAAGGGCTACCTCGGCGAGCCCGAGAAGACGGCCGAGGTGATGCGCGACGGATGGTACGTGACGGGCGACGTCGCGCAAATCGACGACGAGGGGTTCATCTTCATCACGGGCCGGCTGAGCCGATTTGCCAAGATCGGCGGCGAAATGGTTCCGCACTTGGCCGTCGAGGAGGCCATTGTCCGCACGCTGGGCCTTGACGACGAACAGGAAGAAATCCACGTGGCCGTCACGTCGCTACCCGACGCTCGCAAAGGCGAACGGCTGGTGGTGCTGCACACGGGCCTCGGCAAAACGCCCGAGGAAATCTGCCGCGCCCTGGCCGATGCGGGGCTGCCGCCGCTGTGGATTCCTTCGCCGGACAGCTTTCGCCAAGTGACCGAACTTCCCCTGCTCGGCACGGGCAAACTGGCGTTGAAAGATGCCAACGAACTCGCCCGGCGGCTCTTTGGCGCCGATGCTTGATTTCCGCCATCTATTGCCCTATGCTGTGGGCACTACGTTCAAATAATTGGGCGTCATGTCCACGCTTGCGCGAGGGTGTCCAGAAATTCGGGCTACACAAGGAAACCGAGCCGCGACCGTAAGGGAGCGGTTGAATGTCTATCGATCTGCCACCGCTCCCTTACGGTCGCGGCTCGGAAAATAATTTCTTCTCGTGCGAAGGAGCCAGATAAATGAGTCGACACACCACATTCCGCTCGGCATTTGCTTTTTCCGCCATTGTTATATTTCTGATTTTATTGGCCGCCGACGCGGTCCTCGCCCAAACCTTGCTCGAAAACCTCACCCGGCCGATCGACGGTCGCAGCATGAGGGCCACCTCGGCGTTTCGCCGCGGGGCGGATGGGAAGTACGACGCGAAGGCCAACCTCTACGGCCGGCACGGCGACGAAATGAGCAACGAGGACTGCTTCTGGATCAAGCCGGGCGAAACGTGGGTCGCGCTGGACGCCAAGGGGCCCGGTATGATCACGCACATGTGGTTCACGTTTTTTCCGCCCGAGCCGCACGAATGGGCCCCCATGGGCACGGCGACCAACCAGGACATGCTGCTGCGGATCTATTGGGACGACGAAAAAAAGCCGGGCGTCGAAGCACCGGTGGGCGATTTCTTCTGCAACGCCTTCAGCGAGCGCTACGAGGTCCGCAGCCTGCCCGTCGCGGTGGGCGAAAGCGGCTCGTACAACTGCTTCTGGAACATGCCGTTTCGCAAGGCGGCACGGATCGAGGTGGTCAACCAGGGCGACAAGCCGATCAACCTGCTCTACTACAACATCGACTGGATCAAGAAAGACTCGCTGCCGGCGGACACGCCGTATTTTTACGCCCAATATCGCCAGGAATATCCGGTCGAGAATGGCAAGGATTACGTGATTCTCGACACCGAAGGAAAGGGACATTTCGTCGGCACGCTTCTGTCGGTCCGCACGCGGAGTCCCAACTGGTTCGGCGAAGGCGACGAGAAAATCTATATCGACGGCGAGTCGAAACCGTCGATCTGGGGCACCGGCACCGAGGACTACTTCCTCCAGGCCTGGGGCCTGCGCAAGGACATGACGCCCTTTTTCGGCACGGCGTTTTACGATCAGTATTACCGGCTGATCGGCAGCCGCATTTCGTCCTACCGCTGGCACCTGGCCGACCCGATCGCGTTTCAGAAGAGCATCAAAGTGTCGATCGAACACTACGGCTGGATCTCGGAGGACGAGAATCCGGACTACAAAAAGATCAACTGGAACGAGCGCGAGGATGACTTTTCGAGCGTGGCCTATTGGTATCAGACGGGCATTCCCACGTTCACGGCCCGGGCGCCGGGGGCCAAGGAACGTCATTTGCCGAATATCGAGCGGGTGATTGTTCTGGCGAAGGATATTTCCGCGGCCGAGCACCACGGTCCCGGCGAGGCCGTCGAACAAAGCCTCCCGAAGCTCTATGATCACCCGCAATTGGTCTACAAACCGGCGGCCGCGGGCAAGGATGCTTGGGTTGAAATTCCATTCGAGGTCGAGCGCAAGGAGCCGCTCCGTCTGATTGTGGCCGGCACGACTTCGCCCGACGGCGGCCGATATCAGGCCGAGCTGGACGGCACGCCGATCGGCCAGCCGCTGGATTTCTATGCCGCGGAAGTAGCCAAGCGTGAATTCCCCTTGTTGGACCTTTGGCCCGAGGCCGGCCGACATACCCTGCGTCTGGTCTGCATCGGCCGCAACAAAATGTCGGACGGGGCGAGCCTGAACATCGAATCGGTGCGACTCCGCGATCGCCGTCCCCGCGTCGAAAAATACGGGCACGACAAGGACAAGGATTGGCGGAAGAATCCGAAATTGCTGTACCAGTGAGCTATGTTTCAGGGAGGAGGCCGTCACAATGGACCGCACCAAACTAGACGAACTGGTGAAGACGTTTTTCACCTGCGACAAACGTCAGATCACGCAGATTTTCGACGAATTGCTTTCGGCCATGGCGGCCGAGGAAATGTTGCCGCCCGGCACGCTCATGTCGCGCAATTACGAGACGGCCCAAGCCAATCCCGAGATCCACACCCTGCCCGGCAACCTGAAGGACGCCCGCGACGCCATATTTCCGTTTTTCTGGGGCACCGACGGATGGTACTCGAAGCTCCATTTGGAAAACGTGAAGGGCCCGGCCAACTACGCCTCGCTGATCGGCGTGCTGGCCTGCCTGCTGAAAAATCCCAATCTGTGCGTAGACACCTACAGCCAGCGGTCGAACGAGCTTGAGGTGAAGGCCATCACGGCTCTGGCCAATCTGGTGTTCTACCACACCGACTCGCCGTGGGGCGTGTTCACGATGGGCGGAACCCTTTCGAACCTCTACGGCGGCAAGATCGGCGTCGAAAAAGTGCTGCCCGGCGCGATGCGCTCCGGCGTCGGCGGGCAGACGCTCGCGGGCATCGTCTCCGAGGCGGCCCACTACAGCAATGCCACGCTGGCCGGTTGGCTGGGAATCGGTACGCAGAACTTGCACTGTATTCCCACGGACCGGGCTATTTCGATGCGGCTCGATCTGCTGGCCCAAAAGCTCGACCAGCTCTATAGTTCGCAGACCCGAGTGGCGTTTGTCATCGCCACGTTCGGCAGCACCGACGCCTCGGGCATCGACGACGTGGCGGCCATCCGCGACATTATTGACCAGAAAGCGGCCCAATACGGCCAGCCGGTTCCCCAGTTGCACGTCGACGCGGCGGTGGGTTGGGCCCTGTGTTTTCTGAGCGAATACCATCTTGAACGCAACACGCTCCAATTGAACGCGGAAACGCTGCCGCTGGTGGCCGAGGTCCAGCGTCAGACACAGAATCTAAAATACGCCGACTCGGTCACGATCGACTTCCACAAGATGGGCTGGGGTCACTATCCGGCCAGTGCGTTCATCGTGAACCGACGCGCGGACCTCGAATACTTATTTCGTCCCAAAGAGCAGGTGCCGTATTTTTCCGAGGCCGACTATCGGCGCGACCCGGCGCTGTTCACGCTCGAATGTTCGCGCCCGGCGATTGGGCCGTATTCGGTCATGGCGTCGCTCAATGGGCTGGGCCTGGTCGGCTGCCAGATGTTGGTGGCCAACGCCCTGGAAATGGCCCACACACTCAAGCGGCGGATCGATGAGCTCGAAAACTGCAAAGTGCTCAACCGCGACACGACCGGTCCGAGCGTCGTTTGGTGGGTTTTGCCCAAGGGCCGCAACGCGAAAGAAATCTTCACCCAACTCGAATCGGGTCAGCTTTCCGAATCGACCTGGCAGCACTACTCGTCGGAAATCCACCGGCTGTTCGCCAAGCGCGACGCCACGTTGAATCCGGCGATCGACGCGCGGCTGAGCTTCACCAACTCGATGGGCTACCGGCCCGGCGGCCTCGACCTGCCGGCGTGGAAGGCCGTCTTCTTCAACCCCAAGACCGATTACGGGGACATCGACCAGATTATTACGAGCATCGAGGAACTCTTGTAGGGTGCGTCCGGACGCACCAATTGCCCCCCAGAACCGTGGCGAGACGGACCGGAGCCCGAGGCGCGTGCCAGAGTCACGGTGCGTGCAAGCACGCACCCTACCCTATACCGCCATGGTCCGTTACCACACCGGGCCGACAATCGCGAATTGACATTGGCGGGCGGACGCCATAGACTGATAGTGGAAGTCCGAGGAACCAAAGCCATGAATCCTATTCACGCGATCTACGAAAACGGCGTATTCCGTCCTGTCGGACGTGTCGATCTGCCGGACTCGTGCGAGGTCGAGTTTGAGCCGCGGCTGGTGCGCTCGGATGCTTCGCCACGTGGCCTCGACGAGATCTACGCGGTCCTGGCGGAGCGCTACGCCTCCGATGAGCCCGACGTCGCCGCACGACACAACGAACATCAACCATGAACGTTGTTTTTCTTGACACGGTCGGCCTGTTGGCCCTGTGGAATGCCGGCGACCAGTGGCATTCAGCGGCCGAAGTCGCCTTTGCCACCATTGGCCAAACAAGAGCCGCGTTGACGACTACTTCGTTCGTGCTACTGGAATGCGCGAATGCGGCCGCTCGGCGTCCCTATCGTCAGTCGGTCGAACGGCTTCGAGAGCGGCTGGAATCGAGTCAGATGTTGGTGTTTCCAACGGACGACGACTGGCGCCAAGCGTGGACGGTCTATCGCCAAGGCGACTCCAGCCAGCCCGGCGTTGTCGATTGTGTGTCGTTCGCCGTGATGCGGCGTCTTGGCATTACTCGGGCGTTCACCAACGACCGCCACTTCCAGGAAGCGGGGTTTGAGACGCTGTTCTGAAATAGCCACCTCGAAAAGAGGAACGATGCCGTGAAATAGGACGCTATCACGGCATCAGGGATGGCGTGCGATTTTACGTAGCCATCCGTGTCGCCGGCGTTTCATGCTTCGCCCCAATCAGCCCGTCTATCGAAAGATCCTCGTCGATCTCCGGCCAATGAATTCCATATCCCGTCGACGACACCTCGAAGTTAGCCCTCTGCAATTGGGTTGCTGCCGCGAGTCGCTCGGAGCATCGGCTGAGGTCGATTTCGTATCGCTTCCCGTCGACGTGGAGCACCATGATCGAACCGTCCAATTCGATCTTTTGAACGTCGTGCGATTTATCCATGTCGTCTCTCCTCGAATCGGTTCCACTCCGTGACGATGTAGTCGAAGTGTTCAAAGATGATCCGCCGCACTGTTCGCTTGTCCGCCGGACTCATATTGTAGACATGGGCCTCGATCGCCTGAAAACCTTCGACGTCCAGCCAGTATTTTGCTTCCGCGTCTCCCTTGCGGCAATGAATGTGAATCGGCTCATTTAGTTCATTGGCGTAGAAGAAGAAACGCCAGCCGAGCATCATGAGGATCGTCGGCATTCGCTTGCCTCCCCGTGTCCATCCCTATTGTTTCACTCGCCAGACTCAAAGTCACGACGAAAAGTGGGAATTCCCAACCAGATTCACGAGCAAATCCACACACGGTCAAGCTATGCGTCAATATAGATGCGCACATGCTACCTTACAAGTGGGGGATGCCAAGAGACGACCTGATCCGTCAATCGCGATGGACGTCGCAACGCGTCTTTAATACCGCCCCGCGTCCGCTCTCGCCGTCGTCGGCGTGCCGACGGGCATGGGCGTTTCGAGCGAAACCTGTCGCGTGGCCCGTTGTTCGACTTGCCGCGCCACCGCCGCGAATTCCCGGCGGACCTCGGGCCGGACGCGATTCAACCGCGTGGCCAGACGCTGAACGCCCCGCGGATTGACTTCGGCCGTGCGCGAAAGACTGCCCACGAAGGCCGACGTCTGAAGAAAATTATTGTCCACCACCTTGCCGACCAGCGGCTGGAACGTGCGGGTCAAAAAATCGATCGTCGCGTCTTCGATATAGGTGAACGTGTCCAGACGACTCGTGATATAGTATCGCCCGTCGGCCTCTTGCACGTGGCCCGTCTTGAGGATCAAGATCGCCCGGCCGCGGACCGGCTTGGCCAGCAGCGGCCCGCGATACTCGCCTTCGCAATAGACGACGTAGGTGTCCTTGTCCTGATAGAGAAACTCGGCCGTGCCGAGGGTCGAATTTCCTTCGACTGCCCGAAACGTGCCCGACTCGTTCTCCGTCATCCGGAAATCGCTGATGCCTAGCTCTTCCCAGATGCTTACCAGCACGTCGGGATGACGTGCCAGAAATCGGTACAGGTCTGGGTCGCACTGCGCGACGTGCAGCGGCATGCGTCGAAACAGCGTCGGCCGCGACAGAACCGACGACGCTTTGCGCCGCGCCGCCGCGTCGAGCTTGTCAAACGGAATCGACGCCACGGCCGAATGCCGCGCCGCCTGGCTCGTGTCGGCCCGATTCGGATCGAACCGCGGTCGTTCCACGCCCGAAGGCGACGCGCCGGCCGCCGACGAACCGTCCCATGCGTTCACGAAAATCGGACCGGCCAATGCCCAACCAACCGCCGCCATGCATGCCCAAAGAAGCGCACGCCACGAGGTCGGAAAAAAATTTCGTTCTCGACATGAACCCCCGGGACGCGCAGGGCACCCCCCTGTTGGTAAAAGCAGAAATCTCATGTTCCCCCCGTCTATTTCCCCCCTGCCGACGCCGACACCGCGTGGGCGCACGGTTATACTGGTCTTCCCGATTATTCGGCTTGCGCGGCCTGTAGGGCACAGGAAAAATATCTCCATCTAAAAGTAGGGTAGGGCCAGGTCGCGGCCATTCCGATGAACGAGCTCGGCACGGCGAGGCTGATTCACACAGTACGTTATGAACGACGAAAGACCAGCGATCGCGGACCCACCAGCCTCGTCCTGCGGCCCGCGCGCCTGCGTGCCACGAATGAAGCGCATGCCGCATCCCGGCGGCCACGCGCCGCTGCCATGCAAAACGCCTTCTCGAAGCCGCTACGTGAACACGGCCCTTTTCTTGTTGCTGCTGGCCGTCGTGGGGATCGGCGTCTGGCGGATCACCGTTCAGCCCTCGGCCCGGCTCGTGGCCGTCGTGCGCCGCCCGGAAGGCATGATGGGCACGAACTGCACGTTGGCGGCCGTGGTTCCGCCCGCTGAGTCCGAGCGGGGCGTGGCCGCGTTGCGCGAGGCGGAAACCATCCTGCGCCAGAGCGAGTCGCGCATGAGTCGATGGATTGACTCGACGCAAGTCTCGCGGTTGAACCAGGCGGGCGCGGGCGTTTCCATGCCGCTGTCCGACGACGTGCTCGAAGTGCTGCGACTGGCCCGGGACGCGGCCCGCGACACCGGCGGCGCGTTCGACGCGACCTGTCGGCCGCTCGTCGAATTGTGGCGCGAGGCCGCCAAACGAAACCGCCTGCCCACCGACGACGAGATTCGCGCGGCCCGGCGGCGATCGCGCTGGGACGATTTTCGCCTGTCGGCCTCGTCGGCCGAGAAGGCGACGGCCACGGCGTCGGTCGATCTCGACGGCATCGCCACGGGCTATGCCGTCGACCGCGCGATGACCGCGATCCGCGCGGCTCATCCCGAGGGCGGCATGATCGACGTCGGCGGCGACATGGCCTGCTTTGGACGACCGCCGAAGGGCCGTTTCTGGCAGGTCGACGTGCAGGATCCCTTCGGACCGGAACGGCTTACGACGCTCCGGTTGACCGACGTCGCCGTTTGCACGAGCGGCGACTATGCCAAATTCGGTCTGATCCAAGGCCGCCGCTACAGCCACATTATCGACCCGCGCGCCGGCCGCCCCGCCCGTCTCGTTCCCTCGGTGACGATCGTCGCGCCGACCGCCGTGATCGCCGACATCTGGTCCACGGCGCTGAGCGTGCTTGGCCCGAAGGGCATCGAACGCCTGCCCGACGACGTCGAAGCGATCTTGATCGTCGGCGCGGCAAAGGACTATAAAGTCTACTGCACCCCGGGCATTCTCGACCACCTCGACCGCCCGCTGCCGGTGGAACCGATTGTTATACAGCCCAATGGAGAAAGGAAACTTCTTCATGTCTCGCAATACGAAGATGCGACTCCTCATCGGCGTGGCCGTGATTCTGGCGAGTGAGCTTGTCGGCTTTGTTGCGAACTTCATCATGGTCCTGATGGCCACCAGGAGCCTCAATCCCAATGATCCTCAAAATGTCGATGGCGCCATAACCTGGCTCGATTGCGCGTTCACGATTACCGCGTTCATTACAACCATCTCCGTCATCGCTTTCTTGTTCACGCTCATAACACTCCTCACTTGGCTCGTCACACCGACCAAACAAGTCGCGCAAGAATCGTAGGGTGCGTCTGGACGCACCACATGATCACCCTGCTTCTCTGCGTCCCCGCGCCTCTGTGTGATTTCCTGACGTTTCTGGACAGCATTTTTTCACGCGGAGGCGCGGGGACTCGGAGGATTCTTCACCGAAACTGTTCGCCTGTCCACATTCGGCCGGGGGAGCATCGTGTCCGTCCACGCAAGAAAATCCCCCTAAAAAGTTCTCGTTTTTTAAGGCGGGTTCTTGCCAAGCCACTTGAAGCTGCTAGACTCTCGTTTGTGGGTTTTGGACCCAATGGAAACCAATGAACAATAAAAACGTGGGAAATTAGCCCAAAACAAGCCAACAGGCAACTTGGAGGCCAGGCCGCCAGCGAAGCCCTGAAGGAAAACGGCCCGGATGACCACGGCACGCGATTTCATCGTCGGCGAATTCAAGCGGGTGCTCGACGAGCGATTTCGGCTGTCGATCCCCTCCGAATTAGCCGACCTGCTCACGGCCGAGTCCGCCCGGTGCATGTTGACCAAAGAACGGGTCGGATGCCTCGGGCTGTGGAACGCCGACGTGTGGCAGGCCAAGCTCCGAGCCGACGTGGACCTGGTCAAGGGAAAATTGGCCGCCGGAAAGTTCGACGACCAGTTGGGCCGGCTCCAGTTGCTCGGCCGGCTCCTGTCGACCCGTGACACTGAAGTGACGTTGGCTGGAAGAAGCCGGCTGCTCGTGCCCGAGGGTTTTCGAGAATTCCTCGGCGTCGAGCCGGGCGGCGAAGTGATGGTCGTCGGGGCGGGCGTGAGCGTCGAGATTTGGAACCCGCCAGCCTGGATTCGCTACGTCGAACAACGAATGCCCAAGTTCCGAAGCCTGCTTGGACAACTGTCGAGCTAGGCAAATTCAACAGGTAAAAAAGTAGGAACCACGGATGCATACGGATTAACACAGATGATGAGAAAGATACATTCCGTAGGTCAGGCTGTGCCTGACAAGAACAACCCCCTTTCTCCCCTCATGTCAGGCACGGTCTGACCTACATCCGTGTTCATCCGTGTTTATCTGTGGTTCCACCAACCCCGGAGTTTTCAATCAAACAAGCCATGTCCGGCCCGACGTTCGTCTGGTTTTACCCGGCGCGGGTCACCCCAATTGGAATGCAAATCGACCAGGGATGGGCCAACTCACGGAAGGACCATCCCGCCCGGGCCGGACATGGTTTTTGTTTTCTTCTTTCCACCGGGTGTGTGAACCAAGAACGTAGGCCGGGTCGTGACCCGGCGATCCACACGCGAATTTCCGAAGCCGGGTCACGACCCGGCCTACCCGAGAATTTCAGCTTATCTGGCGCTCTTGCACGGCGACGTAGGCCATCCGCAGTTCGTGCAGAATGCTTTCGAACAGTTCCGTTTCTTCCGCCGCGCAATTGCCCCGCGTCTTGTTCTGCAACACGCCGATCGTGTCGATGAAGTGCTTGGCCTGGGCCAGATCGACCTTCGTCTGCCCGCCGTCGGGATATGCCAGAAGTCCCATCGCCGCCATCGCTTGGGTGGCCAGCGTCGTGACCATCAGCGCCAACGACGGCTCGGGCCACGGCATGGCGCCGCCCTGTGCCGCCTCGCCCGCTTCCGGCGTCTCGCTCGGCGGCATCTCGCCCTGTCGCTTGGCCGCCTCGCGTTCGACCTCGACTTGCGACTTCCAATCCTCGTCGATGATGATTTTCTTTTTGGGCTCGTCGGTCATGGCTTGGTTTCCTTGAGTCCGAATGTCGCATCCAGATGCACCAGCCGTATTCCTCACGCTCCGCGTGAGGTCGTCACTTAATGTGAATACCGGTCTAACGTGTCATCACGCGGAGCGTGATGAGTACGGACGTGCCCGTGGTGCGTCCAGACGCACCCTACAACTACAACTACTCAAACCCGTTCGGCTTTGCCGGCTCGACAGCCATGGGCCTCGCGCCGCGCGACGGCTGCTCCGACAAAGCCCGCGAACAGCGGATGCGGCCGGGTGGGCTGCGACTTGAACTCCGGATGGAACTGCACCGCCACGAACCACGGATGATCGGCCAATTCGACGATCTCGACGAGCGAACCGTCCGGGCTAAGGCCCACGAAACTCATTCCCTGCTCGGCAAATCGTTCCCGATAGTCGTTGTTGAACTCGTAGCGATGCCGATGCCGCTCGGAAATATCCTCGCGCCCATAGCAGGCCCGCGACTTGCTTTCGAGAGCCAGGGTGGTCGGCTGGGCCCCGAGCCGCATGGTGCCGCCCATGTCGGTGATTTCCTTTTGTTCGTCCAGCAGGCAAATTACCGGATGGGGTGTGTGTTTGTCGAATTCGGTCGAATGGGCCACGTCCAACCCCACGACGTGTCGCCCGAATTCGATCACCGCGCATTGCATCCCGAGGCAAATCCCAAAAAACGGGATGCCGTTTTCCCGGGCGTAGCGAATCGCTTGAATTTTTCCTTCGATCCCCCGCTCGCCGAACCCGCCGGGCACGAGAATCCCGTCCACACCCGACAGCAAGGCTTCAGCCCCTTCCTGCTCGACCGCCTCGCTGTGTACCCGATCGACCTGCACTTTCGCCCGATGCGCAACCCCGCCATGCCCCAGCGCCTCGTAGATCGACTTGTAAGCGTCGCTGTGCTCGGCGTACTTGCCGACCACGGCGATACGGACCTGATGACGCGGATTGTGCAGCCGTTCGAGCAGATCGCGCCAATCCGCCAGGTCCAACTCGCCGGCGGGCAGGCCCAGCTTCCGCACGATCAGTTCGTCCAGCCGATTGTCCACGAGGCTCATCGGCACTTCGTAGATCGAGAAATCTTTATCTTTTTCCTCGATCACGGCCTCGATCGGCACGTTGCAGAACAGGGCGATTTTGGCCCGTTCGTCGTGGCTCATCGACCGTTCGGTGCGGCAGATGAGCACGTCCGGCTGGATGCCGATCTGACGCAATAGGCCGACCGAGTGCTGACTCGGCTTGGTTTTCAGTTCGCCGGCCGCCTTCAGATAGGGCACCAACGTCAGGTGGATGTAGATGCAGTTTTCCTTGCCGACGTCGAGCGAATATTGCCGGATCGCCTCAAGAAACGGCTGGCTTTCGATGTCGCCGACCGTGCCGCCGATCTCGGTGATGACCACGTCCACATTGTCCCCGGCCAGCTTGCCCAGGACGTGCTTGATTTCGTTCGTGATATGGGGAATAACTTGGACGGTCTGGCCCAGGAACTCGCCCCGCCGCTCCTTGTTGATCACCGACAGATAAATCTGACCGGTCGTGTAATTGCTGTCCCGGGTCAAGGGGCTATTGGTGAACCGTTCGTAGTGGCCCAGATCGAGATCCGTCTCGCTGCCGTCGTCCAGCACGTAGACCTCGCCGTGCTGATAAGGGCTCATCGTGCCCGGATCGACGTTGATGTAAGGATCGAGTTTTTGCATGCGGACGCGCAGCCCGCGGTTTTCCAGCAACATGCCGATCGACGCGCTGGTGAGACCCTTGCCCAGCGAGCTGACCACGCCGCCGGTCACGAAGATGTGCTTGGTCATGATGCTCCCGTTGTTTCGTCGAGAAGCCGCGCCGGCGTCGTGCCCGCGCCAAGCGGGCCATTCTACCCCGACCGACGCCGCTCGACAAACGCACGATAATCCTCGGCCGTATCGATCCCGAACGTGGCTACCTCGATCACCCCCACCAAGATGGGCTCCCCGGCGTCGAGCACCCGAAGCTGTTCGAGCATCTCGACCTGCTCGATGGCCGCCGGGGGCGTCTGGGCGATCCGAAGCAGGAACTCGCGGCGATAGGCGTAGAGCCCCAGGTGCTGGTAGAAATGGGGGGGATTGGCCCGGAGCAGATCGTCGTTCCACGTTCTTGGATGGGGTATCGGGCTGCGGCTGAAATACATGGCCCGACCGGTGCGGTCGAACACCACCTTCACGCAGGCCGGGTTGTCCAACTGGGCCCGGCTGCGAATCGGCGTGCAGACGGTTGACATCGAGGCCGCTGGGTTTTCTTCCAACAACCGAACCACCAGGTCGATCGCGTCGGGCGAGATCTCCGGCTCGTCGCCTTGGACATTGACCACGATGTCCACGTCGGGCATTTTCCGCGCCACTTCGGCCACGCGGTCCGTCCCGCTGGTCGCCGCCGGGTCAGTCATGTAAACCTCGCCGCCGAACGCGCGGACCGCCTCAAAAATCCGCGGGTGGTCGGTCGCCACGCACACCCCCGCCGGCCGCGTGGCCCGCCGCGCCGACTCATAGGTATGCTGCACCAGCGGCTTGCCCGTCTCGGCCAGGAGCATCTTCTCCGGCAGGCGCGTCGAGCCGAGCCTCGCGGGAATGACAATGTAACTAGTGGCACGATCCCGCATAACAGCCTCCCGCTCAACCATCACGTAGTAGGCCGGGTCGTGACCCGGCAATTCCCGCGTCTCCATCTATTGCTACGTCTGCTCGACCATCGCCGTAGGTCAGGCTGTGCCTGACACGAAAACTGTCAGGCACAGCCTGACCTACATTGGGAGTCATTCTACGACGCCTCCAGCGTTCCCCGTAGAGCACTCTCCAGGAACTTCAAATAGAAATGACCAGCCCCGTAGGGTGGGCACAGCCCACCAGAAATGTTCCACGAACTGCACTTCGCCGAGCCCGCCACGGTGCATAACATTATTGACGACGCGTGACGCGCTCATTGTTCCGAAACGGAGGTCGTTCCATGAAAAACATGACCCGACGCAAGCAACTCAAACTCGAAAAAAAGAACCGCAAGAAGAAACTCGAACGCCGCGAGGCCAACGCGCCGCCGCTCGCCTACGACGGCAACAAGTATCGCAAGGACCGATACGTTCCCATCTTTCTCGCCGCCGAAACGGCCATCCTTGAAGCGTTTGTCATTACCGATCGGCGAATGACCGACGCCGACGTCCGCGAAGGTCTGACGACCTTGATCGAGTGGCTCCGCAAGGGCCTCGTGCCCCGGCTGGCCGACCTCTCGGCCGAGCAACAAGCGGCGTACCGCGCGAAGGATTTTCTCGTCTCGAACATCCTCGAACATTGGAAACGACTCTTCGAGCGATGTCCGTCGGTCCCGCGCGACGTCCTGGTGGGCGTGCTGCGAACGACCCTTTCGTCGATCGATTGCTGGGGATCCAAAGGCCCGCGCGGCTACCTGCTCTACATCGAGGACTTCCTCGGCAAGTCCGGAATCGAGGTGTGCCAAGTTTCTCGCGAGGAATTCGATTCGATGCAGATCGAGCCGATTGAGCAAATTGAGTGGAAGCCATAACGGCGAGCGCATCTCGAAGTCTGTCCCCCCACCCGTTGCTCGTGAAACCGGCCCGTACTCCTCACGCTCCGCGTGAGGTCGCGAAAAATTTCACTATCCGAGAACCGGACCTCATGCGGAGAGGCTGTGTTTTTCGTAGGGTGGGCATCGCCCACCAAAGTCGCTTGATCTTGTGGTGGGCGGTGCCCACCCTACATACTCTCCGAGAACCGGACCTCATGCGGAGCGTGAGGAATACAACCACCTCGCGGCCTTTACGGACGCAAAGATTCCCCAGGGCGTTGCCCTGGGCTGGACGAACGACTGCTCCTTCGGAGCAGACGGTTCGGCTCATCATGATACCGCCACAATCCGTTATTGCACCCATCTTCACGCTTGGCTGGTACGTGCTCCTTGGCCCCAGTAAAATCATCCGGTCGAGCCCATCAATGCAAGGACCGGCCCATGACACATCGCAACACGGATAATCAATCCGACGCCGTTGTCCCCGATCCCGCATGGTCCGAAGAGCCTCTCAATAGCCCCATTGCTGACGCCTCGGGTAAAAACCCTTTCACCCCCGACCTACTTCCCCCCGGTGTCATCGCTTTCTACCAGCCTACACGCCTGGGTATCCTCCATTTGCTGGCTTGGACTGCGGTGGCAGCTATACTAATGAGCCACTCGGTGAGCATGGATGGGCCACCTTCGAGCGACAGTATCCTTTTTGCGGCTGATCCTACGAAGCCTCTTCCGCCCTACGGCTTCGTTATGGCCCGTTGGGCCATGCAAATCATTGCGTTGGCAGCCATGCTGTTCGGCTCGTTTATCCTCCTTCGCGATAGTCTCCGACGTGCTCCCGGCCGCTTTCAACCGGGCCACTGGATTCTGTTGGCCCAATGTGTATTGGCGGTCACAAACGAACTAATTGGCATCATCACAGCGATAGTACTGTTGACCTTCGGCCCAATATCATACGAGGACGACGGGATCATCTACTTGCTTATTTGGCTAGTGTCCGAACTCACGGCGGCTGCCATTTGTTTGACAGGTATTATCCGATGTCCGGCTGGCCGCTTATGGCGAGTTTTCTTGGGGATTTGTTCGCTTGGCGCTGCCGTGAAGGCCATGTTCTCAGCCCAAGATCTTGTTGTGAATTTCATAGCGAGGGATCCGCAAATCAACGATTGGTTTACACTATGCTCTCTGGATTACATAGGATTGCTCTTCTACGCCCCAATGGTTCTGCTTCTCGTGGCTGTTGTGCGGGATGTAGTGGCCCGAGCCAGACGCGACTGGCTTCATTGGCTGGGCCTCGCCATGTTCTTGCTGGCAACTCTCCGACCGCTGTTCTTCTGGGTCCAGGATTTGATCACTAGTATCTGACGCCGCAGTATCTGCCGCCGCCGCAGCGGTTTCACGTAGAA